>CAJUOM010000001.1:0-39710 GCA_910588255.1 uncultured Alphaproteobacteria bacterium
AAGTAAATACAGGATATTCTCTTGATCAAGATAATAGGACTTTAAATCTTGAAGATGCGAATCCAGAAAAAATCTTTATGAACGGATACACTGACGATAAGAAAAAGATATTAGGAAAAGACAACTCCAGAGGTTTGTTTAGTCCTGATATAGTAAATCCTTTGGTTATATCAAAGGTAATGGATAGTGGAAAAACTCTTGGAGAGACATCTAAGGAGAGGATTGATACTCAAAAGTTGCCTTCACAAACAGAAGTGAAGGATTATTTACATGAATGGGGTGTCAAGATGCATAAAAGAACTGAAGATATCGCATATGATAGCCTTGTAATAGATGGAAACTTTTCGTGAAAGGCGTTATGAACATTGGTGCTCCAAAGACTACTGGAACTTCAAATCCTTAATAATATAAACTAACAATGAGTGGTATGTACGAAAGCATGCCACTCTCCTTAGGGGCCAATTAAGATTTTTGCTTCTATTCTGTTTTTTCAGAGAGCATTTCAATTTTCAATTGAGCATTTTTTAATTTTTCTTCACAAATTTTCTTTAATTCAGAACCTCTTTCAAATGCTTTGACAGCATCTTCTAAAGGTAATTTTCCGTCTTCTAATTTTTTTATTATTTCTTCCAATTCGGTTAAGGCTTGTTCAAATGTTGTTTCTGACATATTTTGTTTTACTTAAAAGAAATATATGTTATTATAGCATAAGAGGTCTGGAATATCATCTTCAGATTTTATATAGAGTTAGATTGATTTAGGTATTTAGGAAAGATGTCTGTTAATATTAAGAATTTAGCAATTATTGCTCACGTTGATCACGGAAAAACAACATTAGTCGATGCATTATTCAAACAAAGCGGGTTATTTCGAGATAATCAAACAATTCAAACCTGTGCTATGGATTCAAATGAATTGGAACGTGAACGAGGTATCACTATTCTTGCAAAATGCACAAGCTTCAACTGGCGAGGAACTAAACTGAATATAGTAGACACTCCGGGGCATGCTGATTTTGGAGGAGAAGTTGAACGAATACTGAGTATGGTGGATGGTGTTTTGGTGCTAGTTGATGCAGCTGAAGGACCTATGCCTCAAACTAAATTTGTTTTATCAAAGGCATTAGCATTAAATCTGAATCCAATTGTTGTTATAAATAAGATAGATAAATCAGATGCAAGAGTTTCCGAAGTTTTGGATGAGGTGTTTGATCTTTTTATTGCACTTGGAGCAAATGATACTCAACTAGATTTTCCTATAGTTTATGCTTCTGGAAGGAATGGATGGTCGGTTAAAAATCTGGAAAAGGATGAAAGAAAAGACATGGTTCCTTTGCTGGATACGATCTTGGAATATGTTCCAGATGCTTCAATTGAAGAAAACGCCCCTTTCAGGATGCTTGTGACTATGTTGGAATATGATCAATATTTGGGCCGAGTTTTAACTGGAAAAATACTTAGTGGAGAAGCAAATATAAATGATGCGGTTCACGCATTAAAAATGGGTTCTCAAAATGATGTGGAACATTCAAGATTGACAAAGTTACTAGCTTTTGAAGGCTTGAAAAGAATCCCTATTGAAAAAGCGCAAGCAGGAGATATCATTGCTATTGCCGGGCTTGAAAAAGCGACGGTTGCGGACACAATAGCTTCACTAGAAGTAATGGAACCATTAAATGCTCTTCCAATAGATCCTCCAACTATTTCAATGACTTTTTCCGTCAATGATTCTCCTCTTGCAGGAAAAGAGGGAAAGAATTTAACCTCGAGAATGATAGGAGACAGATTATTTAAAGAGGCTGAAGGGAATGTTTCAATAACAGTCAAAAAATCACCTCAGGAAGAGTCATATGAAGTGGCAGGACGTGGGGAATTGCAACTCGGAATAATAATCGAAACAATGAGACGCGAAGGATTTGAATTATCAATCGGGCGTCCTAAAGTTTTGTTCCATAAAAATCCAGAGACAGGAGAAACACTTGAACCTATTGAAGAATTATATGTTGATTTGGATGATGAGTTCACAGGAACTGTTGTTGATAAATTAATCCAAAGAAAAGGCGAAATGATAGATATGCGTCCTTCAGGAGTTGGGAAAACAAGAATAAAGTTTTTGATTCCGACAAGAGGACTTATTGGATATTATGGTGAGTTTCTGACAGATACTCGTGGTTCTGGAATTATGAATCGATCATTCCATTCTTATGCACCTCATAAAGGCCCTATTGAAGAAAGAAATCGAGGAGTTTTGGTTTCCGTAGCTAATGGAAAAGCCGTTCCTTATGCTTTATTTTTCTTGAAAGACAGAGGAACTTTATTTGTTCATCCCGGAGATCCTGTTTATGAAGGGATGATCATAGGTGAAAATAGCCGCGAAAATGAACTGGAAGTAAATCCAACAAAAGAAAAGCAACTCTCCAATTGCCGAGCTGCTGGAAAAGACGAAAATATAAAATTACCAAATCCAAGAGAAATGTCTTTGGAACAGGCAATTGCTTATATAAAAAATGATGAAAGAGTTGAAGTGACTCCGAAGTCTATAAGATTGCGTAAGAAATATCTGGATTCCATTACACGTAAGAAAATGAGCAGGACAAAAGAAGAAAATTGGATTTAATTTATGTCGCTTTAGAGGTATATAAAAAATTTTCAGATGTTCTTTGAAGTGATATGAAAATGTGTTAAAATAATAATATTAAATTAAAAGCTTATAGTTAAATTGAAGGAAATCATGCATCCTGAAGATATTTTATTGCACGCAAAATCTTGGCCTTTTGAAGAAGCAAAGAAGATACTAAATAGATTAAAAAAATTTCCAAAAAATGAAATTATTTTAGAGACAGGATATGGACCTTCAGGTTTGCCTCATATAGGAACTTTTGGGGAAGTCTTAAGAACAACTCTTGTTATGCATGCATTTCGAAAACTTTCTGATATTTCTGCTAAATTATATGTTTTTTCTGACGATATGGATGGATTTAGAAAAGTTCCAACTAATGTTCCAAATCAAGAATTGCTCTCTGAAAATCTTGAAAAACCACTAACATCAGTTCCTGATCCTTTTGATAAATATGAAAGTTTCGCACATCATAATAACGCTATGTTAAGACGATTTCTTGATTCATTCGATTTTGAGTATGAATTCAAGAGTTCAACGGAAATGTATAAGTCAGGGGTATTTAATGAAAGCTTAACAAAGATTCTTGAACATTATAAAGAAATAATGAATGTCATGCTTCCATCTCTTCGAGAAGAGCGTCAAAAGACATATAGTCCGTTTTTACCAATTTGCAAAAAAACTGGAAAAGTACTTCAAGTTCCTGTTGAAAAAATAAATTTTGATAATAAATCCATAACTTATAGAAATCCAGAAAGTGGAGAATTAGAGGAAGTTTCTGTTTTGGATGGGAAGTGCAAACTTCAATGGAAAGCTGATTGGGGAATGAGATGGTCTGCTCTTAGAGTTGATTATGAAATGAATGGAAAAGATCTTATAGACTCATTCAAATTATCATCAAAAATATGCAAAATAATAGGTGGAAATCCTCCTGAAAATTTGACATATGAACTGTTTTTAGATAATGAAGGAAAAAAAATTTCAAAATCAAAAGGAAACGGTCTTTCAATGGATGAATGGTTAAAATACGCTCCTTCTGAGAGTTTGGCGTATTATATGTATCAGTCTCCGAGAAGAGCAAAACGATTGTTTTTTGATGTTATTCCAAATGCTATGGATGAATATATTGATGCATTAGCGAAATTTCAAACAGAATCTGAAGAAAAGCATTTGGATAACCCTGTATATCATATACACAATGGCAATCCTCCAAATTATGATGGTTGTTTGAAGTTTTCAATGTTATTAAATTTAGTGCAAGCTTGCAATACTACTAATGAAGAGGTCTTAATGGAATTTGTTAAGAAATATTTGGGAAATGATGCATCTTCAAAAACTTTGGAATTTATGAGTAAATTGGCAAAATTTGCAATAGTTTATTACAAAGATTTTATAGCTGGAACAAGGATTCTTGAAAAACCGACTGAATTTCAAAAAGAAGTGCTTAATGAACTTAGGAATTCGTTAAAAAACCTTGATTCGAATGTTTCCTCAGAAGAAATTCAGAATATTATTTTTGAGATAGGAAAAAAGCATTTTGATAATATTCGTGAATGGTTCTTAGCACTTTATAAGATATTATTTGGAGCTGAAAGCGGTCCTAAAATGGGAACATTTATTTCGCTTTATGGTTTAAAAAATACAATAACTTTAATAGAAGAAAGGATTTCAAATGGAGAATAATAATTTTTCGCAAGTTTTAAAATTTGTAATAAAAAGAGATGGGACATTTGCTCCATTTGAAATTGATAAAATAACAAATGCAATAGCAGGAGCTGCTACAGCAACAGGAGAATTTGGGTCTTCAGAGTCAAAATTCTTGGCTCATAATGTTGCTTCTAAATTAGCAAAAGAACATTCAAAATCAGCTCCAACTATTGAAGATATTCAAGATTTAGTAGAACAAGTTCTTATTGAAAATAATCATTTAAAAACAGCAAAAGCTTATATCTTATATAGAGAACAACATGCAAAATTAAGAGCTGAACAAAAATCTTTTGTTAATGCTGTTTCAAGTGTTGATGAATATGTTGATCAATTGGATTGGAGAGTAAAAGCAAACGCCAACACAGGATATTCACTTGGAGGATTGATATTAAATCTTTCCGGAAAAGTTGTTGCAAATTATTGGTTAAACAGAATTTATATCTCAAAAATAGCAGAAGCTCATATTAATGGCTTTATGCATATTCATGATTTAGATATGCTTTCAGGTTATTGTGCAGGATGGTCACTTAGGACATTATTGCAAGAGGGATTTAATGGAGTTGGAGGGAAAGCAGAAGCTCTTCCTCCAAAACATCTTTCAACAGCATTTTCACAAGTGGTAAATTTTTTGGGAACGCTCCAAAATGAATGGGCGGGGGCTCAGGCATTCAGCTCTTTTGACACGTATATGGCTCCGTTCATAAGAAAAGATAATTTGGATTATGAAACGGTTTATCAACAAATGCAATCTTTCATTTTCAATATGAATGTTCCAACACGTTGGGGCACTCAGACTCCATTCTCCAATTTGACATTCGATTGGGTTTGTCCTGATGATTTAAAAAATGATCATCCAATAATTGGGGGTGAAGAAATGGATTTCACGTATGGCGAACTTCAAAAAGAAATGAATATGATTAATAGAGCATATATTGAAGTTATGACAAAAGGTGATTCCAAAGGCAGAGTTTTCACATTCCCAATTCCAACATATAATATTACGAAAGATTTCGATTGGGAGGGAGAGAATGTTGATATCTTATTCGAAATGACTGCAAAATACGGAATTCCTTATTTCCAAAACTTTGTAAATTCTGATTTAAGTCCGAATATGATCAGATCAATGTGTTGTAGATTACAGCTTGATTTACGTGAACTTCTAAAACGAGGTAATAGTCTTTTCGGATCAGCAGAACAGACAGGGTCTATAGGTGTCGTTACAATTAATTGTGCCCGCTTGGGATATCTCCACAGGGGTGATGAATTAGGATTAATTGATCATTTAAATGATTTACTGAAAACAGCAAAGAACAGTTTAGAAATGAAAAGAAAAGTTGTAACAAGATTTATGGAAGGTGGGCTTTATCCATTTACAAAAAGATATCTTGGAACTTTCAAAAACCACTTTTCAACCATTGGAGTTAACGGAATGAATGAAATGGTTCGTAACTTTACTAATGATAACTGTGATATAACTTTCAAAGAAGGAAAAGAATTGGTTATCAGAGTTCTGGATCATATTCGTGAAAAACTCGTTGAATTCCAACTGGAAACAGGACATCTTTATAACTTAGAGGCAACACCAGCAGAAGGATGTATGTATCGTTTTGCAAAAGAGGATGCAAAGCGATATCCAGATATTATACAAGCTGGATCAAAAGAAGCTCCATATTATACAAACTCTTCACAACTTCCAGCAAGTTATACAGACGATTTATTCGAAGCTTTAGATCATCAAGAAGAATTACAAAGAAAATATACAGGGGGAACAGTTATTCACCTTTTTATGGGAGAAAGAGTTTCAGATTATTCAGTTTGTAAGAACCTAGTTCGAAAAGTTTTGACAAGGTATAAAATCCCTTATATAACAATTACTCCAACTTTTTCTATTTGTCCAATTCACGGATATTTAGAAGGAGCACATGAATATTGTCCAAAATGTGATGAGGAATTAAAAAAGAAAATGATTCTTGCAGATAGTGTTATTGGAGAAAAGAATTGTAATTGTAGTTAATTTAGCAGGAAAAATTAACGAGACTGTCCGGAAGATTGTATAAAAGAATCAAAGGACAAATCCGTAATTAACCAGCCTATCTGTGAATAAAATAGTTATACTGCGATGAATTTTGGTGATACGTTTTCCTCTCCCCTTAATATCCAGAGAAATAAGTTCTTTGCCAATGCTCGAATAGAAATGTTGATCCTATAGGGGTACATAATTGAAAAATGTGCTATAATAAAAGAAAGAGTTTTTAACAGGTTTTAATATTATGTCATTAAAAAAATTTTCTTTAGGTATGATGGCTATGTTTGCTTTCTTATGTTCTGGATTTGTCAGTGAATCATATTTAAGTAAAGCAATAGCAAATAGCTCAAAAACAGATTTGCAAACAACTGCAGAAAATAGGATAAAAGAGATGTATCCAGAATTTATTAACTTGGTTAATAAAGGAGCAAATGAGCAAAGTATGATGAAATTTGCTCTAGCCAATTTGGATACGACAGCGATTTCAAAAAATTTCTGTGGTGAAAAAAACGATAAGCTTATTGAATCACTAGTAAATTTTCTGCTTTGGAGATTAAAAACAGCAACATTACAAGCTGTGAAAGAATATAAATTAGGAAGTAATTTTCACACAGTTGAAAAAAATTCAACACTTTCCACAAAATGTATTTTAAACGGAAAAAATGACAACGTTGATATGTCTGTTATTTTTTCAAAAAATAGTTCTAAACTCGGAAAAATAAGGGAAATAATTGTTCTAAATATTCCTCTTATTGATGGAGCAAAATCTGTTATGAGAAAATATTTTGAAAAAAACGGAATCAAAATTAATGCTTTAACACCTAATGAAAGAGCGCAAAAATGCTGTGAAGCATTAGATAATTTCGTAAAAGAAAATGCCTGAAATTAACAATAATTTTACGGGAGAATTTGTTCAGGATGTTGCAAATGGGAAAGTAATCATAAACTTTGTCAACGGACATAAGCATGGGGAAACAACATTTGTATCTCCTGAAAATATTATTCTTTCTGAAATAAACTATGAAAATGATATTATAAATGGTGAAGTTAGACAATATTATCCAACCGGAAAGATCCTCTCTATTATAGAATACAAAAATGGGAAGCAGAACGGAAAATTTATTACGTATTTCGAAAACGGAATGAAGCAAATTCAGTCTGAATATAAGAATGGACTTCAACATGGACTTTACAAAGCGTTTGATGATTTTGGTGATATAGTTCTAGAATGTGTATATGCTGAGGGATTAAAATCTGGAAAAAATTTGCTTTATTATCCAAAATCGCAAGGAGGAGGTATATATGAGCTTTCCTTTTTTGAAAATGGATTATTAAGCGGAGATAAAGTAACCTTCTATCCATCAGGAGAAGTTATGTCCATAACGCCTTATGTCGATGGAAAAGCTCAAGGTTATACAAAAACCTACGATAAAACAGGGGTTGAAATAAGTAGTTGATAAAATCTTGTTAGGCCCCCTTCATTTTAGATTTTGCGCGCGGCACGTGGTATAATGTTTAGAATACCACGTGCCGCGCGCTCCATATTCCCTACTCTTTTCTCACGTCAAAAAAATAAGAAGTTTCATAAAATTTTAGGAATTTTTATAAATCTATTTGACACTTATAAAATAACAAATAATTAAAACTCTTTAGAATATGCTATAATAATGTTAAACATTTATAATGAGAGCATTAATGGACAGGATCGTAACGCCAAATTTATCACCTGAAGATGTACTTGCGGACAAATCTCTTCGCCCAAAATCTTTGGAATACTTCACAGGCCAAAAACCAATATGCAAAAATTTGGAAGTTTTTATAAATGCCGCAAAAACACGTAATGAGGCTTTAGATCACGTTCTCTTATCAGGCCCTCCGGGACTTGGAAAAACCACAATGGCACAAATAATTGCTAATGAAATGGGCTCTTCCATAAAAATTACATCAGGCCCTATATTGACAAAACCTGGAGATTTAGCAGCTATATTAACAAATATGAATGAGAAGGATGTTTTGTTCATTGACGAAATTCATCGTATGAATCCTGCAGTTGAAGAAATGTTATATCCGGCAATGGAGGATTTTAAAATAGATATATTAATTGGAGAAGGACAAACGGCAAAATCTATTCGAATAGATATTCCGCAATTTACTGTCGTTGCTGCAACAACAAGATTAGGCCTATTAACACAACCATTGCGTGAACGTTTTGGTATACCACTTCGTTTTGAATTTTATACAATTGAAGAATTAGCATCTATAATCGAGAGAAATACGGCTTTATTGGGATTTGAAATAGAGGAAGAAGCTGCATTGGAAATTTCAAAGAGATCCAGAGGAACACCTAGAATAGCATATAGATTGCTCAGAAGAATACGAGATTTTTCTAGCTTCAGTGAAAAGAAAATAATAACTTACGACATAACAGTTACTTCTTTAGATCAGTTAAATGTGGATCCTATGGGACTAGATTCGGAAGATAAAAAGTATCTTGGAGTTATAAAGGATTTATTTGGAGGGGGACCTGTTGGATTGGACACAATTGCAGCAGCGCTTTGTGAATCAGTAAATACAATTGAAGAAGTAATTGAACCATATTTAATCCAAAGAGGATTAATTCAAAAGACTCCACGAGGAAGAATCATCACTTTAAAAGGTCATGATCATATATTATGAGTATTGGAAAATTATCCATAAAATGATATCATATAGGGTGTAATATCATTTTCATAAATGAATCGTGTTAAATATAACGGATCTTGACAAAGTTTGTCGGTTAGCAAAAATTAAAATTGATGAAAACGAAAAAGATCAATTCCTCAATAAATTAAACCAAGTCTTCAATTGGATAGAACAACTCTCAAAGATTGATGTATCAGATGTTGATATAAATGACCTAAAAGATATGGAAGATACTCCTGAAAGAAAAGATATTCCATTTATGACTAACACAAAAGAAGAATTATTAACTAATTCTGAATACAAAAAATTTGACATGTATTCAGTTCCGAAAGTTGTTGAATAAATAAGGGGAAATAATGATTATATACTTAAAAAATAACGAAAAATTTGAAATAGAAGATGATTCTTCTGCATTAGATCTTGCTTGCAAAATTGGTATACAGAAAAAAGTTTTAGCAGCAAAGATTAATGAAAAACTTGTTGATTTATCAACGAAATTAAATGAAAATGATAAAATTACGCTAATAACATATTCAGATCAAGATGGTCTTGACATACTCCGTCATTCAACAGCTCATGTTCTTGCAAAGGCTGTTTTGGAAATAGATCCAAAAGCGAAATTAGCAATTGGACCTGCCATTGAGAATGGATTTTATTATGATATAAAATCTGAAAAAGATTTTTCAATTGATCAACTAGCATTGATTGAACAAAAAATGAAAGAAATCATAGCTGCTGATTTACCTTTTATTCGTTCTGAAATGTTAAAATCGGAAGCTATTGAATATTTTTCCTCAAAGAATCAGAAATATAAACTTGAATTGATTGAATCTATAGATTCTGAAAAAGTGGGCATATATACAATAGGTGATTTTTCGGATTTATGTCGAGGTCCTCATATTCCTTCAACGGGATATATTCCTTCTGAAGCGTTTAAATTGACTTCTGTAGCTGGTGCTTATTGGCGTGGAGATAGCCAAAATGATATGCTTCAAAGAATTTATGGAACAGTTTTTCCAACAAAAAAAGAGTTGAATTCTTATTTCACACTCCTTGAAGAAGCACAAGCGCATGATCACAGGAAACTGGGACCAGAATTGGGGATATTCCATTTAGATGATGTTACTCCGGGAAATGTTTTTTGGTTAAAAAACGGTTGCATTTTGTTTAATTTAATTAAAGATTACATCACATCTGTTATTAGAAAGCATGGATATTTTCTTGTTCAAACTCCGCAATTGATGAATAAATCTCTCTGGGAAACTTCTGGACATTGGGCGAAATTTAAAGAAAATATGTTTGTTGTTGAAGATGAAGATACTCAAATGGCCATAAAACCTATGAACTGCCCGGGACATATAATATGTTATAAAACAGGTGCAGTTAAGAGTTATCGTGATTTACCAATTCGTATGGGCGAGTTTGGGTTATGTCATCGAAATGAATCCTCCGGTTCACTTCATGGAGTCATGAGACTAAGAGCATTTATGCAAGATGATGGTCATATTTTCTGTTCTCCAGATCAAATAGTTTCAGAAACTATGGATGTTTGTTCAATCTTGAAAGAGATTTATGCTGCTTTCGGATTTCATGACATTAAAGTGAAATTTTCAGATCGTCCTGAAAAACGCGTTGGAAGTGATGAAGTTTGGGATTTAGCTGAAAAATCACTTATGGATGCGGCAAATGCTGCAGGCCTAAGTTACAACACTATAAACAAAGGTGAAGGTGCATTCTATGGTCCAAAATTGGAGTTTGTTTTGAAAGATTGTCTCGGACGCGATTGGCAATGTGGAACTCTTCAGGTTGATTTCAATTTGCCGGAACGTTTTAATATTCACTATATAGATCGTGACGGAAACAAACAAACTCCTGTTATGCTTCATCGTGCAATTGTCGGGTCTTTGGAAAGATTTATTGGAATTCTTATTGAAAATTATGCTGGAAAATTTCCGTTTTGGCTTGCCCCTGTTCAGATTGCTATAGCAACTGTGACTGATGAAAGTATAGATTATGCAAAGGAAGTTCAATCTATTTTGGAAAACGAAGGATTTAGAATAGAACTCGATACAGAAAATGAAAAGATAAATTATAAAATCAGGCAGCATTCTCTTTCTAAAATTCCCGCTATTATAATCCTTGGAAAAAATGAAATTGAAAAAAGAACAATAAGTATACGGCGACTTAATTCAAAAGATACACTCACAATAGATTTTAATTCTATGCTCGAGTTCTTTAAAAATCTTGAACAAAAATCTAAATCTTTTCCGGAATAAAGTCTATGCCAACTCTTGATTTTAAAATAGCTGCAATTTTAAAATTTTCTACTTTAGATTATCCGGGGAAATTATCTGCAGTTGTTTTTTCTCAAGGCTGTCCAATACGTTGTGTTTATTGCCATAATCCCGATTTTCAAGATTATAAAAAACCGGCAACTATTGACTTTGACGAGCTTTTATCTTTTTTAGAAGAACGAAAAGATCTATTGGATGCAGTTGTGTTTAGTGGAGGAGAACCACTTATGCAAAAAGATCTCTATGACGCGATTTTCGTTGTAAAACAGAAAGGATTTTTAATAGGGCTACATACGGCTGGAACAATCCCGAATAAATTTGAACATGTCTTACCTCTATTAGATTGGGTTGGTTTTGATATAAAAACGGATTTTGAAAAGTATGAAAAAATAACAAAAATACCAAATTCAGGCAAACTAGCTCTGGAATCTTTTGAATTACTTCGAAATTCTGGAATAAATTTTGAAATCAGGACCACGGTGGATTCAAGAAATATCAATTCAGAAGATTTAGTTAATATTGCAAAATTCTTAAAAGCAAAAGATATCAAAAAATGGATTTTGCAAGAATGTATAATACGTTCATCAGATAAAGATTTAAATATACCTTTACCTGATGACAATGTTTTATCAGATATTTCAAAATATGTAGAAATCGAGTTTAGGCGTCAATGAATATTTCTATTTTTCTAAAAGATAAGGAATTTCATATAGTTTATGGAAATCTAGAAGATATATATATTGAAAAGGAATCAAGAAATCTTGCAGATAATATACCTCTTTTTATTTCTAATATCATTTCGAAATATCAGATAAATAATTTAGAAAACTTATTTTATTCTTCTGGTCCTTGTTCTTTTACTAGTATTCGAATTATTAATTCTATAGTAAAAGCCTTTTCAATTTCATTTCCAACAGCTAAATTTTGGGGAATTTCTCATTTTCTAACTTATCTTAAAGTCTTAATTGGAACTTACTCAAAAGGAACTATTGCTATCCCGACAATGCGAGGAGATTATTTTACTTCTCAATTCAATAATGACAAATTAGGAAAAATAAATATAGAAAATTTACCCCAAAAGTATTTGCAAAATAATGATATAATATTTACAGAAAACCCAGATCTATTTTTAAATATTAATTTAGCCAAAATACAATTGGATTTATCAAATACTTCTTTGTTTTTTCAAAATTCTCAATTTATAAACACTGATTTACGAATAAATTATGGGTTTACTCCAGAATATTCATGTTAGAATTTTAAATCTTAATGATTTTCAAAATTTGAAAATGTTTCACGTGAAACATTTTGCTAATTATCCAATTTCAAATTCTTCTTTTAATGCCTATTTAACTCTTCAACAATACAAAACTGCCGGTGCATTTTTAAATAAAAGACTTATAGGATATATTATATTTTTAGCTTCTGATAGCGAGGCAGATATTGTGTATATAGCTGTGGATCCTAAATTTAGAAAAAAAGGTATCGGTACAGCACTTCTAAATTCAAGATGTTTCACGTGGAACATTTCTAAATCAGAATTCAAAATTTTCCTTGAAGTTTCTGTTACAAATAAAACGGCTCTTAATTTTTATTTAAATCAAGACTTCAGAATAATCTCATTAAGGAAATCATATTTTAAAAATACAGATTCTTATTTAATGCAAAAAATTATAAATTCAAAATGTTTCACGTGAAACATTTTATTTATTGAAAGATTAAAAAATTCATGATAAACTTATAAAAAAGAGACCGATTTAATAATCAATTTATGCAAAAAAATGAACTATTTGATAAATACTTATTAATCTTAAAAGAATGGAATAGAAAAATTAATTTAGTTCAAAAAAATACATTGAATGATTATTTCAATCGTCATATTAAAGATAGCTTACAAATAACTGATTTTATCAATAAAGATGATTATATTATAGACATAGGTTCTGGAGCGGGATTCCCTGGAGTTCCTTTAGCAATATACGGATACAATAAAATGTTATTATGTGAAAAAAACTATAGAAAATGCATCTTTTTAAAAATTTTAAAAGAAAGATTAAAGCTAAATTATAACATATTTAATGGAGATGTTTTTAACTTAAATGTTTCACGTGAAACATTTCAAAATACAACCGCAATTTCCAGAGCGTTTGGTTCATTATTAATATTAATTGATTTTTTAAATAAAAAGAAAATATTGAAAGGAGTTTTTCATAAAGGTGAAAATTATATGAAAGAAATAGAAGAAGCGAAACATTTTTTTGAATTTGACTTCTTGGCTAAACCTAGTATTACAAATCCAAAAAGCGCAATAATACTAATTGAAAATATAAGGAGAAAGTAGTGGCAACAGTAATTTCTATAGCAAACCAAAAAGGTGGAGTCGGAAAAACAACTACAGCTGTAAACCTGGCAACTGCATTTGCAGCTATAAAAAAGCGTGTACTTTTAATTGATTTTGACCCTCAAGGCAATGCAACCACTGGATTAGGCGTATACTCTAAAAAAATAAACACTAGCTATGATCTTTTGACAAGAAGTAAAACCTTAGCTGAAGTGATTACAAAAACCAGCATACCAGGTTTGACATTAATACCTGCTAGTATCGATCTAGTTGGAGCAGAAATTGAATTAGTTCAAGAAAAAAATCGTGAAAGCATCTTAAAAACAGCTTTAGAAGCATATGGAGAAATGTTTGACTATATTATAATAGATTCTCCACCTTCTATGGGGATTTTAAGCTTAAATTCTCTTGTAGCAGCAAATGGAGTTTTGGTACCATTACAATGCGAATATTATGCTTTAGAAGGATTAAGCTATCTTTTGGGGTCAATTAATAGAATACGAAAAGCATATAACCCGGGATTAAAACTGTTTGGTATAGTGTTGACTATGTATGATAAAAGGAATTCATTAAGTATATCAGTTGAAAATGATGCACGAAAACATCTCGGAGAGTCAGTATTCAAAAGTATTATTCCAAGAAACATCAAAATATCCGAAGCTCCTTCCTATGGACGGCCGGTATTAATTTATGACGTAAGATGCGTGGGTTCATGCGCATATATGGAGTTAGCAAAAGAATTTTTAGAAAAGGAGAAATCAGGAAAATGGAACAAAAATTAGGAAGAGGCTTATCTGCATTGCTTGGAGAAAACGAAGAAGAACAAGTAAAAAATAATCCACACTCAAATATGGTAAGTATTGATTTAATATTTCCCAATCCAACTCAGCCACGCAAAAATTTTGATGAAGAAAAATTAAAAGAATTAGCTGATTCAATAAGCCTCCATGGTGTTTTGCAACCTATAACAGTTCGAGAACAGGATGGAATGTATGAAATTATTGCAGGAGAACGCCGCTGGAGAGCTTCCAAATTAGCAGGGTTAACCGAAATTCCCGTTCACATTATAAAATGTGACAGTATCGAAAAAATGACATTAGGGTTAATTGAAAACCTTCAAAGAGCAGATCTAAATCCTATTGAAGAAGCGGAGGCATTAGAAAATTTAATGGGACTTTGTGATTGTAAACAAAACGATTTAGGTTATATAGTGTCTAAAAGCCGCAGTTATATCGCAAATTCTTTAAGATTGCTTGCATTACCCAAAAGAGTACGTGACTTAATACGTCAGGGAAAATTAACTGCAGGTCATGGGAAAATTCTATCAGGTGTCTCAAATGCAGAAGAAATTGCTGAAATTTCAGTAGATCAAGGATTAACAGTTCGTCAATTGGAAAATTCTCTTAAGGATTTGCGCGCAGGAGGAAATATAAGCAATCTATATAATAACTATAATATGCCTGAAACTCCTCCGCATACAAAATCGGGAACACCTATTGATATGCAAACAGATCCAGAAAGTATAGATATTGCAATTAGAGTAGCAGAAGCGTTAAATGTGGAAACTAAACTAAAAATCACTCGCAAAGGCGGAATTTTTACATTGATTTGTAAGTCTTGTGAAGAACTTGAGAATTTAGTAGAAAAATTGCTTTCACTCAAAGACATAGAATTCGAAAAAGAATTATAACTATGTAAATAATGATACTATAAATCTTTCAGATTTAGAAAAATGCAGCTTGTGGCATTAACACTTATTGCGACAAGTTGTATTTATTTAAACATCTTTCATAGAAAGCTTAATACGATTTTTCTCATCGATATCAATTACTTTCACTTTTACTTCTTGGCCCAACTTTAACACATCTGCAACGGATTTCACTTTATGATCTGCGATATTACTTATATGAACCAAGCCTTCTTTATTCCCTATGGAAACGAAAGCTCCAAAGTCTGTTATTTTTATTACTTTTCCATTAAAAACAGAGCCGATATCAGGAGGACAACAAATGGATTTTACTATAGATAATGTCTCTTCCATTTTTTCCCTATCTGATGAGAAAATAGAAACAACACCGTCATCATCAATATCGATTTTCGATTGAGTTTTTTCGCAAATCTCTTTTATGACTTTTCCTCCGGGGCCTATTAAATCCCGAATTTTATCCTTATCTATAACTAAAGTTTCAACTCTGGGAGCGTTAGCGTTTAAGTCACTTTTCGCGTTCGAAATAACAGAATTCATGATATTAAGAATATGCAATCTTCCTTCTTTTGCCTGTTTTAATGCATTTTCAATTATTTCACGATTTATACTTGTAATTTTTATATCCATTTGAAGAGCCGTCACACCATCTTTCGTTCCTGCAACTTTGAAATCCATGTCTCCTAGATGATCTTCATCGCCCATTATATCAGATAAAACGACATAATCTTTTCCTTCTTTAATAAGCCCCATAGCTATTCCTGCAACATGTTCTCTCATAGGAACTCCTGCAGACATCATAGATAAAGAAGAACCACATACTGTTGCCATTGATGACGAACCATTTGATTCGGTTATATCTGAAACAACTCTGATAGTATATGGAAATGCATCTTTATTTGGAATAAGCGCATGCAAAGCTCTCCAAGCTAATTTCCCATGACCTATCTCTCTTCTTCCGGGAGCTCCTAATCTTCCTATCTCTCCAACAGAATATGGCGGAAAATTATAATGTAACATAAAGCTTTCCCTGCTTTCACCTTCAATAGAATCCAATATCTGCTCATCTGAAGAAGCGCCTAAAGTTGTCACAACGAGTGCCTGTGTTTCTCCCCGAGTAAATAAAGCACTTCCATGAACTTTTGGTAATATATCAATTTCGCAAGTTATAGGTCTAATTTCATCAAGCTTTCTTCCATCAATACGCTTCTTTGTTGAAAGAAGATTATTTCTCATAGTTTTTGCTAAAATACTTTCAAACAGAGTGTCCAAAATAACTTTATCTTGTTCTTCTGACAATTTCTCAAAAACTTCTTCTTTCGCTTTTTCAAGCATATCTCTTCTTTTTAATTTTTCTTTTATTGAAAGAGCTTCTTGGATTTTTTCAATAGACAATTCTTCAACTTTTTTAGAAATTTCAGAATATTTTTTTTCAAAAGGGATAACTTCTAAAACTTCTTTTCCTGCAAGTTTTTTCAATTTCTTTATCATTTCCAAAACAGGCTGGAATGATTCGAAACCAAACATAACAGCATCTAACATAATACTTTCTGAAAGCTCGTTTGCTTCTGATTCAACCATTAATATTCCTTCATCAGTGCCTGCCACTGTCAATTCCAAATCTGATTTTTTTGTTGGATTAAGTAAAAACCCATTGTTTTCGTCATATCCAACTCTGCAAGCTGCAACAGGACCTAGGAAAGGAACTCCGGAAATCGATAAAGCTGCAGAAGCGCCAATAAGAGCGGCTATTTCAGTGGAACATTCTGAATCATAACTTAAAGTTGTGCAAACAACTTGAACCTCATTTAAAAACCCGTCAGGAAAAAGTGGACGTATCGGTCTGTCAATTAATCTTGCGATCAAAACTTCTCTATCTGAAGGCTTTCCCTCTCTTTTTACGAATCCTCCTGGTATTTTCCCTGCTGAATAAAATTTTTCCTGATAATTTATTGTTAAGGGGAAAAAACTTGCATTTTCTGCAGTTTTTTTGGAAAACACACATGTACATAAAACTGTTGTTTCTCCGTATTTCACAACTACAGCTCCGTCTGCTTGTCTTGAAAGTTTCCCTGTTTCTAGGGTTAAATTCTTACCGCCCCAATTTATCGTTTCACTTATGACTGAAAACATTAAACCCCTTTCTTCTCAGTTAGCTCTATGCTAATTCTTATTAGTCTTACTTTTTGTTCTTATATATGTTATCACAAAACCTATTCACATTGCGATAACTTTAATAGAATCTGACTTGTAATAAGTACATGATGTGCATGGCAATATAATTTTCTTCGAAGTTTTCTAAATTTGATAAAAATCAATCGAATGTGCCTTCTGAATTGCTTTGCGCCAATAAATAGCGATTTCCAGATGCGCGGCGCATGGTATAATATCAAAGATACCATGCGCCGCGCGTTTCCCTCATATATATTTATTAATTTTATCCTATTAGTTTTCCTCGAACTCGTAGATCACATCCTGATGCAATATCAAATCCATTTGAAAACGCAATTGTTTTGTTTTCAGGGACAGTATTACTAGCCCAATTTTCAGATCCCTTGGAAAATGTCCCATGTCCATAATTTTGACTAAATTGGAACAGAGTATTATTTCCCACAAATTCAACTTCACTTGGCACTCCAATCATTTCATCTGGTTCATATTCAGTATTATTACCTTTGAATATTGCTTTCCCTTCTCCTGAAATGTTAACAGCTTTAGAACCTGAAAATCCGAAGTTATAAGTCGTATCCGTTGAAATATCTTGAGCTACAACATTTAGATCATCTGTCCAAAGCCTATTTGTTGTGCCCTCTGCATTAAACTTTATTTGATTATCTTCGCTATCCTTCACTTCATATGTATCTTTTTGTAATTTTTCGAGTTCTAGTGACGTCACATCACCATCAACCATTTTTTCAGTAATTTCTGCATTTTTGGTTGTTAGTGTTATTCCTAATCCCTTGTTAGTCAGATAATCACCATAAACTTGACCTTCTTTCAATACAATCTTTTTGATATAGTTATATTTCAACTTTGCATCTTCTCCTTCTCCGTCCATAAGAGGTTCTAAACCAGGAGCAGAACTTTCACCAACTGTGAGTTTTGTATATTCAACTTTATCGACATTAGATAAATCGCAAATTCCAAAACGGCAATTAAATGGCAATTTAACTGTTCCCAGAACAATTGGATTAACTCCATGTACACCTAAATTTGTTGGGTCTGTCGCATCATTTTCTAATGTACTTGTATATTCTCTAAGTGTTGACATATCAATGAGTCCTCCATTTTGGACAAACTTACTAAGATCTAATTTTTCATAATAGTCATATCCTTCCCCTTCAGTCAGGCTTTTCACTTCTATCAATTGCTCTTTGCTGTCAGAGCTGGTATTCGTCCAATAAAAAGCAGATGACTTATATAGAGAAGGTTCTTCTCCAACTTCACTTTCCGTAATTTTTCCTTTCTTAATCCAAACAGAACTATCTTCACTTTCAATTATAATAACTACCTCAGTTTCATTCAGATTGCTCTCTGTTTGATTATCTCCTAACGCCGTGTTCTGAGTATCATCTGTTAAAATTGTTTGGGTCGTTTTATACTTCGTTGCTACAAAGTCTCCACTTTTTATAGACAGTCCTATCTCTGGAATTTTCACTATATATGTTTGTCCATCTGCGGAATAACTAAATGCATCAATTATCTCCGAAGTTCCAGATGAAAGCCTCATACTCTCAAACATTAGGTTCGGCATTTGTGTTCCATCATCTCCGCCTTTTGTCAATCTTAAGGTTCCATTTAAAGTGAATTCAGAAACTCCCATGCCAGCATGATCATCCATGATATGTCCGCCATTAACTTCAAGAGTTCGATTAGCATCAATTGTTAATTTCCCGCCCATATGAAAATTCATATTTCCAGTTAGTTTGTAATCATTTTTAGATATTTGAAATTCACCACCTTCCATATTTATACTTCCTTCCAAGAGTATTGGCTCGGCAGTTTGAGCCATAAGACCTGTTGATAAAATAGCTGAGATTAATGTTGTTTGTAATAATTTATTCATATTTACCTCCTTAAAAAGATATATTTACGTTATAGAGAAGCTTTTTCATAACATTTCTTCCCTATTTTCAATTCTAAAAAAAAAAGTAAATTTTCCGTTAATTTTACTTCCTTTTATTGAAGGGATATTTGTATTGAGCATTTAGAAAATCCGCAGGGAATTTCTTCAATCATAATTAAAATTTGTATTATATTAAAGTGACCTTATTATTTTGACTTGCTTGCATAAAAATTAATTATATGATATAGTGATATAATTAGGTGTTTATTCGCAAGTTGATTATATGAATAACAAAAAAAAGATTTCCATAACTACCTGTGCTGTCATAGCACTCTTTTTTGCAGGATATAAACTTTTCTGGAATAAATCAGATGATATTATCTTAAATGGAAATGTTGAAGTTCAAGATGTCAATTTAGCATTTCGTGTTTCAGGACGTGTTAACGCAATCAAAATTGATGAGGGAGATAAAGTCAAATGTGGAGATTTATTAGCCTTCTTAGATAAAGATATTTTCAATGCAAAATTAAAATTCGCTAAAGCTCAATTAAATGAAGCTTCGATAAACTTAAAAAATGCTGAAAAAAACTATAAAAGAGATCAGGGATTATTCAAAAACAAAAGCACTTCTGAAAAACTTTATGATGCATCTAAAACAGAATATGAAGTAGCATTAGCGAAACTCGAATCAGCTAAAGCAACATATGAATATATGGACATTGACTTAAAAGACACGGATTTAAAATCTCCTGTAGACGGTGTTATACTAACCAGAAATATAGAACCTGGAGAAATGGTTTCTTCAGGAACAGTGGTTTTTTCAATTATGCCTAATACTCAAACCAAAATAAAAATCTTTGCTAGTGAAAACGTTTTATCTAAAATAAAATATGGTGATGTTGTTTATGTCAATATCGAAACAATGCCTGAAAAAAAATTTGTTGGTCATATAGGTTTCATTTCATCTGAAGCAGAGTTTACCCCAAAAAATATCGAAACAAAAGAACTGAGAACAAGTTTAATGTATCGTGTCAGAGTAATCATTGATGAACCAGCCCCTGAATTAAAACAAGGGATGCCTGTTACTGTCAGTTATAAGAAATGATTGAAATTAAAAACATAACTAAAACTTTCAACAAGAAAACTCTCACAGCTCTTGATAATGTTTCTTGCAATATAGAAAGTAATAAAATCATTGGGTTCATAGGTCCTGATGGAGCTGGGAAAACGACTCTTTTAAGGATTGCAGTCGGAATTTTAACTCCTGATTCCGGAGAAATATCCATTGATAACAAAACATTGGATATATATGAAAAAAACGAAAAAGATTCTATCAGTCTCCAGAAATTGCATGAAATGCTTTCATATATGCCTCAGAAATTTGGTTTATACGAAGATTTAACAGTTATGGAAAACTTGGAACTTTATGCTCAATTGCAAAATCTTCAAGGTGATGTGAAGCAAGCTGCTTTTGAAAATGTTTTGCAGATGACAAAGTTAACTAATTTCATAAATCGATTATCTGGAAAATTATCAGGAGGAATGAAACAAAAATTAGGATTAGCTTGTGCTCTTTTGAAAAAACCAAGAATCTTAATACTTGATGAACCTTCAGTTGGAGTTGATCCTATATCACGCCAAGATTTAATTGCTATGGTCAATTCTATGCTAGACAAAAATACAACTGTCCTATGGAGCACTGCATATCTCGACGAAGCAGAAAATCTTGATCATATTATCCTTTTAAATAATGGAAAAGTTACATTTGAAGGGTCTCCAAAAGAAGCTAAAAAACGTGTAAATGGAAGAGTATATTTATTCACGGATATCACAGAAAAAAGAAGATATTTTTCCTCTGAATTAATGAAAAAAGAAGGTGTGATAGACTCTGTAATTTGTGGAAAAAATGTTAAAATATTAACTAAAGATCGTGATATAAATGAAATTTACAAGGATATAAAAGAGAAATTTGAAGAAACAAAAGAGCCAAAAGCTATTACTCCTATTTTTGAAGATGCTTGCGTTGATATTTTAGGCGGACTTAATGAAAAAGAATCTCCGGTCTCACAATATCTTAAAGACTTGAAATTCACAGGGAAAAAGCCTGTTGTTGAAGCTATAAATCTAACAAAAAAGTTTGGTGATTTTACAGCTACAGATAACATATCTTTTTCTGTAACTCCTGGAAAAATATTCGGCTTATTAGGCCCAAATGGATCTGGAAAATCAACAACTTTCAGAATGTTATGCGGCCTTTTGAAACAAACTTCTGGAACTGCAAAAATAACCGATATAGATATCTCTGATATGGGCAGTGATGCGAAATTAAATATTGGATATATGGCTCAAAAATTTTCACTTTATACAATGCTTTCTGTTCGTCAAAATTTGGAATTTTTCTCAGGAGCTTATAGATTAAAAGGTGAAGAGAAGAAAAAAGCAGTAGATAGCATGATTGATATATTTCACTTTGGAGATTTACAAAATATAAATTCCGGAGTATTATCTTTGGGATTTAAACAGCGCTTAGCTTTGGCTTGTGCTATTATGCATAAACCTCCTGTTTTATTTCTTGATGAACCAACTTCTGGAGTTGATCCTATAACTCGAAAAGAATTTTGGATGCATATAAATTGCATGGTATCTCACGGAGTCAGTGTTGTTGTCACAACACATTTTATGGATGAAGCAGAAAACTGCGATGAAATAGCTTTAGTTTATCGAGGAAAAATAAGAGCAATAGGATCTCCTGATGAATTGAAAAAAATTTGCAAAGATATTCCAAATCCAACATTAGAACAGGCATTCATAAAGATTGTTGAAATAGCAGATCAATCAGATGAAGAATTTACTAAAACATTCAAAGAGTGATTAATTATGAATATAAAAACTATAAAAGCTTTAGTGTTTAAAGAAGTAAAACAAATAAAAAGAGATGCTAGTAGTATTCTTGTTGCTTTTATAATGCCGTTAACTTTACTTATTATTTTTGGATATGGTCTTTCATTTGATATAAAACATATTAGAATAGATTTGGTTCAACAAGATTCTGGAAAATTATCAAAAGACTTGGTTGATTTATATTCTCATTCAGAATATTTCAAAACAAATGTTGTTTATTCAACTCAAGAAGCAAAAGGGAATATGGAATCCGGAAAAACTATGGGAACAATAATAATCCCGGAAGGATTTTCCGAAAAAATGCAAAGAGGTCAAAAAACAGAAATTCAAGTCATAAGTGATGGAACAGATCCAAACACTGCTGCTTACATAGAATCTTATGCTTCTGGAGTATTCAATAAATATCTCTTATCCTTGACAAATATTAAAGATAAAACAATGAATATAATAAATCGACTTTGGTTCAATCCAACAACAGAAACCATAAACTTCATGATGGCAGGAGCTTTGACAATGGTTTTGGCTATTGTTGGAACTTTCTTAACTTCTCTAGTTGTCGCAAAAGAATGGGAAAGAGGAACTATGGAAGCTATGATTGCAACGCCTATATCGATCAATGAAATAATAATATCAAAAGTAATACCTTATTTTGGTTTATGTGTTGTTTCACTCTTATTTTCGTTATTTTATGCTAAGATTGCTTTCAATATGCCATTTGAAGGATCTGTATTTTCGATGGCATTAGTCTCATCTGTTTTTATTATAGTATCTTTGATTATTGGACTTATAGTTTCAACAATGGCAAAAGATCAATTCGTAGCTGCTATGATGGCTGTCATGCTAACTTTCCTTCCTACCATGATGCTTTCCGGGTTTGTTTTTGAAATAAAAAGTATGCCTGTTTGGCTGCAGATTTTTTCTTATATTTTCCCTGCAAAATACTATGTTTCAAGTGTCAGGACAATATGTTTAGTAGGTGATGTCTGGGAAGTCATATTACGAGATACTGTGGTTTTAAGTATTATGGCTTTTGGTTTGTTTAAGTTCCTTAAGAAAAAATTGAAAAAGAATGTCGAATGAAAAAACAATAGTTGGTATAGATCCAGGATTGGTAAAAACTGGATGGGGAATTATATCGACAACCGGATATACAGCAAAATACATTGATTGTGGTGTTATTAAAACAGAGTCTAATCAAAAAATGGAATTGCGTTTAAGTTTCATATATGATTCCATTTGCAATTTAATAACATCTTTTAATGCTAATTCGGTTGCTATGGAAGAAGTTTTTGTCAATACTAATGCGAAGACAAGTGAAAAATTAATTATGGCGCGTACGGCCGCTTTTTTGGCTGTTTCGAAATCTGGATTTAATGTTAACTCTTTCAGACCAAATGAAATAAAGAAAAATATAACTGGTTCGGGTCATGCTTCAAAAGAGCAAGTTCAATTTATGGTTAAGAAGCTTTTAAATATTAACATAACAAATGATAATATTATTCACACATTTGATTCAATGGATGCATTAGCCATATCGCTTTGCTATGCTTTTTCTTTAAATAATTTTAGAAATTAAAAAATCACTCATTTGTTACAAAAAAGAAATAGTTTTATGATAGTCACAATTTAATTTATGATAAAAACAAAATTTTTCTTGCAATAATACCTATATTTTCTGTTATCATTTAGATATGTAGTTCAAACAACTGCAATGGTTTATATTTTAAAATTATTAATTTGGAGATTATTAAGAATGGTTGATAGTTCTGAAAACTTTACAACACCTGCAAGACCAACTTCCCCATTAGTAAGTTTTATGCCTCCAAAACCTGTTGTCTTGGTTGGTTTGATGGGATGTGGAAAAACAAGTATAGGAAAGAGATTGGCAAAACGGTTTGACTTGCCTTTCTGCGACTCAGATCAAGAAGTTGAACTTGCAGCTGGATGTTCTATTTCTGATGTTGATTCAATTTTCGGAGAAGGTGCTCTTGAATCAGGAGAATATCGAGTTATTTCAAGATTACTCAATCAGCCTGTTCAAGTTATAGCTACTGGTTGTCTATCATTTACATATCAAAAGACTCAAGACTTAATAAAAGAAAAATCTATTTCTGTTTGGCTAAAAGCAGATCTTCCCACTTTGTTTACTAGAGTTACTGGAAGAAAAGATCGTCCTTTATTGGAACCAGGAAAAGAAGAGGAAATTTTAAAAAAGATGATGGATGATTATTATCCTGAATTTGAGAAATCTGACGTTTGTGTTCAGACCTATGACGAACCGGCAAATATTACAGTTGATAGGGTTATCATAGCGATGAGTGAATTTATAAAATCTAAATATCCGGATTATCGCGTTTTGAAATCAGTTTGATTTTATGTCATCAGGAGATATAGAAAAGCTTATCTCTCAATTTAGTCGTTTTCCAGGAATGGGTTCACGATCAGCTCTAAGAAGTGTTATTTACCTTTTAAAGAAAAAAGAAACGTTAATGGCTTCTTTCATTAAGAATTTGGAATTTGTATATTCTAATTCGAAGGTATGCGAAATTTGTGGAAATATAGATAATTCATCACCTTGTCATATATGCTCAGATAAAAAACGTGATAATAGCGTTATATGTGTTGTCTCTGATATATCAGATCTTTGGTCAATAGAAAGAGCTGGATTCTATAGAGGATTATATCATGTCCTTGGAAACAAACTATCTGCAATCAATGGAGTTTCTCCAGAAGATTTAAATATTGATAATCTTATGAAGAGAATAGTTAATGTGAAAGAAGTTATTATAGCTATGAGTGCAGACCTTGATGGACAAACAACGATGTTTTTTGTGAATGATAAAATTAAATACTTAGGGGTGAAAGTAACAACTCTTTCTCATGGCATTCCGATAGGTAGTGAATTAGAATATCTTGATGATGGAACAATAGTAGCTGCTTTTAGTCAGCGTAGAGATATTGTTTCTTAATAAATTTAATATTTATAAAAAATTGTTTTAGTTATAACACATGTGAATAAGAATCTATAAAACTTATCAACAGTTTTTGAACAATTTAAAGTCTTGAAATTAGATTTAATTTTTTGAGTTATTAACAGTCTGTGGATAACTATGTTAACAATGTGGATAATTTTTTAATAAATGTTAATAATTTTACAAAAATCTAGAAACTGTTGATAAGTATGGGTTATACACATCGGATTAATTTAAATTTAACTTGAAAAAGTTTTATTTTTCGCCCAAACTAAATATATTATGATATGTTAAATTGGTAATGTTATGTCAGAAAAAATAATAAATATACAAGATGCTTTTTTAAATTATATGAGAAAAAACAAAATACCAGTTACGATTTTTTTGCTAAATGGTGTGAAAATAAGTGGGGTTATTTCATGTTTTGATCAAAGTGCTATTGTTATAAAAAGAGAAGGTTATACTCAACTTTTGTATAAGCATGCTATTTCAACTTTTTCACCACATGGCGCGGTTAGTGTGTTTGATTGGAATACTTCTCAGCCAACAAGAGAAAAACAAGAGATTTCAGAAAGTATTGAAGAATTGGAAAGTGAGAGTATTGAATATTTTGAAGACGAGGAAAATTAATAATGGATTTTGATATAGTTATTATTGGAGGAGGACCTGGAGGATATGTTTGTGCTATAAAAGCTGCACAATTAGGATTAAAAACTGCAGTTGTTGAAAAAAGTAAAGATCAATTGGGAGGAACTTGTTTGACAAAAGGGTGTATACCAACAAAGACAATATTGCAATCTGCGAAAGTGAAGCATTTTATTGAGAGATCTTCTGAATTTGGAATAAATGCTTCTTTTGATTCGATTAATTTAGATAAAATAGTTGAACGTTCAAAAAATGTTATTTCAGGACTAAATAAAGGGGTTAGCGGATTGTTTTCGAAGAATAAAATAACACTTATTGAAGGAACAGCAAAATTCAAGAATAAAAATATATTAGAAGTTTCAAATAATGGAAATATAACTGAAGTTTCAGGAAAAAATATAGTGATAGCGACAGGAGCATTTCCGAAGTTAATTCCTGGAATTGATAAAGAATTAATAGAGAAAGGATTAGTTTGGACATCAAAAGAAGCTATAACTCCCAAATTTTTTCCGAAAAGATTGTTAATAATAGGTTCTGGGGCTATAGGAATTGAACTTGCATCATTTTATAATTCTATGAATTCCGAAGTGACAATTGTTGAAATTATGGATAGGATTTTGATTCAAGAAGATAAAGAAATCTCTGATTCAGCTATGAAATCTTTCATAAAGCAGGGCATCAAAATAAAAATCGGAACAAAATCTCAAAATATCAAAGAAGTTAATGGAAAAGTTTCTGTTGAATTAGTTGATAAAGATAACAAAATAGAAACAGAAGAGTTTGATGCTATTGTTTTATCTATCGGAGTTGTTCCTAATACTAAAGATTTGGAACTTGATAAAGTCGGCATAGAAACAAAACCGAATGGGACAATAGTTACGAAAAAATATCAAGAGACAACAGTATCTGGAATATACGCGATTGGAGATGTTGTTGAGGTTCCTTGGTTGGCTCATAAAGCCTCAAGAGAAGGAATTATTGTTGCAGAAAAAATTGCAGGAGTGAGTGATATCACACCGATTAATTTGAAAAATATTCCTGCATGTACATATTCCTCACCTCAAATAGCTTCTATCGGCTTGACAGAAGAAAAAGCAAAGGAACAATATAAGGATATAAAAATCGGGAAGTCATATTTCAGAGGAAATGGAAAAGCATTGGCAACCGGAGAATCTGATGGATTTGTAAAAGTTATTTTTGATGGGAAAACTGGAGAATTGCTTGGAGCACATATGATTGGATATGAAGTAACAGAACTTCTTCCTATTTTTTCAGTGGCAATTGCAGGGGAATTGACTGAAAAAGAATTGATGTCAGCTGTTTTTCCTCATCCAACAATGTCGGAATGTTTGCAAGAAGCAGTTTGCGACGCTTTTGGAATGTCTGTTAACAGTTAGGTTTAAATATGTTTGATATTTGTCCAAAAGTTACGATAGATTTATCCGCCATAAAAGAAAATTATCAAATGATTTCAAAAATGCTTGGAGAAAATGTAATCGCATCTGCTGTTGTTAAAAATGACGCATATGGACTAGGTGCTCAGAAAGTTTCGCAAGCTCTATACGAAATTGGATGTATTAACTTTTGGACAGCTTATATCAAAGAAGCAATAGATATAAGAAGAGTCTTACCACTTGATGCTAATATATTCTTTCTTCAAGGATTTTCTAATTCAGATATAGATCTAATGAAAACATATAAGATAACCCCTGTTATTAATTCAATTGAGGATTTTAATAATGTGAAAAACAGAGGGATAGGATTTGTTTTGCATGTTGATTCTGGGCTTTCAAGATTAGGATTAAGATCTGAAGATATAGATAAGATACTCCCGTTATTGAAAAATGAAAAAATATATTATGTTATTTCTCATTTAGCTTGTTCTGATGAAAAAGATAGAGATATAAACATAATGCAAAAAGCTTCGTTTGATAGAAGCTTAGCTAAAATCCGAGAAGTTATCGATGTAAAAGCTGGAATTTCTGCCAGTGGCGGTGTTGTGTTAGGCAAAGAATATAATTATGATATTGTGAGAATTGGTGCATTTTTGTATGGAATTCAGGCAGTTCCAAATATAAAATTAAAAAATGTGTTTTCATTAAAAACAAGTGTATTGCAACGATATAAATTGCCTTCTGATTCATTTATAGGTTATGGAGCAACTTTCAAAACAACAAGAGAAACGACTTTAGCTGTCATTTCCATAGGTTATGCTGATGGAATAAAATGTTCTCTTTCAAATAAAGGAATTGTAGAATTTTATGATCAATTTGGAAAGGTTTATAAAGCTCCGATATTAGGGAGAATATCTATGGATTTAATTGCATGTGATGTGACAGATATTCCGGAAGAGGCAACGAAAGTTGCATCAACAGCGGTTGTTATAGATGAGAATTATTCAATAAATGAAATGGCAATAGATGCAGAAACAATACCTTATGAGATTTTAACAAGTATTAACTTTAAATCAAATAGGTTTTCAATTTTATATAAAGGGTAATTTTCACTATTTAGAAAATTTGTTTTTAATTGTGATTTTTTTACAACAACATTCCTGAGTTCATAGAATTTTATAAAAATTTTTCAAACAATAGCTTTGTTTGGTGTATAATATAAAGTAAGAAAGGTTGTTAAACAACGTTAATTTTTTATTATTTGGAGAAAAATATGAATAAAATCAGTATGCTGTCTATAGCATTATCACTTTTAGTAGGTTTTGCTTATGCAGAAGAAGAAACAAAAACAGAAAGTACAGAAGCTCCTGTAGCTCAAGAAGCTTCAACAACCACTACTGAGAAAACAGAAACTCCTGCTGTAGCTGAAGAAACATCTAAAACAGAAACAACGACTGAAACTACAGCTCCTACGACAACCGAAGAACCAAGGGTAACAGAAACTGTTAAAGAAAAAGTAGAGGAAGCAGCAGACAAAGTTGAAGAGACTGTGAAGGAAGCTGTAAAGCCTATTGTAAAGAAAGCTAAGAAAGCAAAGAAAAAATTTCCAACTGCTGAAATGAAAAAAGCAACTGAAGAATTGAATACTACTGCAGCTAATGTAAATGACGAAAAAATTCGTGAAGCTAACGAGAAATTGTCTGATGCAGAAGAAGATGCTTCAGATGCAAGAGTAGATGTTGCTGATGCAAAAAAGGATGCTCACTTGCATGGTCATACAGACACCTATGGAAAAGAGCTTATTGAGAATGCTCAAGACAATTTAGCCGATGCGACACAAAAAGTTGAAGAGGCAAAGGCTGAAGTTGCCCAAGCTGAAAAAGCAAAAGCTTAATTTATTTATATAAGTTTTGTAAAAAGGGCTTTTATTAAAAAGCCCTTTTGTTATTTTGAAAGATTAAAAGGTTGTTTGATAAGCCTTTAGCAGAGTTATTAAGGCCTAAAACTATAGATGAGTTGGTAGGTAGAGACTTTAATATTAATTTAGAAAATCCTCAATCTATGATTTTTTGGGGACCTCCTGGTTCCGGAAAAACATCATTAGCAAAAATAGTTTCTGATAATTGCAAGATTCCAACAGTTGCATTATCTGCTGTGACGAATGGAGCTGCAAAGTTTAAGGAAATATTTGCAACAGCAGAAAAAGGCACACGTATATTGCTCCATGTGGATGAAATTCATCATTTGAATAAATCCCAACAAGATATATTTTTACCTCATATTGAAAATGGAAATATAATTTTGCTAGGAACAACAACTGAGAATCCATCTTTTGAGTTACGTCCGGCTTTGCTTTCCAGGTGTAAGGTTATAGTTTTTAAAAGACTTTCTTTGGATGATTTGAACCTAATATTAGGTCGAGCAGAGAAATATTTAGGAAGAGCGCTACCATTAGATGAAAAGGCAAAGCAGGCAATTTGCGAAATGGCGGATGGGGATGGAAGATATCTTTTAAATATGCTGGAAGATTTGTTATTATCCGCAAATAATAAGAAAATTCTAAAAATTGATGATATAAAAGAAATCTTATCAAAACGAAGTGTTTTATATGACAAGAGAAATGATGAACATTATAATTTAATAAGCGCATTGCATAAGTCTTTGAGAGGATCTGATGTTGATGCGGCATTATACTGGTTTTCCAGAATGTTGAAAGGCGGAGAAAATCCACTTTATATAGCAAGAAGGCTTATTAGGTTTGCTGTTGAAGATATAGGTTTAGCTGATCCAAATGCCTTGAATCAAGCTGTAGCTGCTTGGCAAGCATATACGTTTTTAGGTTCTCCTGAAGGAGAATTGGCAATTGCACAAGCTGTTATTTATCTAGCAACTTCTCCAAAATCAAATGCTGGATATGTCGCATTTAACACCGCTCAGAAGCTTGCTGAATCGACAGGTTCATTGATGCCCCCGAAGCATATTTTGAATGCTCCAACAAAGTTTATGAAGGATTTAGGATATTATAAAGATTATGTCTATGATCCTGATACAAAAGATGGATTTTCCGGACAGAATTATTTTCCGGAAAGAATGGAAAGAGTAAAAATTTATAATCCTATAGAAAGAGGATTTGAAAGAGAAATAATAAAAAGATTAGACTATTGGGAAAAATTACGAAAAGAGAAAAATCATTCTTAATTTGAAATATGATTTAAAAAGATGAGCGCGCGGCCCGTGGGTATAATATCAAGTCTACCACGGGCCGCGCGCCAGAATGAACTTAAAATACGGCTATAAAAATACCTAAAATTTTATGGGACTTTTTATTTTTTGACAAGATTGAAATAATTATTTTATCCTGAAAATGTGCTTGGACAATTTTAAATAAACAAAAGCACAATTAAAAATCACAAAAAATTAAATTTTAGAAAGGAAAATTATTATGAATAATATAATAATAAAAGAATCTAAGCAGCAAGCATTAGATATAAATGTATTAAAATCTCATTTAAGAATAGATTATGATCATGAAGATAATTATTTGAAAGAGATTATTTCTATGGCAACTGATATTCTTGAGAAGAATATTGAAAAGCCAATATTAGTAAAGACTTTTAAGTATGTCCAATATAATTCGGAATTTACCTCAACAAAGAAGATTTTTCTTCCGCTGAATAATGTGAAAGAAATTTTATTTGTAAAAAGATTGAGTCAACATTATGAGCCTTTAAAATATACCGTTGAGAATTATAATGGAAAAACAGTAGTTATAACAAACGGCTCAAGATACCCTATTGAAATAATATACAGTGCTGGTATGACTGAAAAATTCAATGAGATACCCAAAGATTTGCAATTTGCCATACTTCAAATTTCAAAAAATATTTATGAGTGTTCTGAAGAGGATGTTCTTGAATCAAAATATATAAAGCATATTATAAATTCAAATAGAACCCTAAGTATTGATTAAAACGGAGAAATTATGAAAAGTTTTATATCGAAGCTAAAAGAAAAAATAATCCTGCTTGAAAATAATCATGATGTGGAAAATATGACTTCAAAAAAATATAAAGAAGTCTTGCATACCAGGGGGTATGTTAGGATTTTAAAATCAGATGAATTAAATGAAGTTTGTGAAGTCATTATTCAGAAACCTCCTGTGAGTTTGAAGTTAAACATTGTTGGAGTGAAGTGGAAAGAAAAAGAATATGCTATTAATACGCTTTTTAGCGAGTATAAAGATAGATTTATAAGAGGAAACTTTATTCGTTATCTGTAGTGGTGGTAACTAAAGCTTCTACTAAATTTATAATTCTTTCTTTTACTTTTTTGTTAGTGACCGCTCTAAAAAATTCCAAAAGCTTTTGTTCAAGATTTATATTATCTAATTCTTCTGTATTTTCTCTAAAAGACAATTTAGGAAAGAAATAAGTGGGAGGTGTATTGAGAAATTCGCAGACTTTTAAAAAAGTAGAAACGGATACCCGTGAATGTCCTCCTTCATATTTTTGTATTTGTTGAGCTGTACACCCAATAAATTTAGCTAATTCTGTTTGGGTTATTTTCAAATCTTTACGTCTCCTTTTCAATTTATCACCAATTTGAAGTGAAGGCTGGTTTTTGAAGTTATTGTTCATAAATTAAAAATTTTATTATTTCTTATTATAAGTTTATGGCAAAAAGAGAATCAAAAAAAGGATTTCATGTGGAAAATTAAAATTTTATTTCAAAATCTAAGGGATAAAAAATAATTTATTCTAAGATGTTAACCAATAATTAACTTTTTTAAAGTATCCTTAATTTATAAAGAGGTGTATTTATATGAGGTACTTTTATGAATTTCAATAAAGTATTAGCTATTTATGTTATAGCTTCGCTTATGAGTTTGTCTTTAGCTTCTCCTGAAAGCCAATTGGAGAATAGGATTGATAACCTTGAAAAAAAGATAGAAGAATTGATAAAAGTGAACAAAGAATCTACTAATTCAAATAAAGAAATGCGCTCCTTGGTGCGAGATGTAGCCGGAGAGCATATGTTGACTATTACAGAGATTATTGATTTAGTTATGAGAGAACTTGCAGAAAAAGGTCAAGAAAATATTGATTTCTTGAAAAATGCCGGTTATGCATTGGTAGAATCTCCAGATGGAGTCAAACGCTTGGTTAATTTAAATGAGTTGAAAAAAACGAGTGAATTTGAGATTAATAAAAAGTTTGAAGAACAAAAAGGTAAAGAAGAGTTCTTGGAAGCATTTAAAAGAGGGTAAATTAATTATATAAGAAATAGAACTTTGTTCGATAGACTTGAGCTTTGGAAAAGTTAAAAAAAGTACCTTTTTATGCGAATTCTATTGACAAAGTTCTCAGTTTTTGATAGATATATCTGGTTATGTTAGTTTTTTGATATAGTGTTATTATAATGGAATCGATACCTATGACTTTGAATGGTTATAATAAGTTAAAAGAAGAAATCAGATATTTAAAGAATATTGAAAGGCCTCAAATAGTTGAAGCTATTTCTAATGCAAGAGCTCTTGGGGATTTATCAGAAAATGCAGAATATCATTCTGCTAAAGAGCGTCAAGGTTTGGTTGAGAGCCGCATAGCAGAATTGGAAGATAAGCTGAGTAAAGCGCAAGTTATAGATGTTTCTAATATAAAATCTGATTTAATCAAATTTGGAGCAACAGTAGAACTTGCTGACAATGATTCAGATGCTAATTCAAAATTCCAAATAGTTGGAAGTGATGAAGCAGATATAAAAAACGGTCTATTGCCAATAACATCCCCTATTGCTAAAGCTCTTATTGGGAAAAAGCCGGATGACGTTGTGGAGGTCAATACGCCTAACGGCATGAAAAGCTATACAATCCTTTCCGTAAAATATATTTGAATATAACATTCTTTTGAGCGTTTAACACGTGGTATAATATCGAGGATACCACGTGTTGCTTATAAAAATACATTATGAATTTCCAGTATGTTTCGCGATCTTGTTTGTCTCACATCAAATTCTAAAAAGTTTTAAGAAATCTTTAAGATTGTTGATATTATATTTAAGCAAACTTCATTAGTACACAAAAAAAATTAGGAGAGGCATTTAGCCTCTTCTAATTTGATATAATTTCCAATTTAACTAGACATTACCTATAACCCCATTGTAGGATCATACATTGGACTGTCCGGATCGTTTGGATCATAATAGTCAAATATAAATAGTGCTTTACTATTATTAGTATAAATAGTAGCAAATGGTTCAGCTCTTGAAATAGTTGCATTTGAATCTACATTACTTCTAATATAATGATATATTTCATCTGCATATACAGTTTTATTTTCTGTTATGTTTAAGCATCTAAAATTATTATATTTACCTAGCGATTCAGAAATAGCTTCTACAAGAACTTTAACATCATCAGGAATAATAGGATTTCCTGCTAATACTAAAAATTCCAAGGTAGGGGATGATTTTATAAGTTCTGCTAATTTTTCAGTAATCTTGGATCCACCCAGTGAAGCGTGGAGAATTGCCAAATGATTTATATTAGGCATATGGTGAATTATTCCATCTATAAATGGCTCTATAATATCATTAATATATGTGTCAAAAAGATCTAAAACTCTTAGTTCTCTAAATCTATCGTTTTCTATTGATTTTAACAAAGCTCTTTTGCCATGATCACCTATATCAAACGAAAAACAAAGATGTTCTAGTTTGCAATGTTCACCTAATGCTGTAATTAATTCTCCCAGTCTATTTGTTGTTTCTTTGTCTAGCGTGCCTTGAGATACTCTAAACATTTTTATATTAGGAAAATACCCTAATTTTACTGCTTTTATAAATGCAGGTAACATTTCTGGGAAATCACTAAGAATAATGTCTTTATCCTCTCTGCTTTTCTAGGTTTCTTTTCGTCCGAAAAATCTTTCTAGAGTAGCTATTTCTTTTTGATCCAATTGAGCTTGGATAGATTGAGAATTAGCACTTCTGCTATGTAGGTTATAACTTGAAGATGCCATAGCTAAAGAACTAGAGGCTATGACACCGGCAAGCGCGAGTCTAATAATATTTTTATTCATAAAAATATAATCCTTATTAATTAACTAACTTTCATTATATATACTACCATAAATCCAAAAAACAAAACTTTTTAATATTTAAATTTTTAAATAAATATAAGAATAATCTTAACTTTTTAATGTATTTATTATATCTTCAATACAATCAGGATTGGAGATAGTGGTTAAATCTTCGAAATCTTGAACGTCATTAGCTGCGATTTTTCTTAATATTCTTCGCATAATTTTTCCAGAACGTGTCTTTGGAAGATCATTAACTATTGAAATTATATCAGGTTTTGTTATTGGACTTATGATTTTTCTTACTCTATCAGAAATTAATTTCGTAGCATTTGCTCTTTGCTCGTTAGTTATTTCCTTTTTCAAAACTACGAAAGCATAAATCCCTTCTCCTTTCACTTCATGAGGATACCCCACAACAGATACTTCAGCAACAACTTCGCATCCGGCAATGACTTCTTCAATTTCAATAGGGCTTATTCTGTGTCCGGAAACATTCAAAACATCATCTATTCTTCCAGTTACCCAGAAATTGCCATCGAAATCGAAATAAGCTTCATCCCCAGTGCAATATATATCTTCTTTCGATTGCGAATAATACATTTTTTCAAGAGCATTTTCATCACCAAAAACTCGTATTAACATTCCTGGAAGAGGATATTTAATAAACATAGCACCTGTTGTTTCAGGGGTTGCAATATCATTGTCATCTTCATCTTTTAGTATTAATTTACAACCAAAAAATTGACGTCCTATATGTCCATAAGTTTTCATATCCTCCAAACAACTCAAAGGAGCAGTTGGGACACCTCCAAGCTCGGTTTGTCCCCACATATTAACTATAGGACATCTTCCCCTTCCAACTTCATTGAAATACCAATACCAGGCATCCTTATTCAGAATTTCTCCAAAAACACCGAGATATTTTAAAGATTCACGGGAAGTGTTAGCTAATGTTTCCTCTGAATGTTTCATCATAGCTCTGAGGGCTGTCGGAGCTGTATTGAATGAAGTTACTTTATGTTTATCAATAATTTCCCAAAAAATCGAATTTCTAGGATATGTTGGAATACCTTCGAAGAAAACAGATGTAACCCCATTACACAACGCAGAATAAAGAGCATATGCATGCCCTCCCATCCATCCGATATCTCCTGATCCCCAGAAAATTTCATCATCAAATTGATTAAAGAAATACTTTCCGGTGATACTTGAGAACATTAAGAAACCACCTGTTCCCATTGTAACACCCTTTGGTTTCCCAACAGAACCAGAAGTATATAAAATGAATAATTCAGAATCAGAATCTGTGTCAGCGATTTCACAATCAGTATATTGGTCTTTTGAAATATTATAATAATCGAAATCAAGTTTATCGTTCCAATCAATATCGATATTTTGACGTTTTACTATAAGTGATCGTATTTCCGTCTTGCAAATCTTTCTTGCCTCATCAATATTTTTTTTCAGAGGAATGATTTTTCCTCCTCTTGAGTTTCCATCACATGTAATGATGAAATCGGATCCGCAATCATTCATTCGAAGAGCAACTGCGCTTGGTGAAAAGCCAGCAAACACTGCTGTATATGGAATTCCAAGACGAGTACAAGCTAAGCAGGCATAAACTCCTTCAGGAACCATAGGCATATATATTGTGACATAATCTTTTCTTGTAAGGCCTAGTTTCTTCAATGTATTTGCAAATCTGCAAACTTCCTCTTTCAACTTTTTGAATGAAATGTATTCATATCGTTCAATGTCTGTTTCACTTTGCCAAATAATTGCAGTTTTATTCGGATTTTTTTCAGCATGGCGATCAACGCAGTTATAGCAAACATTAATTTTCCCATCAGGGAACCATTTTGTGGCTCCATAAGGTTTTTTTTCCATAACAATATTTGGAGTTTTTGTCCATGACAACATATCAATCTGAGCTCCCCAATATTTTTCTGGATTTTGTATGGAGAAATCGTATATTTTCTTATAAATTTCTTTATTTCTCCACGCATCTTTATGTTGTAAAAAAGCCTTATCTATTATAGTCTGCATAAAATCTCCTTATTTAAATAGAAAAGAAAGCACTGGCTAATGTCGCAGTTAATCCTGAAGCTAAAAATCCAGCAACAAAAGCTTTTCCTGCCAAAGTTACTATATTCTTTTGACTTGGAGCCAAAGCTGTCAAACCTGCAACAGTTATTCCAATACATGAAAAATTACCGAAGTTATTTATTGCATATATAGTTTTTAAAATACTTTCCTGAGAAATATTAGCCTTCGCCAAATCGAAAAATGCAATAGTCTCATTTAAAGCCATTTTGGTTCCCAAGATTTGGGATACAGCGGATAAATCCGAGCTTTCTATCCCCATAAGCCAAGCAAAAGGATACATAAAAAATCCAAAAATTCTTTGCAAAGTTATTGGATATCCGGAATAATTTGGTAATAAAGCTAATAAATAATTTGCTAGTGTGATGAGAGCTATCATGCCGATTAATGAACCTATAATAGACCACCAAACAAATGTTCCGTCAGAAAGACCTTTTGACATAGCACTCATAAAGCTAGTATATTGTTGTTCTTCAGGTTTTCCATCGTCTTTATAATTATATTCAAGTTTATCTTCAGGCATTGCGACAGAACATACGATCAGAACAGAAATAACACTTAAAACAGTTGAAATTATTATATGCTTCATTGGATTAGGGCAAAGTCCATCTAGCACACTTGCATATATAGGCATAACTGCACATGAAGTAGTTGCAAATGCCAATGATAATATAATAAATATATCCGATTTTGGAAGGTATTGTAATTTATGTTTTATCAACAAAGGAGCTTCAAGTTGTCCAACAAATATCTTTGCAGCAGCAACCATTCCTATTGAATCTTTGATTCTAAAAACGAATCTGAAAACTGATCCTATTATTTTTGAAAAAATCGGCAATATTTTAAAATAAGTTAAAATTGCAGATAAACCACTGACTAAAATAACTGTAGGCAATACTTGGAACGCAAAAACAAATGGAATTCCATTTGTTTTCAATTCAAATGGTAAATCTCCACCTCCAACATATCCGAAAACAAATTTAGTTCCTTCTAGAGTTGCGTCTTTTAAACGCATAAATCCTCTTGCAACATATTCTATTCCTGATATAAAAGCTGGTAAATTTGTCATTAAAAACATAACTCCACATTGAAATATTATGCCATAAATAACAGGCCTCCAATTTCTTCCAAATTTTATATCCTTATCTTCGCATAACCATAAAGTTGCTACAAGAAACAGAACATATCCGACTATTGATCTTAACATTTTTATATACCTCTATAACAAACAGTCTCTTTGAGTTTACAACTTTATTATGAGATTTTCAAATTTTTTTTGTTATAATAAAGAAAGAGTGGAAAAATCAAACAGGCAGCTTGTTTAATTTTGCAGAGAAAATCTTAGATTTTATTAACCAAAAAATTCTCATAAGTTATCGGTTTTTAGGTATTTCGTTGATTATTTTCTTTGCGATCATTTTGGTTCTTTGCATATTCTTTTACAAAACAAAGCAAAATTTGGATAAATCAAATTATTTTTTGGATGTAATCAGATCAGTTTCAAAATCACTTTCTTTCAATCATGAATTAGCTGCTTTCAATGAAAATGGAGATATAATTTATACAACCCATCCTCAGTTATATTCCGATAAAGATTCATTTTTTCGAAGTCTAATGAGTAAGATTACTGCATCGCAGGATTTTCAGAAGTTCTATAAATTATTTGAAAAAAGACAAAATCATAATACTCTGTTATCGGGATCCGGTTCCGGTTTGAATAACCAATTTAAAAAATGGCTTGTAACTGAAACTTTTTTGAATGAAAACGATTCTTTGATTGATGAATCTATTTCACTTGTAACATTGACAGATATTTCAAAGCAATTTTGGGAAAGTGAGAAAATTGCCATGAATTATGAAAAACTTGAAAAATTTTTAGATCATTTTCCATTAGGAATATTTTATATAAATAATAGAGGAATAATCATTGGTTCTAATATAACATTTGCGAATCAGCTTAATAGTTCCCGAGAAAAACTTATTGGCGTGAATATAAATGAATTTATAAAAGATTTCAATTATAACTTATCTTCGCAAACACTTTGCCAGGTGATTATAACTCCTAGATTTTCAAAAGATTTTAATGCTTTATTAATAAAATCTCCTGCACAAAAGAACTCTAGTCAGCCCTGGATAGTAATGAAGTCTTCTACTTTTGAAAATGAAAAACAAGATGATTTTATTAATCAAAATATCTTTTCTTTTTCAATTATCCCATCAATTACCGTAAATATCAATGGGATAATAAAAGCTATGAATCCTGCATTTTCAGCAATGATTCAGGATAAAGTAATAATAGATAAAAACAAAATATTAACCCAAAATTGTAGTTTGTCCGAATTTATAACAAATAGTGGTGAACTTATTGAACATCTAAAGCATCAAAGATCTTCTTCTGTTGAAATAAAACTATCTGATGGAAATACAACAGCAACTGCATATGTTAGTCCAATATATGGAAACACAAAAGAAAATCTTTTTTTGATTCAATTAGTTGATATATCAGGCCAAAAAATTCTCGAACAACAATTCATGCAATCTCAAAAGATTCAAGCAGTAGGGCAGCTTGCGGGAGGTATTGCACACGATTTTAATAATTTATTAACTGCAATGATAGGATTCTGTGATCTATTACTTCAAAGATATACCGTCAATGATCCTTCTTACAGTGATGTTATGCAAATAAAACAAAACGCTGGAAGAGCTGCTAATTTAGTGCGTCAATTACTTGCTTTTTCAAGACAACAAACTTTAATGCCCAAAATTGTTTCGATAACTGAAGCTTTGACAGAGTTGTCTTCTTTATTAAAAAGATTGATAGGAGTAAATATAGATTTTCAAATGATTCACGGAAGGGATATTTGGCCTGTGAAAGTTGATATTAACCAATTCGAACAGGTAATAATAAATTTGGTAATAAACGCAAGAGATGCTATGTCTGGAAAGGGTGAATTAAAAATAAAAACAAGAAATTATTTTTCCGATAAGGATTTCAAATGCGTTTATGATACAGCACCTTCCGGAGATTATGTGTTAATAGAAGTTATAGATACAGGATGCGGAATTAAATCTGAATTTATAGAAAAGATTTTTGAACCTTTCTTTTCTGATAAGGATAAGAAAACCAGGAAAGAATCTGGATCAGGTACGGGCCTTGGATTGGCTACTGTTTATGG
>CAJUOM010000001.1:39720-90220 GCA_910588255.1 uncultured Alphaproteobacteria bacterium
GTTTATGGAATAGTAAATCAAACAGGAGGATTTATAAATGTTGAAACAGAACTCAATAAAGGGACAAATTTCAAAATCTATCTTCCAAGATATCAGGGCGCAGAAACTATTCAAAAAATCAATTCAGATCAATTTTCAAGGGATTTAACGGGTTCAGAAACAATATTGTTGGTGGAAGATGAAGAGCCTGTCAGATTGTTTTCATCAAGAGCATTAAGAAACAAAGGATATAAGGTGTTAGAAGCCGCTTCCGGAGAAGAAGCATTAAAGATTGCACAAAAAGAGAAATTTGATTTGCTGATTACTGATGTTGTTATGCCGAAGATTGATGGGCCTACTTTAAATAAAAAATTAAGGGAAACAATAAATGATTTTGAAACAATATTTATTTCTGGGTATGCGAAAGATACATTCAGAGAAGATATAGGTAAGAATTCAAAAATTCATTTTCTTCAAAAACCTTTTAGTTTGAAAGATTTGGCCATGAAAGTTAAGGAAATACTTCATGTACAATAAAGTTTTTAAGGAAGCATGTAATGGTATTGAATTTTCTGTTTATTTAACTCCCGGAGCGAAAAAAGAGACTATTTCTGAGATAGTTTGTATGAAAAATCAGCATTTCTTAAAAATTATGGTTCATGCTAAACCAACAAATAATCAGGCTAATATGGCACTCATAGAATTTATTTCAAAAATATTTAAAATTGCAAAATCAAACGTAGTAATAAAAAGTGGCCAAAAATCTAGAAATAAAAAAATATTTATATTGAATTTTAAATTAGAGAACCTTCCAAAAGAAATATTGAGTATATTTGATAAATAACGTCTAAAGAACTTAAAATTTTATGGGACTTTTTAAGGTTTGACATGAGAAAAGATCAGGAGATATACTAAAAATATAAAAGATACTCATAGCCGGGCGGTACATATTGTATATTTATTAATTTTACTATGTACCGCGACTTTCCTTTAACTATTTTGTATTCTGATGACGTTTGCTTTCTAATAAAGATAGTAAATCAAAACTTATAACATTTCTGAAAGCTTTGATGGGATTGTCCCGGTCGTGATAAACTTCCGGAATAATTTCATTAAAACTTTCAGCTAAATAATTCATTAGAAAAAATATTTCTCTAATTTTTTGGTCATTATAACCATGTCTTTGTAATAGATTTTCAGTTTCTCTATAATCTTCAAAAAGTTCAGATTCACTACCTTGTTGTTGATCGGAAGTGTCATATACTTCATTTGTCAATAATTTCTCAAGGAAGAATTTAACTAAAAAGCTTACTCTAGCTGGGATATAATCTGATAAGAACCATCCACGGGGATTTTCAAAATCTAAATCAGCATATTCCTTGATTAGATCTTTTAAAGAATAGTATTGACTTGTTCTAAGAACGTCTCCTTCCTCAGAGGCGAAATCTTTGGTGAGATCTTTTTTTTCAGAGTCTGTCAAAGGGATATCTATTTTTTCCTCTATATCATATCTCAAATCAGAAAGAGATGATTTAAAGAAGAATGGTTGAGAAGCAACATAAAACAAAACATTTTCTAATGCCTTGCATGGAGCTATGCAATTTAATAAAAGCATAGCAGGTAATAGTTTTAAGATTTTCATAAATCCAACAAAAATAATTAACAATAAATATATCTTAACATAGCCGTATAAATGAGTCAATAATTTTTTTAATATTATAGAAAAAATATGTATTGATTCTTGTTCAACACTAATAAAAACTAGATTCAAGATTAGCAAATTGTTTTATAAGGTGTGTAAAAATCTCTAGAATTCTAAGAAACTTTTTAAAGTTTGAGATCTGAAAAAACGTCGTAGTCTTAAAAAATCACATTATGAATAAAGCGTGCGGCTCGTGATAGAATTAGTAAGTTTATCCAGGGTATTGTAAATCTGAAAAAATTCAATAATAAAACAGAAAGATTTACACAAATGAAAAAAGTAGAAAGAACAAAAAAGAGCAGCTAAAGACAATGGCTAGATGTATATTACAATGCAGAGGATTTAGCCGCTGTTCATGATGTTATGAGGAATTTCGAAAGAAGGTATTTGTTGGAACTCTTTATGATGAAGAGCACAAAAAACACCTTGTTTTTTCAAAGAATTCTATGAGCCCTAAAGAGTCTGATAAATATCGTAATGGAGTTTATGAAAAAACGTAAAAGCAAAGTAGTAGAGCCTTAAAACTAAATCTTCCTCGTGATAGAAATTTGAACGTTGAACCTAAGATTGTAAAGAAATACCAGTGTAATATATTTTGTATAAATGATAAGATTATATCTCTTTATGGATATGGAATGAGTACTAGAAATTTCTGTATCCTACGAAATTATTTCCAATATACGAAATAAATTCAAAATTATGGTGCCCTCGGGGAGACTCGAACTCCCATGTTTCGAAAAACGGCAGATTTTGAGTCTGCTGCGTCTACCAATTCCGCCACAAAGGCATATTTTTATTATATGATATATTATTAAAAAAATCAATCTAAATATGACAAAGGACATTTGAAAATAATATAGTTTACAGCAAGTGTCGAATGGAAAAATTAATGAATATACCATGCAGTTCCAATATATTTTCAGTATAGTTTTTTAAAATATAAGAAAGGTATTTATTGCTTAAGTAAATATATTTAAAGTTGTAATATTTGAAAATAAGTGCCAGTATAATAGTAGAGATTATGATATAGGAGGCAAAAATGATCAAGTTAAGAAAAATTTTGTTGGGAATTGTATTAAGTATACCAACTTTAAAATCGGAGGAGATTAATTTAATCTTTCCGGAAACATCTGATGAGAACCTGCAATTAATGGAGTCATATCAAGCTCCATTTGAGGAATTTGGTGAAATAGGATTTTTTGTTGCAGATAAAAGGCTGCATTATACTATAAGTCGAGATATATTAGCAAATGGACAGTTTGATAGAATTAGACAAGAGGATAATATATTGGGAATCCTAAGAGAATTATCGAAAAATCACTGGATAGCCTTAAATAAACGGGAATTAAGTATTGCAAAAAATATATCAAAAGAAATGAAAAGTATTTTGTTAGGGGAATATGGACTACGGCAATCTTCTCTTCCTTTTGAAATTTCTCAAAAAATTATAGCTTTGAAATACAGATGTATTGAACAAATTGAGATGTTATTGCCTGAACTATCTTTCGGGCATTCTGGTTATGAAGGATTATTTAGACAAAATAACGAGGAATTTTCCGCAATGTATCAATTGAGTCGGCAACTTACTAATACTCCATTTTTCCGTTCAGAAATAAGTTATAATTTTATGCGAAGTTATGGAGTAACGACGAATCCTCAAGTTGTTATACCTATATTGGAAGAGGGACACAGATTTTCTAGTAATGTTTTTTCAGAAATACTAAAAGTGTATCCACAACAAAATTACTTGCTCCAAGCAGCGTATTCGTTGAAAAAGCAGAGCTATAATTCTTATTTGAACTATATTTATCGTAATTTATTTGGAGTGAAATATTCAAAATACAGAAGTATTGATAGAGGACAAACAAGCGGAACAAGTCGAAATACGTGTATGTTTAATTCTGTATTTTTCTATGACCTTGAAAAACATAATATTTCGTCAATGAAACTTGGTTCTTTGGAAAAGGCTCAGGATTATTTATCACATTTAGTTAAGACTTATTCAGGATATAAAGATAAAGCTATAGAAGAAATAGATATTTTAAATTGTATACAAAATCAAATTAGTCTTTTGAAACAGAATCGTGGGTCTGATGCGGTATATTCTTTTTGTTCTGAAATACAAGATGGAAGGATTTTTCCTGGATATATTTTTGATGCGTCGGTACTGGAAATACAATGCCATTCATTAGCATCTAATTTTGCAGTTTTTCCAAAAAGCGTTACTTATAGTTATGGAGATTGCCTGTTTTCACATTATGGAACAGGTTATTATGGTTCGGAAAATTTTCCGATTATTCCTGTGAGCTGTTCTTGGGGGCATGCTCAATCTCTTACTTTAATATAAAAATGGAGGGAATTTCCCTCCATTTCACTTAATTTCAAACTTATGCTGCTGGAGCGTTTAAGTTTTCTATAGCATCTCTAACTTCCCTCAAGTGATTTATAGTGTTTTTGATGAATTGAGTTGATTCTGTATCTCCTGATATTAGGTTTTCTCTTTGATTAACTAAAGGCTTTTTTGTTTCTGCCGAAATATCTCTTGTAGAAACAGGTTCTTCAGTTTTTGCAACTTCTTTACTTTTTCCCGTAGAAGTTTTTTCTTCTATTTCATTAGATGTATTAGACGTTTCAACTGTAGTGTTTGAAATTTCATCGGAAGGGGATGATTCAGAGTTTGCTTCTGTAGCATCAGCTTCTTTGACTGGATTTTCTGCATTTGGAACAGTTGCCTGTTGTGTTTCAGTTGTTCCATCCTTTTTCTTTTCTCCAGAAACTTCAGACTCACTCTTTGGGGTATCACTTTCGATTACTTTCTGTTCTTCCATTGCTTCAGAAGTTCCCGCTTTTTCAGTAGAGACAGATTCTTTTGCTGATTCTTCTGCATTTGCAACAGTGGTCTGTTGTGCTTCTGATTGATCATCCTTTTGCTTTTCTTCAGAAATTTCAGTCTTACTCTTTTGGGTATCAGCTTCGATTACCTTCTGTTCTTCTATTGTTTCAGAAACTCCTTCTTTCTTTGGTGTCTCAGTATTTTTTGTATCTGAATGTTCCTCGAACTTATCTTCAGTTAAAGCTTTATTAGGCGTCTCTGATTGAATTATACTTGAAGAACCTTCCACACTTTGTTGAGAATTATTTTCAGGTTTATTGTTTGATTCTGGTTGAAGGGTTGGATTTACAGAATTTTCCGAAGGAGTAGATTCTGTTGGCTTAACCATCTCAGTCTTTGGTGCTTCCTCAGAAGATTCGGTTACAGATTTGTCTTCATTTAATGCAGAGATTTTTACATCTTCTGGGGATTGCGCTTCAATATCCTGTGATAATGTTTCAGCTTCAGGTATTTTCTCGACAGATTTTGCATCAACATGATCAGCTTCTTTTACTTCTTCTGTTTTATCCGCAGAACTAGGATTTTCTACTTTTGATGCTGATTTTGTTTCATCAGAAGAAACTTGGGAAATATCTACTTTATCTTTAACTTTCGCAGATTGTTCCGCTTTTAAAGTAGCGTCTGTTGCCTTTGGTTCATTGGTGACACTGGGGGTTTCTGTATGCGTTTGCTGAGTCGATGCTAATGTTTCATTAACACTTCTTTGTACCTGCATATCTATATACTTACGTAATTCCGGAGCCAAGTCCTGACTAACAGGAAGTGTAATAGGTTTGGTATTCTCAGAGCCTTCTGTTGTAACCTGAGTCTGAACGTTGGTTTTGTAGGTTGCATAACGACTGAAGTTCCAGGCACAGTTGTAACAGATTCTTGTTGTTTTTCTGTTTCTATAGAAGTCTCAGGAGCTTTTTGTAGACTTAGACCTGTACCTTCTAAAGTTTGCGCTGTTCCCGTTGTAAGTACTTGAGTTGTGTTTGTTGGAGTTACAGTTTTTTCAGTTGTATTCTGAGATTGTTCCTCTGTTGTTGTCTTTTCAGAAGCCAAGTCTTGTGATTCAGATAATACCGTTTCTGTTGCACTAGTTGTATTTAATGAGGCCTCCTTAACTTCAGAAGAATTAGCAGGTTGTGTTAGTTCCTCTGGTTTTGACCCATCAACAATTACTTTTGATTCATCTTTCGCAACTTCTTGAGATTGACCTAAATCTTCTGTCGGCTTTGCTTCAGCTTCGGATGAATTATCTTTTGGAGTTTCAGCTTCTTTTCCTGATTCTGTAATAGCTGCATTTTTCTTAGATTCCGTTGAATCAACGCTTTGTTCTGTAGGTTTAATTTCATTAAGTCTACTTTCTATACTGCCTAATCTCGCATCCATCATGAGAACAAAGTTGCTCATTTGATCATTTGTCTCAGAAACTTGGGTAGAAATATCATCGACTTTTCTATTAGTTTCATCGATACCAGCATCAACTTCATTTAATGCATTTTTTAACTCTGGGTTCTCTGCTGGTTGATTTTCTTCCCCTTTTTTCTCTATCTTCTCTTCTGCTTCATTCTTTATATGCTCTGCAGCTCTTTCGATATCTGATAACTGTTCTGTAACAGGTGCGACAGTATCAACTTCAGGTTGAATAGCAGCAGGAGCAGTAACATCATTATTTGGAAGAGGCTCTTCATTGAATAAGTTACGCATTGCTTCGCCGTTATCTTCATCACTGATAGCCTGAGCATTTTGATCCACTGCTGGTTGCCCTGGGGCCGGAATGCTAGCTTGAGGAGCAACAAGAGTCTCTATAGGTTGAGCATTTTGATCTATTGCCGGTTGTTGAGCTACAGGTTGTTCTGAAACAGGCGCGATAGGAGCAACTTCTGTTTGAGCAGTAACATCATTGTTTGGAAGAGGACCTTCACCTGGTTGCATAAGATTTTCTATAGCAGGATCTTGTGGTTCAACTGTTCCTATTGGTCGAGTTATAGGTTGCTCTGGAATAGGCTCAGCTTGAGGAGTGCCTGTTTGTGGAATATTTCCATGCGGATTAACTGCAGTTGTTTCCGAAGTATTTTGTGGCTGAATTTCTGTATTAAACAAAGAATTCAACAAATCTCCCTGATCAGGCTCTGCATCAGGTATTTGCCCTTCTTGCACTGCATTTCCAGGCTGTTGTACATTTGGATTTGTTGCTTCTTGCGCGTTTTCAGGAATTTGTGAAACTTGTTCTCCTGCGTTTGTTGTTTCTGCTGAAAAACCTAAGTTCATTCCGAAAACGAATGGAGTAAGACAAACCACTAGTAGTTTTTTATTTATCATAATTGACACCTCTTATATAACGATGGGATATATAAATCCCAATAGATTCTTAATTTAATTATCTCTCTAAATTGTTAAAATTTAGTTAATTACAAGAAGGTTTTTTGTGATTCTTTAAGAAATTTTAATATTTTTAAACGTTACTTCGTTTTTTTAGGTTTAGATATAGAAAGTATCCAGGGATATTGGATAGTAAGCAAAGAAAATAGATAGTTCCCCATGAGTATTTGTCAACGATAACTCCAGCAAATGTATATGATAAAATCCTGATTAGAGAACCAAAAGATAATAGAATTGCGTAAATATTTATATCTTTTCCGGAATTTTCTGCGGCAAATGTTCTGAATATAACACTTGAGAATCCAAATATGAAAGTTGTGATATTGACTAAAATTGTAATGGTAAATAAATCTGATTTATATGCAGAAAAATACATAAAAATCAAAGAGGCAATCATTTGAAAAAGAAAAGTAATTTTAATGCAATTTTTCATTCCGATTTTGTATAATAAACTTCCAGCAACTATGCCGCTTATTATCATTGAAAAAATTCCTGCCAAGTGTGTTATGTTTGCGAATTCCAGTCGGCTAATGCCTAAGTAATGAAGAAACATTGGTTTTAACACACTTATACAGCTGTCTGTTAATCTGAATGATATAATAACAAGTATTAAGATAACGATTTTATATTTTTTCAAAAACTCAACACAACTTTTTATATAGTCTTTCAAATAATTTCCATTTAGATTTTCTTGAGAATCTGGAATACTTTCAATTTTCATAAATATTGTAGAAATTGTTGTAAACGCGACAACAAACCCCGTAATAATGAATGCAGAAGTCCAACTTGTTAAATTTGCAATATAAATTATGCAGGCTCCAGCTATGAACATTCCGATTCGAAAACCTGTGTTTTCAACTGCAGATATAATTCCTAAATCTTCTGTTTTAAACATAACAAGCTTTATATAAGCTCTGACTATGTCATGTATACATACTGCAATAATAAGAAAGGGTATTAATAATCCCGCAATCCAAAGGTTCTTATTTTCAAAAAATCCAAGTGATGAAAATGCAATAAAAATAACAATTTGTGATGATATAGATATTAATTTTATTATATTTTTAGATTTGTGTTTAGCTATTATATTTTTCACAAAAGGAGAAATAACAAATTTCCAACTATAAGGTATCGTAGATAAGAGAAGGTTTGTTATAGTGGATACTCCAACCCCTCTTTCTGAAAGCATTAATGAAAAACTGGAACAAATTCCGATTAATATCAAACCACTTAATAATGAATTAAAGAAAATATAAGATATTAAATTAAATTTCTTATGGAATAGCTCAGAAAACACTATACCCCACGCTTAAACCAAATTAGTATTTTCTGCCATAAAGATTTATTTCCAATTGAAAATGTTTTGTTGAACAGATCTGTTAAGCAATATACAATTGAACCTGCAGTACTTGCAAATGAAGCGCTTTTCACAAAATCATGTGATCCTGTTGTTCCTATAGGTTTTCCTAATCTTATTGAGAAATCTTTAAAGAAACCTTTAGATTTTATAAACTCATTAAGTCCAGAAATTTGGCTACCTCCACCGGTTATAACAATTTTTTGACATACATTACCGATACCAGAATTAACAATATGGTTTTCTGTTAATTTTAGGAGTTCTTCCAATCTTGCGGAGACTATCATATCCAACATACCTTTTGATATATTTTGCATATGTTCTTCACCAAACTCATCGATTTTAGTTATTAAGATCAATTCATCTCTTGTTGTTTTTTCGGAAATTCCATAAAGGATTTTTAATCTTTCGGCGTTAGATTTTGTTGTTCTTAAAACCATAGCTATGTCATTTGTGATATGCTGTCCTCCTATTGGAACATTTCCTTGATATAGCAAAATACTATCCCTCACATAAGAAATAGAAGTTTCTGTTCCTCCTATATCCATAATCAAAACACCAGAATTCGTTTCTTCTTCCAATGTTACTGCCAAAGCGGCAGCATAACTTGAATCAATAAATCCAATTACATTTATGTTATTTCTGTTTAAACAATTTTTTATATTTTTTAAAAGTGAAGTTGAAGCTGTTACGACGTGAAATACAGCTGAAAGTTCATTTCCTATCATTCCTAATGGGTCTTGTATGCCGGAGTTTCCATCTAAAGAATATGAGACGGGGAAAATATGTATGGCGCTTCGAGATTCTTGAATGTATTTTGATGTGTCAATGTTTAGAAGTACGTTTAAATGAACTTCATCAACGGGCAGCTGACCAACGTGCATACTATTTTCTAAAGCTTGTGATTTTAATGCCCAAGATGGCAGTGCTACAAATACTGATTTTATCGATTTTTGTGCTTCTTTTTCTGTAGAGTTTATAGCTTCAAGAATTGATTCTTCAAGTTCTTCTAAATTTGTTATTGTGCCTCTTTTTATTCCTTTTGCGAGTTGATATCCAACTCCTAGGACTCGAATTTCATTGCCCAAATCTGCATCACGAGATTTTGATTCTCCTTTCGCAATAGCTGCGCATATTGTATTTGTTCCGAGATCTAAAACTGCTATTTCTTTTTTTGTATCAACTATCTTCTTTAACAACTTAGTTTATATTAAATAAAAATTGTCACAACTATTTTTATATTATACTATACGATCAGCAAATAATCCAGTGTATTTTTATCGTTTTCCTGATATTATTTAATTTGGATCCAATGTTATAAACTAAAGCGATGTTTTCTTATATTATTTCCAAGGTTTTGCGGCAAAGAGACAAATATCTTAATGAACTTCAGGAAATAACAAAATATCAAGAGAATTTCATATCTGACTCTAGTTATATGTCTTTACTGAAGCCATTTGTTATTAATAAAGGAAAACGTCTGAGGAGTATAATTTATTTCAATAATTGGGAAAATTCATTGGTCGTTTCAGATGATATAAAATACAAAACTATAGCTTTAATTGAACTGATGCATTTCGCTTCCATAATTCATGATGACGTTATTGATAACAACAATTTCAGAAGAAATAATGATTCGTTTTTAAAGAAGTATGGAAAGAAGAATAGTATTTTATATGGCGATTATATCTTGATAAAATCAATTAATCGGTTTTTAGAATTACATGAAGAAAATATTATTGTTAAAAATATGTTTTTGAAAGAAACAGAAGCAACAGCTTATGGGGCTTTGCTTGAACAGAAACTTTCGTTTGATTCTGGTTTTTCTGATTATTTCAAAGTTATTTCTTTAAAAACAGCTCCGTTTTTTGGGTTATCCGCTTTTCTTGGAAGGTTTTTATCAACAAAGGATTATAAATCCGCACTGGAATCTTATGACCTTGGAATTCAATTTGGGATTTTGTACCAAGTTCAAAACGACATAAATGGTTATAGTTTTGAAAATTATTTGGATTCAGAAGATTTCATTCAGAAAAATGTAACTTTGCCAATCATTTTCTTAAAGGATTTTGAAAATCTAAATCTAGAAAAGCTTTTTAACCCAAATATTGATAATTATTCTTATATAAAAAACTTTGTTAATTCAAATGATTTTAGAATTCTAGTTGAAAAACGTTTTGAAAATCAAATAAATTGTCTTGAAACTCTTTTCTAATTCATGAGGTTTACCGAAAATGTTATGAATTAGAAAATTATTGCTTAAGAAAATCAGGGATTGTAAAAATCTACTAACATTTTCCTAATATCTTGCCATTGCTCTTTCCTATTCGACTCTTTTATTCTATTATTTACCATGTCAATTGGATTTTTTCCGAAGTCCTCTTCTTCAACAGGATGTTGATTTTTAGAGTGTAAATTTGCTCCTTTTTTTATTAAAATTTTAACAATTTTCTTGTTTGGACAGAAACTTAGTGAAGCGAAAAGCGCATCCGTATAATCCTTTTGAGAAAATTTATTCGCATTCAAAATCATTTGAACTATTTCAAATGATCCCCAATATGCAGCGCAAGACAGATCTTCTGCAGAAAATTTTAATCCATATTTTATTAATAAGTTAATAGTTTTTGCATCGTTATTCCTAAAAACGGGTATCAAGGGCAGTGCATCATGATCTAATTTTAAGTTAGCATTATTTGCAAAAAGATATTCCAAAATATCCGAATAGCCAGATTGCAGCGCTTGATATATCCATTCAGTATCTATATCAGTTGGAAAATTATGATTCTTTAATATTTTAAATTGCTCTTTTATGTGATCTAATCTTCCGGATACAATATGTGCCGTTATATTTTCTTTTATATTATGATAAAAACTTTTTCGGATATCTTGAAAATGCATAAGAAGAAGTACATTCCCAAGAAGTGAAATAGCTAAAATAGATAATATTATTTTATTTTTTTTCATCATAATTTTGTATTATGTCGATAGCTTTTTGAAAATCAATATTAAAAAAGGATTCATCTTTTTCTAATTTATATGATTTGTTTCCGGATTTTAGATATGGACCAAACCGTCCCAAAATAACCTGAATTTCATTTCCATCTTTTGGATTTATTCCCAAATCAAGTGGCAAGCTATCAAGGAATAAAGCTTCTTTCAGAGTTAATTCTGAAGGTTCTTGGACAAATTTAGGAACAGAAATTCTCTTTGGTTTGACAATAGCCTTTGATGACTTTTTTTTGAATTTTGATTCTTTTGTTTCTGTTGTTTTTTCCCATTCGAAATAATATCCAAACGGCCCTTTTTTAAGATATACGATATCGTCTCGTTTTGGATCACGTCCTAGTTCTTTATTTGTTGGAGAAGATGAAAAATTTTCAGGATTTGCGGGAATATTTGCGCCTAGTTTTTTAGTGAATTTACAGTCCGGATAATTCGAACAAGCAAGGAATGATCCATATTTCCCCAGTTTCAAGTTTAATTTCCCGGATTTACACGAAGGGCAAGAGTGATTTTCATCAAGGTCTTTAAAAATATAGTTATTTATGTCTTTTTCGACAATATCTATAACATTTGTTATTGAGAGTTCCTGGGATTTTAATATATTCGAATTAAATTCATTCCAGAAATTATCTAAGACTTTTTCCCAAAAGAGACGCCCATTTGATATTTCATCAAGTTGTTCTTCAAGATCTGCTGTGAATCCATATTCCACATACTTTGTGAAAAAGTTCCTTAAGAAAGAAACGACTAAAAATCCCATACTTTCAGGAATAAATACTTTCTTTTGCAAAGTGACATATTGCCTTGTTTGAAGAACGTTGATTATCGTGGCATAAGTTGATGGTCTCCCAATTCCAAGTTCTTCTAGTTTTTTAACAAGACTTGCTTCATTAAATCTTGCTGGAGGTTGAGTGAAATGTTGTGAACTTAGAATTTGTAATAAATCTAAATCTTCTTTTTCATTCAGAATTGGGAGTTTGCGATTTTTCTTATCCTCAGAGTCATCATCCGTTGATTCCACATAAATTTTCAAGAATCCATCGAATGTAACAGTAGATCCCCCAGCCTTGAATTGAGCAGATTTATCTTTTGATAATATATCAACAGAAACTTGATCGAGCTTAGCACTTTCCATTTGAGATGATAAAGCTCTTTTCCAAATTAATGAATATAAAGAAAACTCATCATCAGATAAATATTTTTTCAACGAGATAGAGCTTCTATAGAAAGAAGTTGGTCTTATGGCTTCATGAGCTTCTTGAGCATTTTTTGATTTTGTTTTATAAATTCTCGCAGATTTTGGAAGATAATTTTCTCCGTAATTTTCTTTTATAAAACGTCTTGATTCATCCAAAGCTTCTATGGAAAGATTTGTGCTGTCTGTTCTCATATAAGTGATCAAACCACTCATAGTGCCGTTTATTGATATACCTTCATAAAGTTTTTGTGCAATCATCATAGTTTTTTTTGCACTGAATCCTAATTTTCTGACAGCATCTTGTTGAAGAGTTGAAGTCGTGAATGGAGCATAAGGATTTCTTTTTACAGATTTTTTTTCTATATTTTCAATATAGTAATCTTTTTGGTCTAAAACAGATTTAATTTGATTAGCTTGTTCTTCATTCTTTATATCTAACTTTTCAAGTTTTTGATTATTAAAATGAGTTAAATTAGCTGTAAATTCTCCATTTTCTGCTCTAAAATCAGCTTGAATTGACCAATATTCTTCTGAATTAAAAGCTTGTATTTCAAGTTCTCGTTCAACAATAAGTCTCAATGCAACAGATTGAACTCTTCCTGCAGATCTTGCTCCAGGCATTTTTCGCCATAAAACAGGAGAAAGTGAAAACCCAACCAAATAATCTAAAATCCGGCGTGCTAAATATGCTTCAACCAAATCATTATCCAATTGTTTTGGAGACTCAAAAGCTTTTTTTACTGCTGATTTTGTTATTTCGTGAAAGACGACACGTTGAATATTTTTCTTAGCAAGTAATTTTTTAGAATTCAAAGTTTCTAAAATATGCCAAGAGATAGCTTCTCCTTCTCGATCAGGGTCAGTTGCTAAAAATAAGTTATCTGAAAGCTTTAAAGACTCTGAGATTTCTTTTATTTGTTTTTTGCCTCTGGCATTGAATTCCCAAAGCATCTTATAGTGGTTTTCCGGATCTACAGATCCGTTTTTTGAAACTAAATCTCTTATATGCCCATAACTCGCTATAAGTTTATAATCTTTTCCCAAATAAGCTCCTAACGTTTTCGCTTTTGCAGGAGACTCGACAACAACAATACCTTTTAACACAATAGTGTCATTATTAAAAACAACTTTATAATCTAAGATTACTGGATTTTTTTTCAAAAGTCAGTAAATATTTAAAACAGTCGATAAAAGGATATTTTCCTGAGAAAATCTTGCTTTTATATCGAAGAGAAGAAATTTGATGATTTAGAAATGATAAATGATTTTAGAAATTATGTAAAAACACCTAAAATTTTATGGTATTATTTAGGATTTGACATGAGGAAAGAGCGGGGAATATACTGAAAATATAGAGAATATTCAGGTGCGCGGCGTGTGGTATGCACGTTAATTTTACCACACGCCGCGCGTCCATGTAACTCACATACTATAATATTTTCCGAGAAACAGAAACGATTATATTGATTTACTCCCATTTCGTCAAGTCTCGTTCGATTCTCTCATTCTTCAGACTTGACTAAACTTCGTAAATCAATTCCTATCTCCTCGTTCCTTTCGAAAAAATAATATAAAAGGAAAAGTAACTAATAACGTACTCAAGCTTACTAAGGGTCAGCTAAGAAAATTCAAAAATTGATCTAGAAGCTGCCTTTGATTGGTTTTTGGCAAAACGAAACTTTTTGCAAGAAAAGTTATCCCAATAAACTATACCACCTTAGGAATGGACGTTAGTTAACCCCTAGACATATCGCAAATAAAACACGATTTGCGATATATATAAACAAAGTGTGGCACGAATTGAATTAAAAAAGACCTTACAGACAAACGGCTGATGGCGCTGCAGGGGCATCTATAGAGCTTTCGTTAGACAGAAAATACAATCACTTGACAAAAACTTATGCATGAATAGAAAATAAACTTGTTAAATGTATAAATCTAATTTGACTGAAAATAATTTTAGATTTATAATTTGTGATTATTTATATTGCTTTACAAATTAATTATGGGATATTATCTTAAGTTTCCTTTTTCAAAGTTTGGCAAAGTTCCATCTGAGAAAGATTTGCAAAGAATTAGGTTATCTAAAAATTTTAAAGATGGAAAATTTATAAATCAGGATAATCGGTCTTATAACAATTTAAAAATGAGTTATTTTGAAGTTTTGAAGACAATTTGGAAAATGTTAAGTTTGAGAAAACCTAAAATCAAGTCCATTAAAACAAATCTTTTGAATTTGGGATCATCTGATAACTTCCTTATTTGGTTTGGACATTCTTCATATTTGATTCAAATTGAAGGAAAGAAATTTTTAATTGATCCTGTGCTTTCTGAAATTTCTTCTCCGGTTCCATTCTTTCCAAAAGCATTTGTAGGATCAAATATTTATAAAGTGAAAGAAATACCCAAAATAGATTACTTAATCATAACTCATGATCACTGGGACCATATGGATTATGAGACTATAAGAAAACTAAACTTTAAAAAGGTAATTTGTCCGATCGGTGTTGGTTCGCATTTCAGATATTGGAGATTCGACAATGTGATAGAAATGGATTGGAATGAAGAAATTAATTTCGGCGGATTCCATATATATTGTTTACCATCAAAACATTTTTCTGGACGTGGGCTTCTTCGAAATAAAACCCTTTGGGCTTCGTTTCTCTTAAAAACTCCTGATAACTTTACAATATTCATTGGGGGAGATGGTGGTTATGATTCGAGGTTTCTTAAATTTTCAAAGCTTTTTGGAAATATTGATTTGGCAATTTTGGAAAATGGCCAATACAACAAGAACTGGCCAGATATTCATATGTTTCCGGAAGAAACAATTCAAGCTGCAATGGATTTGAATGCAAAATTCTTGTTTCCTGTTCATAATTCGAAATTTATATTATCAACGCATGATTGGAATGAGCCTTTAGAAAAAATCACTCAGTTATCTAAGCATAAAAATTTCAAGTTAATAACACCAATAATAGGAGAAAAAGTAGAACTAGATAATCTATCCGGACAAATTTTTCAGAATTGGTGGCTAGAAGATTCTTGAAAATTTTTCAATAACATATATCATATTGATATAAACAGAGTTTTATCGGATAAAAACATGAATGTCAAATGTCCGTATTGCGATTGCTGTTATGAGTTAAATCAGAATCTTTTGGGTGATCCTATAGGTAATGAAAAATTAGGATATGGATGGTGGCTGAGGTGTTATCGTTGTCATAAGAAATGGTGGTTAAAGAATTCATATGTTGAACAAGCATTTAATACTCCATTGAAGGCAGATAAGACCGCAAAAATAGGCCGTTTGAAAACACTTATAAAAAAGCATAATACAGAAGGAAAGCAACATAATTTGAGCAGGTTTTTAAAATATGTATTTTGGACTATTTTTGTGGCGGGTATTGTTTCATGTTATTTTTTCAAGGATAATTTTTTGAATTATATTAATATGAAAGCTATGCATCTTCGGGAGAATATTTCTAGTAAGTTCGATTTAAGTAGTGTAAAATATAGTATAGATAAAGATAATGTTATAACCGTTACTGGAAATATAAATAACAGAGATAGTAAAAATATTCTGACTGTAAATGGAGTAAGAATTAATGTGTTTCATCAGAATGAAAAGATTGATACTTGGAATAATGAATTTGAAGGAGGTGTGATATTGCCACAGCAATCAATGCCATTTTCTTCAAGCAAACGTTTGCAGGGAAATACTGAAAATATAACCGTAGAAGTTTTGATTTATTAGGGAAAATTTATAATGGATGCTAATTTTAATATAGAAGATTTGGAATTTGTTGATTTTCAAAAAGTTTTAAGACAAGGTGATAAAATAGAAATATATACAGATGGTTCTTGCATTGGAAATCCTGGTCCTGGAGGATGGGCATGCGTATTTGTTTTTAGAGACAAGAGGTCAAATTTATCCGGATTTGAAAAAGATACAACTAATAATCGTATGGAATTAAAAGCGGCTATCGAAGCGGTTAAAAATATCCCTGAAAACATTACCGCTGAAATTTATACAGATAGCACTTATGTAAAAAATGGAATAACTTCTTGGATATCATTATGGAAAAAGAATAATTGGAGAACCTCATCAGGAAAAGCCGTAAAAAATCAAGATCTTTGGGAAGAACTCTCGAATGTTATAGAAAATAAGGATATAACCTGGAGTTGGGTTAGAGGTCATTCCAATTGCACAAATAACAATAATGCTGATTTTATTGCTAGAAGTGCGATAGTCACATCTTGTATGGAGGATTGATGAGTTGTTTATAACTTTTGAAGGGGGAGAAGGGGCAGGAAAAAGTATTCAAACAAAAATGTTGAGTGATTTTCTTATATCCAAAGGAAAAAAAGTTATATTAACAAGGGAACCAGGAGGGACAGATTTAGCTGAAGAAATAAGAAAAATTGTTTTAATTGGAGATCCTGATAAACTAAATCCATTAACTGAATCTCTTTTGTATTTGGCATCTCGTTCAGATCATTGGTTCAAGAAAATAAAGCCATCCTTAGATGCAGGAAATATAGTCATAAGTGACAGATTTCATGATTCAAGTATAGTATATCAAGGTGTATGTAAAAATGTGAATACAGCTCTTTTAAATCAGGTTTTTGCAGAAATAACACTGGGAAAACTTCCTGATCGAACATATCTGTTGGATCTTGATCCCAAGATAGGAATTGCGAGATCATTATCCAGAGAGGGAAATAACGAAACCAGATTTGAAAAGATGGACTTAAATTTTCATGAAAAAGTAAGAAATGGTTTTTTGAAATTAGCAGAAAATGATAAGAAAAGATTTTGCACTATTGATGGCTCTCTATCTATTGAAGAAATCCATAATATAGTAAAAAATGATATTTGTAATTTATACTTGTAATAAAATATAATATTGCCAATATAAATAATATTTTTTATTAATCTGTTAATATTTCTTTTGTTTGTCTTGATTTTTCTTTTATAGGATGGTAAACTAAATTTGCTTTTTAAATTATATAGGTTAATTATGAAACCTCAAAAAAATACTGCAATTTTATCGATAGCTATCTGCTGGATGTTTTATTTATTTAGTTATATAGCAAGAGTGGAACCGAGTGTTTTGGCGAATGATTTGATGACTGAATTCAGTTTAACATCTTCTGTTTTTGGCTTTATTGTTTCCATGGCATATTTTCCATATGTCGCTATGCAAATTCCATGCGGAGTCATAACAGATAAATTAGGCACAAAAACAATGCTTTCTATCAGTTGCGCCATTTGTTCTTTAGGAACTTTTATATTCGGATCGGCGCATTCTATATTTTGTTTAGAATTAGGGAGATTTTTAATAGGATTATCTTCTGCTTCTGCATTTTTATGCTGTGGGAAAGTAGCAACAGATTTCTTTGGAAAAGATAAATATGCTATGTTGATGGGAATTGCGATGTGTATGGGATGTCTTGGAGGAATTTCAGGAAGTGCACCAACTGCGTATTTGGTTTCCAAATTTGGATGGCGAGTTGCAACTTATATCATATCAGGGATAGGTATAGGATTAACAATCTTAGCTATGACATGCATGAGGAAAGTGAAATCCGACACTTCTGAAACAAAATTATTGTCAGGATTAAAAATAATAGCGAAGAACCCTAGAGCTTGGATCTTAGGTTTTTATGGCGCTATGACGTATTTACCACTGAGTGCACTTGCTGAATTATGGGTAGTTCCATTTATGGAAAAGCGTTATGGCATAGCAACAGAAAAAGCTGCGATAGCATCAATTATATTATTTGTGGGTTTTGCTTTGGGGGGAGTTATTGCCGCTTGGGTTGCTGAGAAAATAAATAGTTATAAAAAGACAATTATAATGTTTACATTTGGTGTTATTATTGCATTTTGGATAGCTATTTATAACGATTCTATAAGTTTTGTTTCATGTTTAATGTTTTTATTCTTAGGCGGAATTTGTGCAGGAACAAATACTCTTGCATTTGCTGTTGCTTATAATTTAGTTCCAAAAGAATTTGGAGGAACATCAGCTGGATTTACAAATGCTTTGATTATGTCAAGTGGTATTATTTTCCAGCCTCTGTTAGGTAAACTTTTGGATTTTTTCAGAAACGGATTAGTAAATGCTGACGGTATTCCTGTTTATAACCTAGTAATGTATCGCAGTGCTTTCATATTTGTTATTATAGGAATGTTTTTGGCAATCATAGCAACATTTTTTATTAATGATGTAAAGCATAGAGAAGGTTAAAAAAGTGTCAAAGCATATACCTCGGATATATTGCCCTGATTTAATTGAGGAATACTTTGATATTCCTCAATTTCAATTAATACACTTATTTTCTGTTTTTAGATTAAAACCAGGTGATAATTTCATAGCATTTAATGAACAGTCAGGGGAATGGAATTGTAAGATTTTTGAATTAGGTAAGAAAAAATTCATAGGAAAGAGAGAAAGATTCAGAAGAGGATATAATAGGAGTAAGTTAAAATCGGCATTAGCATTTTGCTTAATAAAGAAAGACAATATCAGATTTGTCATAGAAAAAGGAACAGAACTAGGGGTTAGTGATTTTTATCCTTTGATTAGTGATTATTCAAATAATACTTTTGATGAAGAAAAATTAGAGTGTATAGTGATATCTGCAACAGAGCAGTGTGAAAGAATAAATATACCTCAAATTCATAGAGTTCAAAATATTGATATTTTTCTGAGAAATTTACCACAAGAATTTAAATGGTTCTCAGCAATAGAACGGCAAAATAACGTAATATCCTTGGATAAAATGAACATGAAAAGTTTAAATTCAGGATTTATAATTGGTCCCGAAGGAGGGTTTTCTGAGAAAGAAAAGGAAATATTGGTGAAAAATACAACCGCTGTTTGCCTGTCTGATAATATTTTAAGATCAGAAACCGCTGCTTTAACATGCCTTGCTGTATTTAATGCAAAAAATATCTAAAATTTTATGGGACTTTTTAAAATTTGACATGAGATGATTATGATGTATATCCTGAAATTAAGAATGCATGGTGGCGTTCACTAACTTAATATATTATATTTTTCGTTTATTTTGAAAAATATAATGTGAAATGTGAAAGTTACAAAGGGCGCCCGTGAGTATGGTATAATATCAAAGGTACCATACTCACGGGCGCCCATCAAAAAAACAGATCGGATTTAAAAGTCATTCTCAAAGGACGTATGTCTTGAAAAACAAAGATGTTTTTTCAAAACACAATTTAGGAATCCAAAACTGGTATAATAGCCAACTTTTCGAAAGAAAATTTATATACCAAACCGTTTTGAGAGCTATAGATGAAGTTGTTACTCTGCTATAGTATTCCAAAACATATTCTATTTAACCTCAACAGTAGTATTTCGAATGAAAGAGCGAAATAATGTTGATTTAAAGAAAAAAGAGTAACTGCACGAAGCGTGAATTAGAAAGAAGACCTCACCGGCAAACAGTTGATGACACCGCAGGGGTACCTATAGCGCTTTCGGAAGACATTGTGAATATAAGAGAGTTGGTTTTTCTTAGTGTTGATAAAAACTTTTAGCTAATGCAAAATTTTAAAAGATATGATATAATAAAAACATTAATTTAAAATTATCATAGAAAAAAATAATGGATAGTAATAGAAAAGATATACTCGTCGTACCGATTGAGGAGGAAGTACAAAATTCGTATTTGGATTACGCAATGAGTGTTATAGTTTCCAGAGCTATTCCGGATGTTCGAGATGGGTTGAAACCAGTTCACAGGAGAATAATCCATGCTATGAACGAAACCGGAAACCATTATAACAAACCATATAGAAAATCTGCCAGAGTTGTTGGTGAAGTTATGGGGAAGTACCATCCTCATGGAGACGCTGCGATTTATGATACGATGGTTCGTTTGGCACAAGATTTCAGTTTAAGAGCACCACTGGTTGATGGTCAGGGAAACTTTGGTTCTATGGATGGTGATTCTGCGGCAGCTCCTCGTTATACAGAAGCTAGAATGACTCAATTATCGCATAAACTTGTTGAAGATATTGATGAAGATACAGTAAATTTCTATCCAAACTATGATAGCACAATAATGGAACCTTCAGTTCTTCCTGCAAGATTTCCGAATTTATTAGTAAATGGATCAAATGGTATCGCAGTTGGCATGGCAACATATATTCCAACACATAACCTTGGTGAAGTAATAGATGCATGCTGTGCGGTTTTGGATAATCCTGAAATCACAACTGAAGAACTTATGCAGAGTTATATTCCAGGCCCTGATTTTCCGACAGGTGGTATAATCATGGGAGACGGAGGAATTCGTAAAGCTTTTAAAACAGGTCGCGGATCCGTTGTTGTCAGAGCAAAAACAAGTGTTATAAAAGGTCATGGAGATCGAGAATCAATAATTGTTGATGAGATTCCCTATCAAGTAAACAAAGCAAAATTAGTTGAAAGAATAGCAGAGTTAGTCAAGGAAAAAACTATTGAAGGCATAAGTGACATTCGAGATGAATCAAACAAAGATGGTGTCAGAATTGTCATAGAATTGAAAAAAGATGTTCTCGGAGAAGTTATATTAAACCAGTTGTTTAAATATAGCCAACTTCAAACAAGCCTTGGTTATAATATGTTGGCTCTTGTCAAAAATAAACCATTGCAATTGTCTCTTCGTGAAATTATTGATAATTTCCTCGAATTCAGAAAAGAAGTTATCATTAGACGAAGTAAGTTTAATTTAAGGAAATGCAGAGATAAAGCTCATATATTATTAGGCTTTGGTTTGGCAATTTCAAATATAGATCGAGTGATTCAGATCATCAGACAAGCAGCTGACAGATCAGAAGCAAAAGAAAATTTGATGGCAGAGGTATTTAATGCATCAAATATCAAAGCTATGCTCGAGTTGGTTGATGGTTATTCAGAAAATGCTGAACATTATAAATTAACCGAAGAACAAACTGATGCGATTTTGGATTTAAGACTTCATAAATTAACAGGTTTGGAAAGAGACAAAATACAAAATGATCTTAGAGAAGTTGCAGAACAAATCAATGATTTGCTTTCTATTTTAGGATCAAAGGAGCGGGTTATTGAGATTATAAAATCAGAAATGCTTGAAGTGAAAGAAAAGTTCAATACACCTCGTTTGACAAAAATAGAGCAAACATTTGAAGATGTTGATATTGAAGATTTAATCCAAAAAGGAGATATGGTTGTTACATATACTTTAGGGAGTTACATAAAACGAGTACCTCTTTCGACTTATAGAGCACAGAAAAGAGGAGGACGTGGAAGAAATGGAATGGAAACGAAAGAAGAGGATGTTGTTCAAGAAGTCATAATAGCTAATACTCATGATGAAATGCTATTTTTTTCAACAGCCGGTAGGGTTTACAAAATGAAAGTTTATAAACTACCGGTGGGTAATCCGACATCAAAAGGACGAGCTCTTATAAATATGCTTCCAATTCAAGATAATGAAAGTATATCAACAATACTAATAGTTAGAAAAGATGAGGATTTATCTGAAAAAACATTAGTTTTCACAACTTCCTTGGGAAACGTCAGAAGAAATAAATTTAGTGATTTTGCTAATATTCAATCAAACGGAAAGAGAGCTATAACATTGGAGGAGAATGAAAAACTTGTTGGAGTTAGTTTCTGTTCTCCTGATGATGATGTGTTCATAGCAACACGAAATGGAATTTGTAATAGATTCCCTGTTAGCGATGTCCGAGTTTTTGCTGGGAGAAATTCAAATGGTGTGAGAGGTATAAGATTAAAAGCTGGAGATGAAGTTATGTCTATGGCAATTCTCTATAAATGGAATATGAATAATCTAGAAGAAAGAGAAGAATACTTCAAAAATGCAGATAAATTGAGGAAACTTGCGAGGAAAGGGAAGATTACTTCAGGTGGAATTATTGAAGACAGGATGACTACTTTGGCAAAAGATGAAAAATTTATTCTAACTGTTACAGAAAACGGATTTGGAAAAATCTCTTCGTTCTATGACTATCGTTCTACAAGTAGAGGGACTCAAGGATTCACGAACTTATCAATAACAGAGAAAAACGGAAAAGTAGTTGCTTCATTCCCTGTCGAATTTGAAGATCATATAATGATGATAACAAACACAGGTAGAATAATGAGGTGTTCTGTTGAAGATATCAGAATAACAAGACGTTCATCTCAAGGTGTGATATTATTCAGATTAAACAAAGATGAATTGATCACATCCGTATCCAGAGTTGATGAAACAAATGATTCAGAAAGTGAAACAGAAGAGCCAAACATTTAAGGATAGTTAAAAGACATGAGATTGTCAATTGCATTTTGTTATATGCTAAAGAAAATGTTGTTGGCATTTTCTGTTGTTACACCAATAATTATCTTGATGGTGTGGATAGCAATGTCAATAAAATATGTTGATTTAATTGTTTCCGAAAATGTTTCTTTTGCTATGTTTTTTAAATTAATACTTTGCACATTGCCTGGAATCGCTGCTATAATATTACCTACGTGTTTTTTAATTTCATCTATTATTGTTATTCAAAAAATGCATTCAAATGAGGAGATTACTGTTTTCTTGACATCAGGAAAAAGCCCATTTTCTCTATTTATTCCACTTTTTGTTTTGGGCACTGTTTTTTCTTTAGGTATTTTATATTTAAGAACAACAATTTCTCCTATGGCTTATAAAAACTTTGAAGATATGCAGGAAAAAGTAAAAAATAACATTTCAATAAATTTATTAAAGCCCGGAATATTTAATGTTATTGGTGAGTCTGTTATTTATATTGGTGAAAGAACTGATAATGAATTAAAAAAAGTTTTTATATCTTATATTCCCAATAATCAACAATCTCACACAAATATAATTTCAGCTACTAGTGGAAAATATGTTGCTGATAATGGGAAAATTTCAATATTACTTGATAATGGATATAGACAGGAATTTGATCGGTATAATAAAATTCTTGCGACATTAAAATTTGAAAGCTTTTCTTATGATATCACGCAGTTTTTTAAAAGATTTTATGCAAGGCCAAAACGACCAAATGAAAAAAGCCAAAAAGAATTACTAGAAGAAGTAAAGATAATAAAAGATCAGAAATTAAAACAATATTATATGGCAGAATATCATTCCAGGTATCTTTTTTCAACATTACCAATTCTAGAATCTCTAATACTTGCTATATTTTTATTGAAACCTATTGGAAGGGGAAGAGACAGAAAAGTTGCTCTGAAAAGTTTTTCTGTTGAAATTTTATGTCAAATCCTTATTATAATCCTTGGAAATTTATCCGCCAAAGAATTTGTCATTGCTTATTACAACTATATAGCTGTTGTTGTTCTTTTTGCTGTGCTGTTTGTTTTTTTCAAATATAAAGGTTAACTGATTTGAAAACTATATTATCAAGATATATTATAAAAAATTTCCTTCAAAGCTTTTTGAGTGTTTTTATATGTTTCTTTTTAGTTGTTGCTATTTTGGAATTTATGGAGATTGTTAGAAAATATATCCCTGCTGGAATTGTTATCCCAGCGCCAACTATGGTGAAATTAATACTTTATCGTTCATTTATTACTGTTTCTTCCTTCTTTTCTTTTATAGTTTTGTTAGGAGGAATTGTATTTTTCTCGATAATGCATAATAAACTCGAACTAACTGTTATGAAAGCAGTTGGTATTTCAACAAAAAATATATTAACAGCTCTGTTTGGTGGAGTTGCGATTTTGGTCCTGTTATACATAACAATTTTGGATGCAATTTCAACTCATGCAATCAAAACAACAAAAGCTATTCATGAAGAATTAAAATTACAAGTTCATCCTATTGATAAGAGTTTAACTCTGACAAATTCAGGAGTTTGGTTTAAAGATATTAATAAAAATAATTCGTATATAATATCTGTAAAATCATTTGATAAACGAGAGTCGCTTGCTTATAATGTAAGAATTTTCGAATTTAATACTAAAAATATTTTGGAACGTTCTATGCATTCTCATAAGGCTTTATTAAAACAAGGAGAATGGGAATTGTATAATTGTAGTATTTTTGATATTGGAGGAAAAGAACAATTTCAAAAAATAATGAAATTACCTATAAACCTCTCTTTTTCCAAAATAACAAAAATGGTTATGGTTCCAGAAAGTGTTTCGTTTTGGAGCTTAGGGAAGTATTCCAATATGTTAGACAAAGTTGGATTATCAGCTTTAAAGTATAAAGTTCACTGGTATTCCAAGTTGTCTTCCATGATGCAAATGTTTTCTTTCATAATTTTAGTTATGGCTTTTTGTATAAATTACAACTCAAGGGATACTCGAACTTATGCTTTGAAAATAGGGATATTATTGATATTTGTTTTTCCTGTTTATTTTTTAGGGAATATACTAATTGCGTTTGGAGAAACTGGAATAATTCCATTATGGATGGCTTCTTTTATTATACCTATTTTGATTTTTCTAGTTGGAATGTTTGTCTTAGAGAAACAATAAGGCGTATTTGGATCTTAGATTATATCACGTTCAGTGCTCCTAATAATTTGGGATTGACAAACATATTAATAAATTGAGAGAATATATATAATTTAAAGAATTAAGATAAATTTTGATAACCATGGTTTAACAATATTCTTTGAACTTATGCTGTTATTTATTAACTTTATAAATCTATCTAAATATGAAAAGATTTAATATTTTATCAATATATTTGCCAATTTCCTTTATTTATCACTTTTCTCTTCATTCGTTAATCGTTAACTTTCATCCTATTTAACAGTCAAACGAATTGAACTTTTTTAACTAAATCTTTATATCATTCTCCGCTTATGGAGATATAACTTCCTAGAAACTGTAATTGTGTATTATTACTTCAGAACAAGAAATTTAAACTAACTTTTTAAGTTTAGTCGATTTGTAGAGGTTATATGAAGCATTAAGAACAGGACTGCTAAAGCAAATACACCTATGATACCGCTGGAAACAAATATACAATTCAATGAAAAATGATGTGCAACATAACCAGCGATTGTATCCGCACAAAAAGCTGAAAACGCATTGACAAGCCAATAAATTCCAAGCCCTGTTCCTCTCAAATCTTCAGATACCTTTTCTGCTATTAGAGAAACAAAAACATTTTGAGTAGATCCTAATTGTATTCCCCAAAATAATACACCTAGATACATAATGCTTCTTGAAGTTGCAGAATACATTATCATATCTGCCAGAAGAAGTGCAGCTATTCCTATTCCTAATAATTTTATGCGATTGAACTTATCTCCCAATAAGCCAACCGGATATGACGAAAGAGTTGTTCCTATATTAAAAACAATCATAACAACAGGAGCAAACATAGGATCTATTTGGAATCCTTCATTCATTCTTAGAATCAAAAATGTTTCGTTCATTCTTGCCATCATGAATATCGCATTAACTCCCATTAATAGCCAAAATGCAGTTCCTAAGTATTTAAAATTTTTCAAAGAAAACTTTGGTTTAAGTTTGGGGGAAGGAACGGGAGAGCCAGAACTAATCGCCGGATGGTCAAATCTTTTCGGTTCTTTTACACAAAAGATTAATAAAAGAAATGCAGCAAATGCTGGAATAGATGCTAATGCAAAAACTTGCTGGTAGTTATTGTTTGTTAATTTCATAGCGAAAATACCGCAAACACCACCAAATAATGATCCGATATATGCTAGGCTTCTCTTTAAACCATATGAAGCTCCTATTCGCTTTCTTGGAGCAACATCAGCAACTATTGCGTCTCTTGGAGATGCTTGAATTCCATTTCCGAAGCGCTCCAGCATTCTAGCACTGAAAACTAATCCAAATGAATCAGAGATAGCAAGAACTGGGCGGCTTATCACAGAAAAAATATAGCCGATAATCATAATACCTTTTCTACGCCTGAAAAAATCACTTAACATACCTGAAAATAATTTCATTAAATGAGATATCATTTCGCAGGCTCCTTCAAGCGCACCTATTCCTATAGCAGATGCTCCTATGATGTGCTTCAGATAAAGTCCGGAAAAAGCGTATGCCATAACAAATGAGATATTCAACAAAAACATCATTATTCCGATTTGCCAAACAGTTATAGGAATTTTCCCGTCTCGATCTTGTCGTTTTCCCGAGGCTAAATTCTGTGATTCTTGATTTTGTAACATTGTTTAAAGTGGGCTAGTAGCACCTTGTTACTAAATTATACTATGAAAAAAATTTAATATCAATATAGAATTTAAGGTAAGATGTGTATTTTTTGATTCACATAATTCCTGGATGATCTTTTAAAAATTTTCTTGAATCTATTTCAGAGTTTATATATACTAAATTTATAATTGTGGTCATATAGCTCAGCGGTAGAGCACTACGTTGACATCGTAGGGGTCACAGGTTCGATCCCTGTTGTGACCACCATTTTTGTCTTTCTATGAAAAAATTTTTAATATTAGTTGTTATTTTTTTATTAGGATTTTCGCTTCTTTTTCAGCAAAGTCATAGATCTAATCATTCTTTATTTTATACAAAAGGATTTAATGATCTTTATGACGCTATAAAATCCGATAATTCATTTGTATTCCCGCTGCCTTTTTTATTGATAAAAAATAGAGTTTTTACTGGAGAATATGAGATAAATCGAAATGAAACCATATTATCTGTTATTCAAAAAATGCTGAAAGGACACAGGGTTATAAGGAAACTCACAATACCTGAAGGATATACGATAAAGAGGGTCGTTGAAAAGCTAAACTCTAATAAATTACTTTTCGGAAAAATTACGAAAGTTCCGACAGAAGCTTCAGTCATGCCTAATACATATTTCTATACATTTGGAAATACAAAAAGTTATATTTTAAGTAAAATGACCAATGAAATGAAAAAAACTATCGATAAAATCACAACAGAAAACAAAACATCATTAACAACAAAAAAAATACTTATTCTTGCTTCGATAATCGAAAAGGAAACAGGAAATCTAGAAGAAATGCCCGTGATTTCTTCTGTTTATCATAACAGACTGAAAATTAATATGAGATTACAAAGTGATCCGACTGTAATTTATGCCATTTCGGATGGTTATGGAAAGATAGATAGGAAACTAACAAGAAAAGATCTGTTTTTTAAATCGCCATATAATACCTACCGAAATTTAGGTCTACCTCCTGAATCAATTTGCTGTCCTGGAAAAGACGCTATTCATGCAGCTATGTTTCCAGCCAAAACTAATTATTTGTATTTTGTTGCAAATAAAGATAAAACAGCTCATCTATTTGCAGAAAATTTTAAAGAACATTTAAAAAATAAACCAAAACTGTTCAGTTAACTTGCTTTTCTAATGAAAATTTAATTAATTTCTCTACATCACAATATCCTGGGAATAAAAAAGTATTGTTAATGAACTTATTGCTATCTTTTCCTGAGTTAGAATTTTCTTGGTGTTCTCTACAATTAGAGCAACCTAGTGTAGTGTTTGGTATTTTTACGCGCGCATACTTAGAATTCTGTTTATTGCAAAAACTGTTTTATAGGCAGACAACATGTTATGGTTGTTTCTTCGTCATTTGAGTTTAAAAATATTTTTCCATTATGTGATCTAATTACTTTATTGGCGAATATTAAGCCAAAATCCAAAGAGGTATTCAGAACATCATTTTTTAAATCGTTAATTAAAATATCATTTATTTTTTGCACTTCTGATTGATTCAATATTATATTTTGAGTTTTTATTATTAAATTAAAATAATCCGGTATATTTTCTGAAATGTTAATGGAAATTGATATCATTCCCTGTTTTGGAATATTTTTTAATATATTATTTACTATTTGATAAAGTGCTTGTTTCATAAGCCCCTTGTCAATAAATACGACAAAGTTTGGTTCATTAAATTCGGATTTTATAGTGACACTTTGTTGTTTTGAAAATAAATCTACTAACTCGTTTATAAATTCTAACAGATCAATTTCTTCATATTTTTGTTTTAAAAGACCTGAGTCTAGATTAGCAAGATTTATAACTGAATTAGCGATATTCATTAAAGCTTCAATTGATTCTATTATTCCTCTGCAATATTCTAGTTGCTTTTCGTTTAATTCTCCGAAATATTTATTATAAAGAACTTCTGCGAAACCTGAAGCTGCTTGTAAAGGGGATTTTATCTCACGAGATATATTTGAAATTAAACTAGATTTTATCTCGTCTATTTGATTAACCAGTTCTGTTTTTTCATTTTGTAATTTTTCAAAATTTACATTATCTGTGATATCTGAGAATCTTATTAAATTAAATCCTTCAGGAAGAGGCATATAATTGTATTTTAAAAATTGTCCAGATGGTAGATTTAAAATTTCAGAAAACTCAGATCTTTTTGTTATTGTATTAATCAACTTTGAAATCCAAAATTCAAGTTCTTTTTTTGAACTGAACATATTCTCTGTGGTTTTGAAATAATCAGAAATATGATGTCCTTTTAAGTCTTGATTTTCAGGAAGGTGTAACAGTTTTGTTAAGGATTGACTTGCAATTTTTATTTTATTATCAGACCCAAAAACAACAACTCCTTCAGATAAATAATTCAGTATTTCTCCTTGAATTGATGACATTGAATTTAATTTTCTTTCTAATGTAATTCTATCTGAAACATCTTCAAATACGAATATCAATCCTCCTACTTGATTTGGTGTTATATTAACGTTTAAAATTTTCCCATTTACGAGTTGTAAAGTTGTATGATATGGTTCAATAATAGTTTGAAACAAGTTCTTAGTGATCTCTTTATATTTGGGAATATCTTCTACTATTAATAGAGAATTATTACTCAGAATATAATCAACTATATTCTCGAATTTGCAATTTTCAGAAATATCTAGTTTTTCAATGGAAAAGAGATTTATTAGAGCCTCATTAGCAAAAACTAAAACGCTATTTTTATCAAATACAGCAATAGGGACAGATAAGTTATCCAATGTATCTTCTGTTTGTTTTTTATAATTTTTATAGTTTTTTTCGAGCTCTTCTCTTTCAGTTATATCAATGCCAACTCCTGTTGATTTTTCTTTTCCTAAGAAAGGCATTTCTTCAATTGAAATTAGCCTTCTTGCTCCGTTAATTATGATATGTTCGGTTAATTTCTTAGGTTTTGTTAAATAAAGACTGTGATCGATATAAACTGAATTTTTTGATTGTGGAATTAATCTTAAGTTATTTTTTATGACATTTTCTTTTGTTGATTCCAAAGCATCGGCATAGGGTTTGTTGCAATAAGTTAATTTTAAGTCTTTGTTCTTTTGCCAAATATAAATTGGCAGATTATCAAAAATCTCAGCTAAATTATTGTCCAAATTTTTTTCAATTTTATGATCGACCAAAAATATATAAATCTGTTTTATTCTATTGAAAGAAAGTTTCAGAGTATATTCCTGTCCTAAAATATTAATCGCGGAAGAATAATTTCCCAAAAAATCAGGTTGAGATACTTTTTCAACAGAGATATTTAGAAATGAACCGAAAGTTTTCTGCATACTCTTCACAAAATCATATGGGCTCAGAACATTTGTATTTACCTTTATTATTTGTTTTAATCTTTTAGATACAAATATTTCGTCACCTTGAGTTTTCCAAGTTGCAAAAGCAATAGGCAAATCAGCAATTGAATCAAATAACAGCTCTGTTAATTCAAAATTCATTAAAAATTTTTCTCGACTTATTTCTGTAATTCTACACTATTTTGATAGGTTATGTCTACCGAAAGCGCTATAGGTGCCTCTGCGGTGTCAATGAAGTTTTCCGGTGAGGTTTTCTTTCTAATTCACGCTTCGTGCATACTTTGTTTATATACGTCGCAAATCGTACTCCATTTGCGATATGTCTAAAGGGTTAACTAACATCCATCCCGAAGGCGGAAGGTTTATTTGGGAGAGATTTTTGGGGAGCGCAGCGTGTGGTATCTTCGATATTATACCACACGCCGCGCGCCTGTATATACCCTATATTTTCAGTATACCTCCCACTCTTCTTCCAAGTCAAATTCTAAAAAGTCCCATAAAATTTTAGGGATTTTTATTCTATGAATTCATCTTCACTTTGATTTTCTGTTTTTTCTTCCTTTGGAGTATTTGTGAAATTATCAGTAGAAGAAATGGAATTTGTTGTATTTCCAGTCTTTTCCAAAGTTGAGGTTATTTGTGAATCAGATGGAACATTATCCGGAGGGGGTAATTTATTTTCATTATTTTGATTTGGTTTATTAACCTCTGAATTATCAGATTTTATTTCTGGTTTTGCTGTATTGCTGACTAAAGTTGCTGTTGCCATTGGTTTTTCGGATTCAAATAATTTATTTTGTTGAAAGCCGGTATCTTGGTTCAAGAATGTTTTTGTTGGTAACTTTGTTTCTATAACAACACAATTTTTTCCATCACATTTGTTAAGTACCGTGCTTTTTTTATCAAATATATAAATTCCATTGTCTGATGTCGAAACAATGGAATAACGTCCTGAATACTCGTTATAAGAAATAAATAATACACAACTTGTAATAATTGTTAAACATATAATTAATGTTATTTTGACTCCGCTAAACATGTTTCCTCTAAAAAATCTTTTTGATAAGAGTTCTCATATAAAGGTATACTATTTAATAGTTAATAAACAGTTAATGGATTGACAAAAATGTTAAAATTTTTCAGAAAATTAGCATACGTGTTTCTTATTTTTTTCACATTTCTTTCATTAAGCTATGCAGAAATAACTGATGAACAGTTATTAGACAATGCTAAAAAAATGGAAGAGATAATAAATGAAGGCTTGAGAAAACTGCACATTCCAGCTGCAACTTTATCAATTTCCAGAGCAGATAAAGTTGTTTATACAAAATCTTTTGGGAGAACAACTGTTGAGAGCAACAATCCTCAAAATGTAACTTCTCGAACCCTTTTCCCTGTCTCATCTGTGAGCAAAAATGTCACAGCTATATTAGTTGGGGCGTTAGTTGGTGAAGGAAAATTATCTTTTGATGACAAAGTTCGTAAATATTTGCCGAATATTTCTATTTGTAATGAGGAATTTTCAAAGGAACTTACTATTTTAGATTTGATTTCTCACAGATGCGGTTTGAAAAATTTCTCGGGAGATACGTTATTCAAAGGTAATTATGATAATAATAAAATTCTTGCTATTTTCAAATATTTGAAACAAAAGCCCGGGGAATTCAGAAAGATATATGCTTATCAAAACATAATATATGGAATTATTGGAATGGTTCTTGAAAAAGCAACTGGTGAGAAATATGAAGATCTTGTGAAAAAATATATTTTTGACAAGATGGATTTGAAGTTCTCTAGCGCAATAAGGATTGATGCCGAATCGAGCAAAATAGGTTATTTCAAATATTTACTTACGAGATTTTCTCATGACTGTAAAAAGCTCGGTTTTTTCAAAAGTGTATGGAATTTAATTTATCTTCCTTTTATTCATGATTCAAAAAGTGTAGTTACAAGTCACTCGAGGAGTATGGATGAGATAATTCCTTTGGATACAATCGGATTTTTTCAAAAATTTCCAGCAACCGCAGGCATAAGTTTATCTGCAGAGGATTTTGGAAAATGGTTAGCTATGTTATCAAACAAGGGGAAGTATAAAGGTAAACAAATTGTTTCAGAAAAAACTTTTGAAATTTTAACTTCTAATTTAGCTGAAATAATAAATTTGAAAGATAATGATTGTACATTCGTTAAATCCAGATATTCTAGAAATGGGTTATACTATGGTGCTGGATTTTTCAGTGGTACTTATTTTGATAATGGAAATAATGGACGACACATAATCTTTCATATGGGAGGAATCTATGGAGCTACAGCATTTTTCGCAGTTTCTCCTGAGGATAATATAGCTGTTGGCGTCATATGTAATCTTGGAGGTGTCGCGCAAACGTTATTTTGCGAATATATGGTTAATCAATTTTTGGATTTATCATTTGGGTTTTCTAAAATAGATTGGGTACAAGCTGATTTAGATCGAAAAAATTATTATGCAGATAAACAACATGAGTTTCAAAAACAACTTGAAGAAAGAAATTTAGAACCTATAGAAGATCTAGAGAAGTACACAGGAATTTATTCAAGCGAAATTTATGGAGATATAAATATTTATGAAAAAGATAATAATTTATTCATTACAAACGGAATAAAAACCGCAAAATTGACTCATGTTAACGGAAATAATTTCTCTTTCCTTAGTAAAGATCTGATGGTTGTTTTCTTTGATGAAAACGAGTATATTTTCTTTTCAAAAGAAGGAGATAAAATTAATTCATGCTTTGTATCATGTTTTGATGAAAACAAAACAAAGTTTGTTAAAAAATGAATTTATTTATGGCGCGCGGCGCGTGGTATAATACTAAAGATACCACGCGCCGCGCGCTTTTTATGAGTAATATATTTAAACTTTTGTATAAATGGCGTATAGGATTTCATCGATAGCCTTTTGCTCATAACGTGTTTGCGGCCAAGATTGAAAACTAGGACGAGTCGTGCTATCAAATAACTTTTCACTAAATTTTTCTCTTATTTTTTCTTGCTTGAACAATTTTAAAATCCAAGATTTATATTCTTTATGATCAGATGCAATACGCCAAAATCCATCTTTTTTCAATTTATCATGAATCATTAAAATAGTTTTTTCCTGAAGGAAACGGCGTCGGATATGCTTTCTTTTTGGCCACGGATCTGGAAAAAGTAAAAAAACTCCAGACAAGATTTTATTTGGGATTTCTTTTAATAAATTTTTCGCATCATTTTGATATATTCTGATATTTGTTATTTTTAAATCATCTATCTTTGTTAAAAGCGCTGCAACACCATTTACAAATGGCTCACATCCGATAAATAACCCTTTTGGATTAGACAATGCCATATTCGCAATATGCTCTCCTCCTCCAAAACCTATTTCAAAGAAAATATCTTGATGATCATTTACGTCAATATCTTTAAACGAAGTTATTGCAATATTTTTAAATAATGTTTTAAATAACAATTCTTGTCTATCAGTAAGCCTCCGAGACTTCAAACGTCCATAAAATTTCTCTTCAACTATTGTTATTTTTGATTCCATAATGTGATCACAATATTATTTAAATCAAAATCAGAATCAATAAAAATATCAAGGGATTTTGCTAAGTATTTTACATATAAAACAAAAATGTTAAACGCATTTTCTTCAAGGTCTAGTTCTTGAAATGCTTTCTGTGTTTCTTGAGGGAAAGTTCGGTTTGAAATCTTAATAACAATTTTGTTGTTATTATTTTCTAAAAGAATATTATCTGAAGTCTTGCAAGCTTTCATGCAGATATATATAATTCCGCATATAACATTTTCAAAAGCTATGGAAACCTTTGATAAAACATTAATATCTCCACTTAAAGAAATGTTTTTTAACTTTAAGATATTGAGCAGTATTTCATTAATTCTAACTCTGTTTTTCGAAGAGGCATATATATTCCTGAAAAAATCCATAGTACAAGTCATTAGATCTATATTTTGAAATAATTCTTTTATGACTTCATTATCAGAGAAAGATATATCCTCTTGTAGAAATTTCATAATACTCAATGAATTTGCCATTTCATGACATAATCTTGCAACAGTAAATTTGATAGAGTCTATATTATTCAATTTTCAGAGTAATAACAGATACCTCTAGTATGTTACTTAATCATTCTTAATTTTTCAAGGTTTATCGCAACAGCATAGAATCTTATGTAGAAAAACTTTAATGGCATATGGTGTAATATTCATATGCCATTAATAACATTTATTAATTTTATAAGGATGATCTTCTAGAATTAAATTCCATAATCATATGGATTCCACCATAAATAGCTGTACATTGCATTTTCTACAGGAATAACACGATTTATTTCATCAAGGAGTGTTTGACTAACTATTTGGGCAATCTCTTCTTTTTCAATATATTTCATGTTGCGATCAAAAACATCATAAATATGGTCAACTAAAAGAGACGAAAGTAATTTCATATTGCCAATCTTTTTCTTATCTGAGAATTCAAATCTTTTCCAGACATTCTCTTCATCTCCATAAAAAAATGTATTAATATTAAATTTCTCAATACGTTTCTTAATAGGTTGAATCTCCTTCTGGGTTGGCTGTATGTCCCCTGCAACTATCATATAAATATATCTATGAATTAAAGGTAGAAAATAATCGGGGAAAAAATGATAAGCACAAGTTCCAAAATCAAATTTTTGCTCTTTTTCAAGTACCTCTAAGTGGTCATTTAAGACTCTCATAGCTTGTTCTAAATTTACTGCATCAAGAAATGTGGATAAAGCCTCTAATTTCTTTTTTAAAGAAGAGATCTTTGTTGTAAACAGAAATATCTTATTCAGAGTAAATATATTTGGTCTAGTAAATATATCCAGAATAAACTTATTTGACTCAGTCTCAGTAAATATCTTCAGAGTTTTTCTCATATCACTTTTTATCTCTATCTCTAGAACTTTAGCTATACGTTTTAGCTCAACCATTGAAGATATAATTTCATCTTGACAAGGATGGGATGGTATAAAATTAAAATCACATCCAAAATTTTTATTAAAAAAATCTAAAACTTCCAAAAATTTAATCGTGAATCTTGCATTTTTTATCTGAAAATATTCATCAAGATATTCAAACATTGAATTGTTTCGAACAAAAGGTGCTTCTAAGTTTGTTTCTATTATTTTATAGAACTCTTTTAAAGTAATTTTAGGCTTAGTTATACTAGGTACAAGTCGCCTTGATGGATGGTTGCGAATAACTTCCTCAATATCGATAAATGTTCTTGAGAACTTTTCCTCCCTATCAAAACATGCGTCTTGATATTCCCACACGAAGCCGTTAAGATTTTCAAATAGTGTATCGTATCCAATAAAAGGTGGTTCTAGCTCCGTTACTGGTTTTTCATGTGTTCTTAGGGCTAGTCCTATTTTTCCATACAATTCTTCTAAATTAATTTTTCGGTCAGTTCTAATAGCTATAATTTGCTTTGGCTCAGGGGCTTCAATAAATGATTCAATATCGATAAATATTCTTGGGAGGTTTTCCTCACTATCAGAGTTTGTCTCTTGATTACTTGCTATAATTCTCATAGAAGACGATTCAGATCGTTCTTCTGAGGACTCAAAGCTGTTAGAATTTCCTGCGAAGTTTGTAAGTACAAACGTCGTTATTAATAAAAGCTTTAAGGTTTTAATAAAATCCTGTAAAAAAATAAATTTATAAATGCATTCTATCATATTTACAATTACTTATCAATATCTATTTCAGAAAAAATATTAATAGGTGTTGTACACTGTATTATAAGATTAAAATTATTATAAAATTTTAAGCTTATTTATTTTGTTGGAATTAAGCATCACTACATATAAACATTAGAGCGACGGTAAATATGTTGAAATTATAGCATTTTTGCAATATAATTCAAGAAGTTTCTAAAAATAAACGCGGGTATAAAATGGATTTAGAAATAATACTTTTAAGTTTCATACAAGGAATTTCTGAAATATTGCCCATAAGTTCATCTGTGAATTTGCACTTTTTTTCACATATCTTTAATATAACCACATTCTCATTCTTATTAAAAATAGCGCTTCATACTGGCAGTTTAATTGCTTTATTGATATTTTTTCATAAAGAAATTTTTGATATTTTCAAAGGGTTATTTACAGAGAAATCTATAAAAAGTACCCATCTACTTCCTCTTTTCTTTGGGACGATACCTGTCGTAATAATTGGGTATTTTGCAAGAGATTATGTGAAAGAATTTGATTCTCCAAGAATTATGGGAATATTAAGTATTATTTTTGGGGTAATTTTATTTGCGGTTGATAAACTATCTTGCAATAAATCAAGAACAGATAAAAACCCTATATCTATCACAAAGGCATTTATAATCGGCTGTTTTCAGACAATTGCTATATTTCCCGGTGTGAGTCGCTTAGGAATTTGCATTACAGCTTCCAGAATGCTGGGGTCAGATCGGAAAAAATCGATTTATTTTTCGCTACTTTTAGCTATTCCTAGTATATTAGGATCTTTAACTTTGGAATTTTTTGAATGTTGTCAAAATCACGACTTTCAGGTTTTTTCAAATAATTCGTTAATAGGAATAATTGCAACTGCATCTATAAGCTTAATTGCTATATTGCCTTGTATAAAATATATGGAGAACCATGGTTTTGGAATTTTAGTTTTATATAGGATTATTATAGGAATTATAACTTGCTTTGCCTTTTGTTGATTAAAAGCCCTAACTTTTTGAAGTTAAGGCTCTTTTAGAAAAGATAAAATATAATTTATTTTTCAACTTTCCCTTCAATTGCTGTTAAAAGCTGATCAACGCCGGTTGTTTGCAAGATATTTACCTCTTTTCCTTTTACTATGAAAATTGCAGGGACAACAGGTATCTTCAAAGTTTCAGCAAGCCTTCCATTAGCAATAAGTTTCTTATCTGCATCAGCCATCATTCCTTCAATTTCTTTTGGATCTAATCCTGCCGTCTTTAAGGCTTTTTCAATTTCCGCTTTGTTTATATCTCCTTCTGAAGATATAATTTTCTCAATAAATGTCAAAGCTTTTTCAGGGCTTTTATCATAAACAGCTATATATACCTTTGCTAAAGTTACTGAATCATCTCCTAAAACAGCTACAGGAATCATTTTAAAACAAACATCTTTCTTCGCTTTCACGATTTTCGACATATTTTTTTGAAAGTCAATGCAGTGTTTGCAAAGAGGGTCAATGAAACAAACAACATTAGTTTTTGAGGACAATTCTCCAAATTTCATACTTTGTTTTGTGATATCAGAAGATTTATCCAAAATGCCGTTTGTCAATTCTCCAATTGCTGCTTCTCTTTTTTTTGCTATTCCTTCTCCCATGGCATCCATAAGAAGTTGAGGATCTTGCTTTACTGTATCTATTATAATTCCTTTCACTTTTTCATCAAGAGTAGATGAATTTAAAGGATCTGTGCTTTTCTTTGGGCAAAAATAAGAGGCAGCTGCTATAATCAAAGCTATGATTGAAATAACAAGGCTTAACTTGCAACTTGATGAGTTTCTTTCCATATTTATTAACTCGAAAATGTGTAACTACTTCTTTAAATGTATCGCTCTCTTAAAGAAATATCAAGAAAGAAAATTATATTTTATAAAATTTTTTGCTTTTTATATTTGGGGCGCGGCGTATGGTATCTTTGATATTATACCACACGCCGCGCGCTCCCATGACTAAAGTGTTATATGTTCTTCAATATACGCTTCTATAAATTGCCTAAATTCGGTACAGGGTAATTTTTCCAACCAAGAAGTTACTGAATCTCTTTTTTCAATCAGACTAATTTCACAAAGATCCTTAATTAGTTGTAATTGTTCCATCTTTGGCAATTGTTCTAAATATTCTGGAAGATTTTCCTCAGATATAACAGAACGACTTATAGCAAAAGCAAATATAGCATTTCTTGTTGACAAACCTCGGTATGGATTAGGCCATGAATCAATTCCAGGTTTTGTATTTGGGAATTTCAGAATAATCGGCATACATAAATTGAATTGCTCTTTTGTAAAACTTAATTTTTTAAAGTGATCTATACAGGAATTAATTAAATCGGCTTTTCCTTCCAAATTCGATATTTCAAGGTACTCTAATAAATGGACCATAGGTATTAGCCCAATGTCAAGGCCATTAAAAATAACAGGAACTAAATTTCTCTGTCCTAACAAATTAAATAGCAAGTTTTTGACAAATTTCTCAGATACTAGTTTTTTATTTACAAACAGATTTAATACACCAACTTTATCATCGGCAGCATAACAGAAAGTTTCTAATTTATCTTCTGTCAATAACTTCTTGGGCCATAAATCTATAAATCCTTTTATAAAATAATCGATATCTCCAGAATATCCTCTTAAGATACCTAATTCTTTATATACCATTAATTCAATAATCAATGATTCATCTTCTGTTTGGAGAGATCCGATAAACTCAGCCATTTTGTCTTTTAAGATAACATTGTAAGCTTCATAAAGATCTCTAACAGCTTGATATGATGCTCTGAATTTCTGAGCTTTTTGAGGAATTGAAGGTTCTAAATTGTCTGGAATAACATTATTTATGGCTAATTCAAATCTTTCTAAAAAATCTTTTTCAGAAATACTTTCTGAATCCAAAGTAGTAAGGCTTTCTTTAAAACTTGAAATCGCTATGTCTCTAGATTCAGAATCAGATTCTAGAGATGCCAAAGTTTCGAGAGAAAATAACACAAAGCTGGATATTAATAGTTTTTTCAAAATATGCATATTAGATTCCTATTTGCTTATTTCTTTTTTTATTTTTTCTCTTATAATTTCTTCATGCTTTTTCAAACGTATGCTTGAATCTTCCGGAGAAGAGATATTTACAGTGAAATCTTTTTGACTTAATAATTTCACTCTTATGATATAAGAGCATGATCCCGTGTTATCAAACTGAGATACTTTCACTTTTTCTGTTTCCAAAATTCCGTTTTTCTTATCCATAAAGCTGATTGGAAAGTCTTTTAACGCAACTATCACAGCATTCCACAATTTGTTTTCTGAATTGCTTGTCGCATTTTCAACAGAAATACCATTTGTTTTTGCTTCTGAACTTTCATTTGATGTGAAATACTTTCTAAGTACAGAGTCCTTATCTTTTATTAAAGATCCGAAACCATATTTTGAATTATCTTTATAATCTACAGACTCTTCCGCTTTGAAGGTTTGATTAGAACAACCAGCCAAACAAGCCAATAATGTAATTTGAATTAAGTTTTTTGAAAATCTCATAATAAATCTTTTAATAATAAAATTTGATTAATTATAACACATAAGATTATTTATTGTTAGAACTAAGTTGTCCACAGGCTGCCATTATATCTTCTCCACGCCGAGATCTTATGGGGGCTTCTAATCCTGAGTTTTTTAAAATTTCTGCAAATTCTTTGATTTTTTCAGAATGCTGGAAATTACAACCTTCCCAAGAGTTAAATTGAATTAAATTTACCTTTGCATTGATATCTCTTAAGAGTTTCACTAATTCTATTGCGCATTCTTTTGAGTCATTTATATCTTTCAAGAGCAGGTATTCGAAAGTTATTTTCAAATATGGATGATGTTTTGTATACTCCTTACATGCATTTAAGATCGAAGCTATATTATATTTTTTATTAATCGGCATTATTTTATTTCGTATTTCATCATTTGGAGCATGAAGTGAAATCGCCAATCTGCATGGTAAATCTTTTGCTGTTTTTTTGAGAATTGGAGTAATACCCGAAGTGGAAACAGTAATTTTTCTTCTCGATAAGCCTTCATTTTCGTCCCAAATAATGTTTTCTATAGAACATAATACGTTTTCATGATTAAAAAGCGGTTCTCCCATTCCCATGAAAACAATATTGGATAACCTATCATCTTTATTGTTCCATAAATTCAATTGATCTTTAACGGCAAAAAATTGTGTTATTATCTCTTCCATTGTCAAATTACGTATAAATCCATTATAGCCTGTGTTGCAAAATTTACATCCGACCAAACAACCAACTTGGGATGAAATACAAATAGTATTTCGTTTTTCTTTAGGAATAAATACACTTTCAATTTTATTTCCATCCTTCAATTCAAAAAGGAATTTCATTGTTCCATCTTTTGATTTTGAGATTTTTGCAACTTCAGGTCGATAAATATAAAACATTTCATCTAATTTAGTTTGCAAACTTTTTCCTAAATTTGTCATATCAAAGAATGAAATTTTTCCAAATCTATAAAGCCATAGGAAAATTTGGTTCGCTCGAAACGCAGGAATACTGTGCTCTTTCAAGATATTTCGTAGCTTATCTAAAGTTAAATTTAAAATCCCTATTTTCATAATTTTTATAACACAACAAATTGACCTGGCATATTTATAGAAATGCAACCGCCCCACATGCACATACATTTATCTCCTCCAGAAATCACACAGGTATTCCACTTAATAAACAAGTCGGTTTTGCTGGAATCCATGGGGCAACTATTGCTGGAACACAAGGCATAGGTGTCAAAACACCAAAAGCAGCAGCTGTTGCAGCGGCTACTGTTGGATTAGAAATAGTACTACACATTCCAAATGTTGCAATATTTACCATCGGAATGAAGTCCATTATTGTTGCAAGAGGTAATCCTGCGGCCAAAACAGGAAATTTCGGAGGAACAACCAGTGGCACAGGTGCAACTCCAAATGAACAAGAGCATAGAGCTCCACATACTGCTATTGGCATATTGATTTAGAAACGATATCCACCACCAATTTTGAACGTATAAGAGTCAGCAGACATACTAACATTACTAATTTTCGAAACATTCTTCTTGAAAACCCTGCTCATTTCTCCACGAACAAACATTGTCCCGAATGTTTGCTCCAATCCTAATCCGACGAATAGTGATGTTTTTGTTGGATTGGATTTTTCATTATTTCCTCTAGCTTTGTATTTCGAAGTCAATGTTCCAAAATTAACATATCCATTCAATGTGCTATAAATATTATAGCCAATTTTCGGAGCGAGACCAAAACCGTATTTTCTTTTGAGACTATATGTTTTGTTGTCTATATTAGTTTTTGGCGTTGCTGTTCTGAAATCTAAGAAACCTTCGATTCCGAATATAAGTTTCCCTAACTGAACATTATATCCAGCAAAGGCATCCATTAATAGTCCCGATTTCGTTTTACTTCTTTTTGCTGTAGAGATTTGATTTCGGGATTTCAATTTCAATAAATCTAATCCTAAATCAGCTCCACCATAAAATCCCGTTACAGAAATATTTTCAGCAGGAGAGACATTTTCAGATATATTATCATTATTTTCAGCCTCCTGGGCAAATGTATTAAAGCAAAACAATATCAAAGGAAAAGCTTTTAAATAACGCATAGTTTGAAAATCCTATAATCCCTTCATATTTTTATACTAACATAAAAATACTAATTAATGTTTAAAATTTTAAATATGGGAAATTTTAGAAATAATATTTTGTTGCTGTATAACAACAAAAAGCTCTGGAGAAATCCAGAGCTTCGTTTCAATCCTGAAATCAGAATTAGAATCTAAATCCAACACCAAGTTTGATGATGTGAGCAGGAACTTTAACAGAATTAGCGTTACCACCAGCATCTGTTGTTGATTTCTTTGACATGTCAGCAGGCATTTTTAAGCTCGCTCTGAAATCATAGTTATATTCTAACTTTGCATAGATATCAGGAGTGATTTCATATCTCAAACCTGCACCAACAACTGGGATAAATTTAACTTTCTTTGCAGAAGTTGTTGTAGCATCTGGGGCTGGATCATTAAAGTCAGAATATATCACTTTATAATGTCCCATTTTAACACCAGCTGTTGCATAAAGTTCTAATTGTGGCATAACAAGATAACCAACTCTTGGCATCAAAGCAATATTCCAGTTGTTCTTTATAGAAACATGGTCTTTATCAGTAGAAACGTCATGGGGGGTTCCACTATCTTGCATCCATCCGTTATAATCCATTTTGGTTTTTCCAAACATCATTCCAAATGTTAAGTCAACGCCAAGCATAACATCGTTGATTCTATGATCATAACCGAAAACTAAATCAGCCAAGAATTTTGTTTTCTTTTTGCTTGTAGAAGCACTTTTATTGTCTAAAGTTTTTCCAACAGACGCGATTTTTGCTTTTGTGAAAGCAACACCTGCATTTGCACCGACATAGAATCCACCATTTCCGCATTGTGCGAAAGAAGCTGTGGAAGCAACAGCAGCAATCAAACCGGCTGCTAAAATTTTATTCATGTTCATAAATGAACTCCAAAAAAAAGTTTTTTAACTATCTAGCTTCATTCTGGCATATCAATTTCATCATTTGAAACTTTATCGAAAAATATAAAATCATTATTTTTTCAACTGTTGCAATTTTGTTACAGAAATTTGTCTTAGGTTACGTAGCTTAGTTCATGTGAAAATAAAGCCATGCTGATAGCTTGGTTAATTATGGATCTATCATTTGATCCATTTAGCAGAAACTTCTGGATTGGCTAAAAGAAACTTAAGTGAACTTTCTTATAACATATTAGCTAGATAAATATATAAAAAAAGATTCGAAGAGATAAAAATACAAACTAAAACTGTGCTTGCAAATGCAGTATTCGAAAGTGCCTCTCTGTATAATATGAGACATAAGTAGTAGGGGATCAAATGCATTAAGTCAAGAAAGATCTAATTATACTTTAAAAAAACTAATTTATTAAAGTTCTTGTGTTTGTTTTATTTTAAATTAACCTTAAGAATTGCATAAATTACCCCATAGATGTATAATAAAATCACAAGTTTTGTCATAAGAAATTGAAAATTGATATCAAGAATTTCAATTGAAAATTTTATTATTATAGATAAATTAGATATTATATTTGAAAAAGGTTTCACAGCGATAACGGGAGAGACCGGAACTGGTAAATCTATAATTCTTGATGCAATAAATTTTTCTTTTGGGCGTTTCCATTCCAAAAATGTTTGCAGATTTCCAGAAAAAGATTGTTCTGTTGAAATAGAGTTTTTTTTGAAAAAAAGTATACATATATCAAATCAAGATGTGTCAGGAGGTGTTGTTGTAAAAAGAATACTTAATCAATCAGGAAAATCAAACTATTATCTCAACAATAAATCGATTTCGAATAAAGAACTGAAAGACTTCTTTCCTATTTTGTTGGATATCACAGCTCAGCATGACACCATATTATCTGAGGAATATCAATATGATATTTTCAAAAAGTTTTTAAAAAAAACAGATAAAAATTCAGAAGATAATTTATTACAAATCTCAGATTTATATGTAAATTTGAAGAAATTAGACCAAGAAATCAAAATTTTTGAAAATAAACTTGAAGAATCAAAACGAGATAAGTTATATAATTTGCAAATAGTTTCTGAACTTGAAAATTTATCAATAAAAGAAAATGAGGAAACAAATTTATTATCAAGACGGGCTGATATATCAAAACTTGCTTCTAATAATAATCTAATAAAATCTTCTTTGGATTTGCTTCAATCATGTTTCGCAAATTCATTCTATCAATCAATAAAAAATCTTGAAAGAATTAATAATAACACGACGAATGAAATAGTAAAACGTCTTGGAAATATTGACTTAGAAATATCAGATATAATTTCCGAACTTAAATCCTTTGCAGAAAGCATAAATTCTATAGAATCGGAGTTATCTGAAATTGATGAAAGGTTATCTGTCTTAAGAACCATAGCAAGAAAATATAACACATCTGCAAGTACACTATTTGAATTTTGGCAAGATGTAAAGAATAAAATTGATTTAATCGAAAGTACCAATACAAAATTGACAGAATTAAGAAAAGAACAAGAGAATATTCTTGATAAATATGATGACTTAGCAGAGAAATTATCGAACTCTAGAAAATTGGCTGCGATTGAGTTGACAAAAAGAATAAATTCAAATTTAAAGGATCTTTTGATGCCAAATGCTGTTTTTAAAATCGAAATAGAATCCGATAAACTAAACAGAAAACAAGATGGGGTTGATAATGTGAAATTTCTTGCAGCTTTTAATGAAGAAAAGAATTTGCGATCTATATCTCAAATAGCCTCAGGAGGAGAAGCTGCTCGTTTGAATTTTGCTCTAAAAATATCCAGTGAGAAATATTCTGATTGTAATACAATGATTTTTGATGAAGTTGACATTGGAATAGGTGGATCTGCAGCATATGCTATGGGGAAATTAATGAAAAGTTTTGCAAATCAATCAGATATACAAGTTATATCGATTACACATTCTCCCCAAGTTGCAGCAAAATCGGATTTTCATTTGTTAGTAAAAAAGGAAATAAACCAGAAGAATATATTCATCTCAATAGAAAACCTCAATGAATCAGAGAAAATTAATGAAATTGCTAGAATGATTTCAGGAGATGTGATAAATAAAGAGGTTGTCTCTGCTGCTAAACAGCTTATTCAAACAGATTAAATTGAGGTTTATAAATGAGTGTACGAGTGCTGAATGAAAAAATGTTACGCAATATTGGATTCTGGAAAATGCATTTGTAGTACCAGATTTCAAGACTTATTCTTCATTAAAAATTTATACATATATAGAAATGCTAAGATGCAGAACTCTGAAATTGATTGTTACAGATATATAGACGAATCAATTAATTCTTACTCTTTCTTAATAATATAGTTCAAAATTGTGAAAATAATACATTAATTATACAGTAGATTGCTTTTTTTAAATTTGGTATTATAATTAATAGTACAATTATTTTTCGATTTTTCCTGATAATATGAGCAAAATAAAATTATTAAGTGAAGATTTAATAAACCAAATTGCTGCGGGGGAGATTGTTGAAAAACCGGCATCTGCACTGAAGGAAATTGTTGAGAATGCATTGGATGCAGAAGCTGATAATATCGAAATATTTCTCCAAAATGGAGGAAAATCAAGAATAATAGTGAAAGATAACGGTATTGGACTTTTAAAAGAGGATTTGCAAACGGCAATAAAACGTCATGCGACTTCGAAGTTGTCAAGTTCTAATTTATTTGATATAAACAGTTATGGTTTTCGAGGTGAAGCACTTCCTTCGATTGCATCAGTAAGCAATTTCACAATTGAATCAAATTTGTATGGTATTTCTGTAAACTTTTCAGAAGTTTCCGATATTTTCCCTTCACAAATTGAAAATGGAACGAAAATAACAATAGAAAATCTTTTTGATAAACTTCCAGCACGTTTAAAGTTTTTGAAATCTGATTCTTCAGAATTGAGTAGCTGTCTTTCAATTGTTGAAAATTTTGCATTAACTAATCCTAACATATCTTTTTTAGTTAGAAACGAAGAGAGGAATTTAATTTCGTTCCATAATGACACTTTGCAATCAAGGATTTCAGCAGTTTTGGGAAAAGAGAGTTTTAATAAAGCAGTATATTTTGAAGATAAAGAGGATGTAATTTCTGTTTCCGGATATTTGTTTCATCCTATGGATAGTAAGTACTCTCAAGGTTATCAAAGAATTTTTATAAATAATCGAATAGTGAAAGATAAAGTCACATCAAGTGCCTTGAAGAATGCTTATAAGGATTTGATCCCAAGTGGCAGGTTTGCCATGGCTGTTATTTTCATAAATGTAGATCCGTTTCATATTGATGTGAATATATCTCCGACGAAATCAGAAGTGCGTTTCAGAGACACGATATATGTACAGAAATTTTTGACGAATTCTTTCAAAAAAGCTGTTTCCAAATTTGATAGGGTGAATTTAGATTTTGATATTTCTAAAATTAAGAATTTTAATTTTTCAAAAGAACCTGAAAAGGTTTCATTTGATACAAAACATGATTTGCCTAAATTTGCAGAAATTGATTCCATTTCAAAGAAGTTTTCGGAGAATTCTTCATCTATATTAAACGATATTTTTGAGGAAAAAATAGATAAAATGCCAGATATTCCAGAAACTGATATGCCTGAAATTCCTGTTATTGAAAAAAAGCCTCATGCGATTATTGAGGAGAAAACAGAGAAGCATTTTTTCGGGAAACCGATTGCTCAACTTTTTAATTCTTATATTATTACGCAAATTGACGATGGAATAATGATCATAGATCAACATGCAGTTCATGAAAAAATAACACAGGAGAAAATGCTTAAACAAATAACGAAAGAAAATAAGCAATTTTTAATCAAGCCTGAAATGTTGGAATTAAGTCCTTCAGAATCAAATTCCATAAAGGAATATCTGAATGACCTAGAATTATGTGGATTTTCTCTTGATTTAATTCAAAATACCATAATGATTTCTGCAATACCGGCAATTATAAATATCGATGATACCATAGAATTTATCAAAAACCTAATTACTGATGATGAGTTAAAGCCGACATTAGAAACCATAGATTTTATAAAAAGAAAGATAGCAGATAAAGCTTGCCACAACAGTATTCGTTTTGGGAGAAGACTTACTATGGAAGAGATGACTGAGATCATAGATCAAATGGAAAATACTCTATCAATTCATCAATGTAACCATCATCGTCCTACTTTTGTTACGATAAAGGAAGATCAGCTCAAAAAGATGTTTAACAGGAGCTGATCTAACAACTTTTTGCTAGCTATATCGTTGCAAAAGTGCTTTTGCTTTTTCCTTTTTTGCTTGACGATCTTTTTCCTTATTAATTACCGCTTTTTCTTTAGCAACCTCTGCTTGCAGTTTCTTTATCATATCTTCTTTTGCTTTTATTGCCGCCTCAGGGCTATCATTTATTTGGGGTGGCAATGCAGAGAAACTTTTTGTTGAACTTGAGAACTGATTACCTGTTGCCCATTAGCTAATAAACCTTGAACATTGTTGGCTTGCGCAGATAAGTTTGTACCCGCTTGATTTGCTTTCGCGGCAACATTGCTGATTGCATTCTTTGCTTTTGCTATAGCCGGAGAAAACGCAGCGATGATTAATGCTCCTGATAAAATTATTTTTTTCATATAAAACCTATTGCTGTTATATCTCTATGATTTCAGCTTATCAGCAAAAAGTTAAAAAATCGTTAATTCAAATAACATTTTAAAGATTTGTTCCATATTTCAAATAATTTTTCAAAATTGAAAGAGGCATTAGCAGGACTTGTTGAAGGAAGTTTTATTGTATTTATATTGTATAAATTCTTAGAATATTTGAGATATAAATTGTATGCTGTATTTCCATTAGTAAAAATTGCCTCAACATTTGAATTATTCAATATATTTGATAGATCATTTGGTATGACGTTTAGTATTGAGGTATCCTTTGATCCTTCGATATCACAAGATTTTATCATATCCCATAAAGCTATATGATTGTTTAACAACAGAGCTTTCTTCTCGTTCCTTTCGAAAATATAATATAGAGCGTGTATTAACAGGCGCGCGGCGTGGTAAAATCAAGTGTACCACGCCGCGCGCCCCTTAGCTCTTCATTTTCAACCTTTCGCATAAACACTTCCACCTTAGGGATGGATGTTAAATTAAACTAAAACCATATTGAAGAAGTTGTGACTTTACAATTAGTCTATCAAAATAAGTCACTGCACGATTGCGTGAATTAGAAAGATGGCCTCACCGGTAAACGGCTGATGACACCGCAGGGGCACCTACAGCGCTTTCGGTAGACATAACCTATCAATATACTTGACAATTCATAGTATTGTTGGATATCTTTTCGTTGAGTAGTATAATAAACTTTTAGGATATGTTCAAATAATATTATGACTGATATATTCAGTGATTTGAGCAATTGCATAGAGCCCTATTTTCAACCAAGGTTAAAACTTTTCAGAAATTTGCTCGGGTTCAGAACTATAGATGCTCTTTTGCATATGCCGACTTATACAATAGAAAAGTACTATATTTCCGAGCTTACAAATGATTTTATAGAAAAAACAGTTACAACGAATGTTATTATTGATTGCGTTGAGTTGAACTATAACAGATCATCGAGCCCTTGCAAAATATATTGTGTGTGTGGAAATTCTCCAGTTGAAATAGTACTTTTTAATTATAACAAAGCTTATGTGAAATCTGTTTATCCAGTTGGGAAAGTTGTTTGTATTTCAGGAAAACTACAGGTAACTGAATCTGGCAATTTCAAATTTATAAATCCGGAAAAGGTAATTTCATCAAGATTAAATAATTTTAAAGGAATTTTTAATATATATCCATTGACAACTGGTGTTTCTCAAAATGGCATTTATTCTGTTATGAACTCTGCACTGGATATTTTGAACAAAAAACAAATAGAAGAATGGATTCCTAAGGACATAATGATCCGAAATTCATTTAAATCGTTTTATGAATCTTTGAAAGATATACATTTTCCAAAGAAAATTTATAAAAACAAATTTGAGGAATCAGGATACAGAAGGTTGGTATTTGATGAATTATTAGCCGAACAGTTAGTAATCAGACTTGCTTCTCCAAAATCGAAAAGTGGAAATGTTATAAATAACGAAAAAATACTAATAAACAAACTTCTTGAAAAATTACCTTTTGATTTGACTGATTCACAAAATGAAGTTTTGAATGATATATTATCGGATATGGGAAAAAATAAACCTATGACAAGACTTCTTCAAGGAGATGTCGGTTCAGGAAAGACAATTGTTGCATTGATATCAATTTTATATGCGATTGAAAGTGGATATCAATGCGCAGTCTTAGCCCCTACGGAAATCTTGGCAAGACAGCATTTCAAAAATATGAAAAGCTATTTTGATGATTTGGGATTAAATATTGAAATATTAACTTCAAGTGAAAAAGGCAAAAAGAGAACAGAAATATTAAATAACGTCAAAAGTGGCGTTTGCAACTTACTTGTCGGGACTCATGCTATTATAGCTGATAAAGTGGAATTCAATAATTTGGGATTTGTGGTTATTGATGAGCAACATAGATTTGGGGTTAATCAACGTTTGAATCTTATTGAAAAGGGTGTTTCACCTCATGTGTTGAGTATGACGGCAACCCCGATTCCGAGAACAATTATAATGTCTTTATATGGGGATATTGAAGTTTCTTCTATCCGAGAAAAGCCAAAGGGACGAAAAGATATAATAACAAAAGCAATTCCGAGATCCAGAATGAATGATGTTATAAATTCAATTAATAACATAATTCAGAATAATCAAAAAATTTATTGGATATGTCCGCTTGTTGAAGAAAGTGAGAAATTAAAATATACGTGTGTTATTAACCGCTATGAATATTTAAAGAAATATTTTCCTGAAAATGTTTTAATGCTTCATGGAAAAATGAAACAAAAAGAAAAACAAGAGGTTTTTGAAAAATTTGAAAATGGAGAATGCAAGATTTTGGTATCGACAACAGTTATTGAAGTGGGGGTCGATGTTCCTGAGGCAACTACGATAATAATTGAAAACGCAGAGAAATTTGGTTTGGCTCAGTTGCATCAGCTTCGGGGCAGAGTAGGGCGAAATGATCTGCAATCTTTTTGTGTTTTGCTTTTTGAAGATAAAATTTCTCATATTGCAAAAGAGCGTATACAAACGATCAGAAATAGTAATGACGGATTTGAAATTGCCGAAAAGGATCTCTTATTGCGAGGAGGTGGAGAAATTTTGGGCACGAAACAAAGCGGCGAAAAGGCTTATAGAACTTTTGATATGAAAGATCCTGTTATTCAAAGTGATATATATAATTTTTTGAAACAAGCTTCGGATTTAGCAACAGATATTATTAAAAAAGAACAAATATATAATTTCAAAACTTTATTAAAAATATTTAAGCCTGAAAACTTTGAGAATATAAAACTTTCGTTTTGATTTTATCCAACAATGAGTCTCGCACGAAAGCAAGACTCAAGATAGGATATAAGATTAGCCCCAAGTATAGGATGTGCCATTTTTAGCGTTGTATTCATTGAGAGTATACCAAGTTTCGGCAAAGGTATGAGTTTTGGCGTATGCATCGAGTTGTTTGCAAACTTCATCGTAGACGTTTCCATAAGTTAAATTATGCCATCCACCAGTAAATTTTGACATTTCACGGACACGATTTCCGCCGCTACAAGAATTTGCGCATTTTACTTTATTTTCATCTATTGCATAAATTTCTATCCCACTGAAAGGATCTTTTTTGAGAACTAAATGAGTTAAATTAATTAATCTGTTGCCTAAAATAAATGAATTATAATTCTCTATTGGTTCCGTTAACTCAAATATTCTCCAGGTAGAATTATCGTCGGTGATAGAAGAAGGATCAATACTTCCAGGTTGAAAGATCATAAACTGAGCACGTCTGACCCAACAATCATTTACATCATCGTAGGTATAAGAGAAGACATCGTCATGGGCATAGAGGAGTTCTTTTCTGTAAGGAGAAGAGACTT
>CAJUOM010000002.1 GCA_910588255.1 uncultured Alphaproteobacteria bacterium
CCACCTTAGGGATGGATGTTAGTTAACCTTAAACCATATTGAAGAAGTTGTGACTTTACAATTAACCTATCAAAATAAGTCACTGCACGAAGCGTGAATTAGAAAGAAGACCTCACCGGCAAACGGCTGATGACACCGCAGGGGCACCTATAGCGCTTTCGGTAGACATATTATTATCAATGAATTTGACAATCCCGAATTCAATTCAAAAGTGGCTTTATTTTTCAAATTGGTATATCATTATAATAGTAAGTTGATTGAGTCAAAATTGATATGTTTAGTAATTTGTTTGGATTATTTGGAAATTTTAACACAAGAATCATAAAAAAATATGAAAAGATAGTAGATACAATAAATGATTATGAAGAAGCAATTTCTGCACTTTCGAATGAAGAATTGGCAAATAAAACAAACGAATTCAAAGAGAAATTAGCAGGAGGAAATACCCTTGATGATCTTTTACCTGAAGCCTTTGCGGTTGTACGAGAAGCGTCAAAAAGAGTTTTGGGAATGAGACATTTTGATGTTCAACTGATAGGCGGTATAGCTCTTCACAATGCTCAAATTGCAGAAATGAAAACAGGAGAAGGAAAAACATTAGTAGCAACATTAGCCGTTTATTTAAATGCCTTAACTGGAAAAGGAGTCCATGTTATCACTGTTAATGATTATTTAGCAAAACGTGATGCAGCATGGATGGGACAAATTTATAAATTTTTAAATTTATCTGTTTCAACTATTGTTAGCGGTATGTCAGATTCTCAGAAGAAAGAAGCTTATAATGCTGATATAACTTATGGAACGAATCACGAATTCGGATTTGATTATTTGAGAGATAATCTAAAATTCCGTGAAGAAGATTTAGTTATGAGACCGTTTAATTTTGCAGTTATAGATGAAGTTGATAGTATCCTGATTGATGAGGCAAGAACTCCCCTTATTATTTCAGGAGCTGACGATAATGCATCCAAGCTCTATATCGCTGTTAATGAAGTTGTGAAGGATATTACAGATGAGGATTTTGAAAAAGATGAAAAAAACAGAGTAGTGACACTCACCGATAAAGGTGTTGAAAAAGTTGAAAAGAGACTTATTGAAAAAGGTTTACTCGCTGTCCCTGCTTTGTATGATCCAAGCAATATAACAATAGTTTATCATGTAAATTGCGCATTGAAAGCAAACAAACTTTTCACAAAAGATATCGATTATATGGTCAAAAACGGACAAGTTCTTATTATTGACGAATTTACGGGACGCGTTATGGAAGGTCGTAGATATTCTGAAGGCTTACATCAGGCTATTGAAGCAAAAGAAGGTGTTGAAGTTCAAACAGAAAGTCAAACGATTGCAACTATATCTTATCAAAATCTTTTTAGATTATATCCGAAACTTTCAGGAATGACAGGAACAGCTATGACTGAAGAAGCTGAATTTGATGAAATTTATAAGTTAAAAGTCGTCAGTATTCCTTCGAATAAACCTGTTATCAGAAAAGATCTGGAAGATTCAATGTTTGTTACTCTTGCAGAAAAAGATCGTGCAGTATTGGCTTTAATAAAAGAATGCTATCAGAGGAAACAGCCAATCTTAGTTGGAACAACAAGTCTTGAGAGATCTGAATATTTTTCAAGACTTCTTATAGCAGAAGGAATCAAACACAATGTTCTAAATGCAAAACAGCATGAAAGAGAGGCATATATAGTTGCAGAAGCAGGAGCTCCTGGAGCTGTAACAATTGCAACAAATATGGCAGGTCGAGGAACGGATATAAAACTCGGAGGTTCTTTGGAAATGAGAGTTGCACAAGAATGCGCCGATATAAAAGATCCAAATGAGAGAACAAAACGCATCGAAGAGATAAAAGCCGAAATTGACAAAGCACATGATGAAGTAGTGAAAAGTGGTGGATTGTTTGTTATCGGGACTGAAAGAAATGACAGCAGAAGAATTGATAATCAATTGCGTGGACGTTCTGGACGCCAAGGAGATCCTGGAGCTTCGAAATATTTCATATCCCTTGAAGATGACTTAATGAGAAAATTTGGATCTCCAAATTTGATTAACAGATTCAGGAAAGTTTGCAAAAATGATGAGGAACTTTCATTCAGATGGATTTCAAAGGCTATTGAAAAGGCACAACAAAAGGTAGAGGCTTTTAACTTTGATATAAGAAAACAGCTTTTAAGATTTGATGATGTTATGAACGATCAAAGAAAAATAATTTATGAACTTCGCAAATCTTTGATGCAATCTGAAAATGTTTCGGAACAAATTCAAGATATGATTTATGATGTGCTGGAATCCATAGTCACAACAACTGTTCCTCAAGGTTCATCTCCCCTTGATTGGAATTTGAAAGCATTATTCGAATTTATGAAAAAGACATTTAGAATAGATTTGGATATAGAAGAAATATCAAATAATCCTGTTATGACTATAGATCTCTTGAAACAAATTTTAGAAGAAAAAGTAAAAGAAAAATATGATGCCAGAATGAAAAAATATACTGATAAAATCATGCAGTATGTTGAAAAAGATGTTTCATTAAAAACAATGGATATAGCTTGGAGAAATCATTTAGTTGTTTTAGAACATTTGAGGAGGGGTATTAATTTAAGAGCTTATGCTCAGAAAAACCCATTAAACGAATATAAATTCGAAGCATTCAATATTTTCCAAGACATGATTCATAAAGTGAAAATCAATATTTTAACAACAGTTTTTGGTTTTGAATTAGATTTAGAAAATCTGGCATCCCCTCAAAAAACAGAGCAACCACAGCTAAAAACAGTCACAGATAGTGAACACATTTCAAGAAATGCATTATGCCCATGTGGATCAGGAAAACGTTATAAACACTGCTGTGGTGCTATAGAAAATAAGACTTTTGTTGATAAAGAAAAAACTTCAAATCAAGAAACAAAACAAAAAAAGCAATCTGTTTTGAAAAAAGCAAAAAGCGAAGATCCTGCAAAAATACTTCACGATTTTATAAAAGAACAAAGAAACGAAGTATTATCAGGTAAGCCGATAAGAGACAAAGAACTTGATTAAATATAAGGTAAAATCAGATATTGATCGTAAAGATAACAATAAACGGAAAAGAATATGAAGTCAGTGAAAATGAGACTATATTAAATATATGCCAAAAACTTAATATATTCATTCCTAATTTATGTTATTTAAAAGGATTTTCTCCAACAGGAGCATGTGGTTTGTGCGTTGTTGAAGTCGAAAATCTGGGTGTTGTTCTTGCTTGCAAAACAAATATAAAATTCGGGATGAATATAATTACTGATTCAATCAACGCGCAATCAATTCGTAAGTTAAATATCGATCGTTTATTAAAAAGACATCATATAAATTGTTTTAATTGCCTAAAAAACGGGGTATGTAAATTGCAAGAATTTACATTCAAAATCTGTGATGATTCTGAAAAATTAACTTCAGATTTCGATAAATTATCCCAAACTTACGAACTGACTCCAGATTTATATTATGATGAAGGAAAATGCATAAGCTGTATGAAATGCGTAAAATTTTTGAATATGGTTAGTAATTATTCATTAAAATCAGTAAAAGATTTGCAAACAACTGATGGTATTAAATCAGACGCATTTTTAAATATAACTGATATTTGTCCAACAGCAGCGCTTTCCATAAAAACTGAAATCCCCAATTTTATATGTAAACTAACAGAAACCTATGATATTAATGATGTATTTACGCCTAAAATTAATATTCTAAGTTATGATAACAAAGTTATTAACGTGAATTCAATTGATACATATATAAAAGATAAAAATAGAATTGAGGTTATTCATCTTCCAAACAGAAAGACTTTAAAGAATAATTATCAGGAAGTAATAGATAACCTTAAGCAACGCATACTATCAAATGCACATGAATTAAATATATTTGTTGTTGGAGATAACATTGATTTAGTAAGCTTTTCATATTTAAAAATTTTATCCGAAAAATTTAATAATGTTCGATTATGTTTTAATGATTTTAACATACCAAATCGTTCTGTTTTGGAAATCAAAAGATCTGAATTAAACTCTATGGACTTAGTTTTTTTTCTTGGAAATGTTTCACATATAGATAAATTAAGATTTTCTTTAAACCAAAATAAATTTAGAGAAACTTTGGTTTTAAATATAGAAGAAGATCACCTTAAAGAATTATCTTATGAAAAATTTTCGAAATTCAAATATCCATATTTAATTGTATATTCAAATATATTCAGAAAGTATGAGCCTGCATTTGTTTGGGAAAAAATTCAAAATCTTGAGAATGATTATTTCAATAAATTTGGTGTTAATTTAAACATGAGAATAATACCACAAAATTTGTCGCAAATGCTCATTTCTCAAACTGATTCTTATATTCCTGTGACTGATTTATTTTCTAAATTCAACAAACATGATATTTTATCTCTCTGCATAATCGGGAACATTGATTATGAATTGAAAATCCCTGAAGATACTTATGCAATATCAAATTCTGTATTTAAATATACAGGATACGTACACATTCCTTCAAAACATTATATTGAAGACGAAAGTTGGTATATAAATATTTTTAGAGAATTATTAAAAACAAAACGAGTTATAAATAGCAATTTAAAGACTAATAGAGAGTTCCTTTTTGATCTTATGGAAAATATTTTTGAAGATAATTTTGATTCCATAAATGATAAGGTTAAGCGTTATATTAAAAATAACTTTTTTGAAAAATATGATATCAAATATTTTTAAATTACATACTAAAATTCCACTTTTTCCAGTATTGATAATCTATTCTATAACTTTGTTTTCACTGATAATTTTGTATTCAATAGGCGGTGGAGAATTTTTCCCTTGGTGTTTTAATCAATTTTGTAAATTGATTTTAGGAAGCTTTGCATTAATATTCGCGGCTTCAATCAAGGTCACTTTCTGGAGAAAATATGCTTATGTTTTCTATCTGTTTTCTTTAGTCATGCTTATTTGTGTAGCTATTATGGGCAAAGTTTCAATGGGGGCTCAACGCTGGATAAATTTTTATTTCTTTAATTTCCAACCTTCAGAATTGATGAGAGTAAGCGTCGTTTTGATTATGGCAAAATATTTTTCAGGATATCATGTTGATGAAATAAGAAACACACACACACTATTTATCCCATTTATTTTACTAGCTATTCCCGTATGTCTTGTTTTATTACAACCTGATTTAGGAACTGCTATGCTGTTATTATTCGTTTTCTCTTCAATTCTTTTCATTTGTGGAGTTCAAATTTGGAAATTTACACTTTCAATAATAGCTGTCGCTATCTCAACTCCTATTTTATGGAATATGCTTCATGAATATCAGCGCCAAAGAATATTAATGTTCTTATCTCCTGAGATGGATCCAAGTGGAGCTGGATATCACATCATACAATCCAAAATAGCCATAGGTTCAGGAGGAATTTGGGGAAAAGGACTATTGAACGGATCTCAAAGTCAATTAAATTTCCTTCCTGAAAAGCAAACAGATTTTGTTTTTGCGGCACTTGCAGAAGAATTAGGATTTTTTGGATGCTTATTCTTGTTGATTTTATATTTTCTTTTGATAACATACAATATACAAGTTGCCGTTCATGCAAGAAATAAATTTAACCAAATATTAGTTTTTGGATTAACAACAATGTTTTTCTTTTATATTTTTATTAATATCGCAATGGTTTGCGGTTTGTTACCAGTTGTTGGAATCCCGTTACCTTTCTTCTCATATGGAGGAAGCGCCTTAATAGTTTTAATGTTTTGCCAAGGCTTGGTATTTGCAATAGATGCAGAAGAAAAATCTAAATTTGGAATAAAATAATATTTATCAAAAGCTGCTTTTGATATTCTATATCTTCCGGAAGCGTTGGAGGTCCCCTACCCTGTCATTAACTGTTTGCTGGAGAGGCCTTCTTTCTCTAATTCATTTCTCGTGCAATTAACTTTTTTATATAAATCAACACTATTTTGCTCTTTCATTCGAAATACCTCTGTTATGGATAATATAACAGAATAATAACTTCATCTATAGCTCTCAAAATAATTTAATATTAAATTGAAGCACGTGGCACATGGTTTGTGTTGAGTAACAGCAAATAAAGAGAACTCCCAGGAATTACGGATTTGATGTGTCTGCATAGAATAATCTTATCATACTCGCCATATGACAAGTCTTTTTGTTTACGTTTTTTTTAATTTGTAAAGGGTGAAACACAGGTCCCTATTGAGAAAAGATGCCAGATAATGAAAAGTTTCATAAATTATACCTATTTTAACTCTTGATACATCGTAAATTAGAAGAATAACCTTACAACAAACAACTAACAACACCTCAGGATCTGTTTTTGTTGATATTGTAAATCAAAAAGAGGTATAATTAATGCATTTTTGATGTATAATAGTAACATCTATAGTATGTTTTTCAATTTTATGAAAGTCTCAGTTTTATTTCCTGTTTTTAATACGAAGGAAGAATATTTAAAAGAAGCTATTGAGAGTATTCTTTCTCAGTCTTTTTCAGATTTCGAGTTCTTAATTTTAAATGACGCATCAACTAATAATGCAGAAGAAGTTATAAAATCTTATACGGATCCTAGAATCAAATATTTCAAGAATGAAAAGAATCTGGGAATTTCCAGATCACGCAATAATTTAATAGACCTTTCAAAAGGAGAGTATCTTGCGGTGATGGATCATGATGACGTTTCCCTGGCAAATCGTTTTCAAAAGCAAGTTGATTATCTCGATAACAATCCTGATGTAGGAGTAGTTTCAAGTTATGTCGGATATATCCACAGAAAAGGACGTATTGATAAGAATCCGATAAAACACGAAGACATTTGTATGGCCTTGTTTGCACGTTGTGGTTCTTTAATTCATCCTGCTTCTATGATTCGAAAAAGTATTTTGATTGATAATAATCTTAAATATGAAAATGAATTTACCCCTGCAGAGGATTATGCTTTATGGTGTCGGTTGATGACTCATACAAGATTTCATAACATACCTGAGATTCTATTTTTGTATAGAAAACATTCATCGAATACATCAAAAACACAAGCAGAAAAACTGGAAAAATCAGTAATAAGAGTACATGCTTTTTTAGAAATAGAAAATCCAATTTTATACAAAAAATTCTTATTAACAGCAACGCAACTTAGAGAATTCAGGTTATTTGGATGTATTCCAGTTCTAAAGATTGAAAAACAAAGAAATCGAATCAGGATTTATTTATTTCAGAAAATATTGATTTTTTCATGCAAAATTTCTTTTATTGTGAAATAAAAATGGTGCCGCAGGAGGGAATCGGACCCTCGACCTCTCCCTTACCAAGGGAGTGCTCTACCTCTAAGCTACTACGGCGCCTTTACTTTTATATGATAACTTATAATTCAAAATGTTGCAAATATTATTATACAAGATTATTTAAAATTAAATGATCCTCAAACAACAACTTTTATTCTTTTTTTTATAGATTCTTCACCTTCTGTCCAATCATTTTCAAAAAGAATAGAAGCGTCTTCTGAAAATATAGCAAATTTCCCAGTTGCTATATTTCTTATACCCAGTATCTTTATTCCCAAAGAATCTGCTACTTTCTCTGCTCGATTTTTCGAATCTTTGGTTGCTTCTTTTATCATATCGATTCTTAATTTATCCATATCTTTATAAAGATATCTAACCTTGCTTTCAGGCCATATGTTTTTTTCCATCAGTTCTGAAATTTTTAAGGCTGAATTTTTTATAACTTCCAAATTTTGAGATTGAATACAAAATGCTGTTCTAGCAGAAAATCGCGCTTTATTATTGTCAGAAGAATACCTAAAATTGTCCTCTACTGTCACAGCCTCTTCAGATATTTCTTTTTGAGAAAAACCAGAATCTTTTAAAAATTCCAATAGAATTTTTTTATCTGCCTGCAATTTATTTATAGCCTCCTTTGTTGTATTGGCTTCTGCAATTATCTTTAAATTCCAAATAGCTTCATCAGATACAACATGTCTTATAGAGACTCCGTTAGTTGCGATATAGGAATTGTGGTATTTAAAAACTCCAATCCCATAGCATAAAACAATACCTAAAGAAATAATTCCAAATATAGCTATTAAAAATTTTCCTAAATTATTGGATACATTCTTAATCATAAAACATATATAATTAACCTCTTCTTATATAAGACTATCATACTATTTTGGAAATGTCAATCTTATTTAATAATTGTTAAAGTTGTCTTATAAATTCTGAAAAATACTTAAAATTTTATGGGACTTTTTAAAATTTGACATAGGAAATTTGTGTTATGCATCCTGAAATTAAGAACAAGCAGACACATCCACTAACTTAATACAGTAAAAAAATTTAGAAAAACTTTTATAACTTATAAAATCATATAACAAGCAATATTGGATTTTCCAAATAGTTAACTAATTTCTCCAAAAATTTCGCAGCATCTCCGCCGTTTATTACTCTATGATCAACTGCATACCCTATAGTTATTATATCTGCAGGAATAATCTTATCTTCATCATTGTAAACTGGTGATTTCTTGGCAGGTCCAATAGAAAGTATACTACCCTGTGGAGGATTGATTATGGAAAAGAAGCCATCAATATTATACATTCCTAAATTCGAAATAGTAATACTTCCTCCCATAAACTGATCTGGCTTTAATTTTCCTTCTTTTGATTTTTTTGCTAGATTTTTTATTTCCTTTGAAATAACTTCAATGCCTTTCAGATCAGCACTCCAAATAACAGGAGTAAATAGCCCATCTTCTACAGCAACAGCAACAGCAACATCAACAGTATTAAATCTCCTGACTTTACCATTATTCCAAATAACATTAACAGCAGGTTCCTCTTTTAAAGCTAATGCAACAGCTTTAGTTATTAAATCATTAACTGTTATTTTCGTATCAAGTTTTCCGCTATCATTGATTTGCTTCCTGATTTTCAAAAGTTCTGTAACGTTTGCAGAAACCGACATATAGAAATGCGGAACTTCATTTTTACATTTTGTAAGTTTTTCCGCAACAACTTTTCTCAAAGAAGATGCCGGTTCGTCTATAAATTTCGATATTTTTGGAAAGTCAGTTTTCATTGTATGGCTTGTTAGTTGTTTTATATTTAAAACATCTTCTTTAATAATTCTTCCATGAGGACCTGTGCCTATTATTGAAGTCAAATCTATTCCATACTCATTTGCAATTCTTTTTGCTAAAGGACTTGCTTTTATTCTTTCTGGAATTTCAATTTTTTCACATGGAGTTTCGACAATAGTTTCTGAAACAATCTCAATTTTAGAAACATTTACCTCGTCACTCAGAGTTGAAACAGATGCTTTAGCAATAGCTTTCTTTATATCTTCTTCTGTATCATTTTTTTGTTTAATAACAGCAATCGGAGCCCTGACTGGAACATCATGAGTTCCTGCTGGAATTAATATTTTGGCTAATATTCCTTTGTAGATGGATTCAACTTCCATCGTCGCCTTATCTGTATCTATTTCAGCAATAACGTCTCCAACAGATATTTCATCACCTTCGTTTTTGCACCAAGTAACTAAGTTTCCTTTTTCCATAGTAGGACTAAGGGACGGCATTTCGAATATTATCGCCATATGATAAAATCATAAAAAATTATTGATATCATTATATTATCATTTTGCGTTCTATTTTTTAAGCAAAATTTTAAACGCTTAAAATAGCGTATGTAATATAAAAAAATTTTACTCCACACTATTTTTTTCATTAAGTTATAATCTAATCATCAAAAATGTTTCTATGATGCTACTATATTACTTGCACTTTTCTAATAAATTTTCAATATTATATTGTTTGTATTTATAGTTCAATAAACGTTTAAAATATTTTTAGATAATTTTTAGTTTTCTCGCAAGTATACTTTCAAACTCTTGCATATTTCTTTTATGTCATTTAATGAACAAACTTCTTCTCTTGATGATTTTTCCAATGTATTATAAATAATCTTATATATATCACAGAAGCTGATTTTTCCTTTCAAAAACTCACTTATAGCATATTCATTTGCCGTATTCAAAGCTATTACTTTCTTCTCTTTGAAAGCATAATATGCCAAATTTATATTTCTTTTTTGCCATGTTTTTAATTCTCTGAAATTCAAAGTTTTTAATTTGCAAAAACCTAAATCGGGTAACTCACAATCAATTCTGTGTGGATAATTCAATGCATATGAAATAGGTAAAATCATATCGGGAAAAGATAGTGAGGCTCTATAAGATCCGTCATTAAATTTCACTAAACCATGAATTATTGAAGAAGTATGAATAATCGATCTTATGTTATTTATTGGAAAGTTGAAAAGATATGAGGCTTCAATTATTTCCAGAGCTTTATTTATCAACGTTGCACTGTCTATTGTAATCTTCTTTCCCATTTTCCAATTTGGATGTTTCAAAGCATCAGACAACGTGACTTGTTTTAAATCTTTTTCTTCAAAATCTACAAAAGGACCTCCAGATGCAGTTAATATTATTTCCTTGATAAACTCTTTTTTTTCTCCATGAATACATTGAAATATAGCACTATGTTCTGAATCAACTGGTATTATTTCCGTTTTTGTTTTTCTTGCAAGATCTGTCAATAAATTTCCCGCAGAAATAATCACTTCCTTTGTCGCTATGGCTAACCTTTTTGTATTTCCTAATGTTGAAAACGTTGGATCCAAACCCGCGATTCCTGAAATAGCCATAACACAACAATCTGTTTTCAATTTGGCAATATTATTTATTTCTTCTTTTGGGATTACTTTTATATTTTCCTCTAACAAAACTTCGTTTACAATTTTAAATGCTTTATTGTCAGTAACGCAGACATATTCAGGATGATAATATTTCGCTTGTTCTATGAGTTTTTTATAATTACGATTTCCCGAAATGGCTGTTATTACAAAACCGGATGCTTTCGCAACTCTTAAAGCTTTTTCACCAATCGAACCAGTTGAGCCAAACACACTTATATTCTTCATAATAAAATATATTTTATAATGATAAACACATAAGTAACCAGAAGGAAACTATCAAGTCTATCGCAAATCCCACCGTGACCTGGAATAATATTTCCTGTATCTTTCACTCGTAATATTCTTTTTACTTTTGATTCCAACAAATCTCCGAGTATGGAAGCAATAATCATAAAAATAGAAGCAATTACTAACTTGTTGTTATTAAAATATTTTCCTATATATATCCAAGAAATAATAAAAGCGGCAATACCTCCACAGATTACACCTGACCACGTTTTATTCGGACTAATTTTTGATGCAAACTTTGGCCCTTTAAATAATTTTCCGCAAAAATACGCAAATATATCACATGACCAAACGATTACGAAACACCAATAAATCTCAGTCGAAAATGAATTAGGGAATTTATAAGAATCATAAATCCAAAACAACATTGGAATCGAAATATATAACAAACCAAATAAAAATAGAAATGATTTTTTGCCATTTATGGAAAACCATTCATAAAACATTAAAATAGCACAAAGAGTTATAAGAGATTGAAATACTACTCCCCCTTGATTTATTCCAAATATTGTAATAACAGCTAAAAATACCGCGCTTATAATGCGTAAAATTAAATTATTTACCATATGTCCGTTTCCTATTAGAAAATTCTTTTATTGCCTTTTGAAGCTCTGTTTTGCTAAAATCAGGCCAAAGTAAATCTGAAAAATAAAATTCACTGTAAGCTGATTGCCATAATAAGAAATTACTCAACCGTTGTTTTCCGCTTGTTCTAATTATCATATCCGGATCAGGAATCCCTGCTGTATCAAGATTATACGAAATGACCTCTTCAGAAATATCTAAACCTAATTCGGATATTTTTTTTAAACATCGAATGATTTCATCACGAGCTCCATAGCTAATTGCTAATTGAACAATAATATCCGTGTTATCTTTTGTTTTCTCTTCATATTCCATTAAAATATCTTGAATTTCTTGAGAAAGCTTTGTTTTGTCTCCGATAACTTTTAACCTTGCATTAGCATTTAAAACTGCTTTTATTGAAGGATCATTTCGAAAAAAATTCAATGCTAATCTCATAAATTCAGCTACCCAAGATTTCGGACGATTCCAGTTTTCGGATGAAAAAGCATAAAAAGTTGCATATTTTATGCTTGAGTTTTTTAACTCTAATATAATTTTTGACATATTTTGCATTCCTTTTAGATACCCCTCCATTTTAGGACAATTATTCAAAGTTGCCCAGGAAGAATTACCATCCATTATAAATGCTATATGTTTTAATGAATCCAAATTTGTTTACCCAATTTTAACATATGAAACAACTTTCTTTACTCCACTTATCTTCTGAATTGTGGAAAGTGCAATATCCAGTTCCTCTTGAGTTCGAGCAATACCTAGAACATAAACAACTCCGTTCATTGTTTTTATTTTATAATTAACAGAACGTACTTCTTTCTTGCAAACCAAAGCAGAACGGCAAGTTGATGTAATAAAGTCATCTTTAACTACCTGCCCAGGATCATCTTTGTCAGATACGACTATATGGTTATTAACTTCTGTAACTCCTCTTACCGACCATGCTTCGCGTTCAGCAATACTCACCCATTCTGGATTTGTGACATTACCAGTCAATAGGACACAACCATAGTCAGTAACCACAGAAACCTGACTAAATAAATTGTGATCTATTTTATAAAGTTTCTGCTTTATTATCATATCAGTTTTCGTATCGCTTAGACTGTTTCCGACATTCTTATCTCGAAGGGCTGTATATCCTCCAGCAACCATCCCTCCTCCAACAATAACAGGAACACATCCTGTAATAAAAACAGAAGAACTAAGCAACAATAAGATTTTCAACTTGAAATGCATTTTCAATATATTCAAATCTACCAACTGAATCTAAACATACCACATCTATACGATAGTTTTCAAATATTTCTTTTCTTTCAGATATTACATAAAGCAAAGAATTTAAAATTCTGCATTGTTGTCGTGTTGTTATGCAGGCTTTAGCTGCAGCTAAAGTTTTTCGTTGTTTGACTTCAACGGCCACAAGATCATGCCCTTTTTGCGATAATATATCAATTTCTCCATAATGTGTTCTAATTCTTTTTCCAAGAATTTTGAATCCTTTAGATTCTAATATTTTTTGAGCACATAATTCTGCAGAAATTCCCTTCTCGTAATTTGTTAAAAAATTTCTATTAAAAGAACTTAAATAATAAATATTGTTAAAGTTTTCATTAACAGTATTATTAGTAACAACAAAATTCATTTATACCTCCTTATATTTATATTATAACACTTTAAGTCAATTTTTCCAACAACGATTCAGCTTTTTTTAAAACATTCTCAGGAAATCCTGCCAATCCAGCAACATTAATACCATAAGATTTATCTGCAAAACCTGGTTTTATTTTATGTAAAAATACGATATCTTTGTTCCATTCTTTGACTTCTACAGTTAAGAAATTAATTTCCGGAAGAGTTTTTTCTAGGGCTTTTAATTCATGATAATGAGTTGCGAAAATAGTTCTAGATTTTATTTTTGTTGCAATCTCTTCAATAACAGCCCAAGCGATAGCCAACCCGTCATAAGTTGAGGTCCCTCTCCCTATTTCATCTAATATAACAAAAGAATTTTTCGTTGCATTATGCAAAATCGTTGCAGTTTCAATCATTTCAACCATAAATGTTGAACGTCCTGAAGAAATATCATCAGATGCTCCAACACGACTAAAAATTCTGTCCACTACTCCTATTTTAGCAAAAGCAGCGGGAATGAAAGAACCGATTTGAGCCATAATTATAATAATAGCATTTTGTCTGAGATAAGTGCTCTTTCCTCCCATATTAGGCCCTGTTAAAATCGAAACAGAATGATATGATGTAATTTCACAATCATTTTCAACAAAATTACAACCTTTGTTTTTCAAATTATTCTCAACAACAGGATGTCTGCCTTTTTCTATTTTTAACACATTTTCTTCACATATTTGTGGTCTGGTATAATTATTTTCGATAGCCAATCGAGCAAACGAAGTCACGATATCCAAAAATGAAATATTATTCGAAATTTCTTTTATAAAATCGCTTAATTTTGATACTTTTTCAATTAACTCATTAAATATTGAGAGTTCTCGTCGTTTGACATTAGTTTCTGCAGAATAAATCTTATCCGCTATATCTATAAGTTCGTCAGATGTATATCTTAAACTTGAAGCAAGAGATTGTCTATGTATGAAGTTATATGGAATTTTTTTCGCAAAGTTCGGAGAAAATTCGATAAAATAGCCTATAAGTGAGTTACTTTTAATTTTTAAGTTAGGAATTCCTGTTTCTTTCGTGTACTTTAATTGAAGAGATTTTATTATTGATCCGCTATTTTCCAGCATATCAAGATATCCATCCAGCTCTCTGTCATAACCCTTTTTTATAAAATTCCCTTCTCTTGCAAGGGATGGCAGATTATCTGATAATGCATTATCTAAATCATTAACAATAGGTGTTAGATCAGTGTAATATAAGTTCATTCCATCAAAAATTGAAAAATCCTGAAGTATTCCACCTATCTGGAAAGAACTTTTCAATGCGACACAAACACATTTTAAATCTCTAGGACCTGCTTTATTTAACAATATTCTCGATACAGATCTTTCAACATCAGGAAATTCTGAAAAAACTTCAGATAGTTTGTTTAATACCTCTTTGTGATTGATAAAAAACCCAACTAAATCTAATCTCTTATTGATTTTTGTTATGTTAGTAAGCGGTTCCATTAGCCATCTGAAAAGCATTCTGCTGCCTTGTGAAGTTAATGTCCTGTCTATATTGGAAAGTAAAGATGCCTTCTTATCACCTGATTGAGATATTGTTAATTCAAGGCTTTTTCTTGTAAAACTATCAAGATACATATAATCTGAAGACTTTATCAATTTCGGAAAATCTAATTTAATATCACCGGATTTATAAACCTCGGAAACATACTCAACAATAGCAGTTATAGCTTCTAGTGCATGTTGGGATAAGTTTCCGAAAACATCCAAAAATCTGATTCCAAAAAATTTGGTTATTCTATCTGAAACAGTAAACTTTGAAAATTTTGAGTTAGGAATCGGACGTATTATGGATTTATAATTGCTTAATATATCAATAAATTCTTTTTGAGAAAGTAAATCGTCAGAGCAAATTATTTCCGAAGGTGAAATCTTTGAAATCGCAGAAAGTAAATCTGTGTTACTTATTTCCTCTATAAGAAACTTCCCTGTGGAAACATCCGTGTACGCAATGGCTAAGATATTATTTGAAGAGTTTGAAATTGCTAAGAGAAAGTTATTGGATTTTTCAGATAACATCGATTGCTCTATTAATGTTCCTTTTGTGATTATACGTGTTACATCTCGCTCAACTGTAGCTTTACTTCCCCCCCTCTTTTTTGCTTCTTCAGGAGTTTCTAGTTGTTCGCAAATTGCAATCCTAAATCCAGCTTTAACTAATTTTGTTAAATACATTTCAGAGGCATGCCAAGGAACCCCACACATTGGAACATCTGCACGTTTTGTGAGAACCAATCCTAACTCTTTTGAAACAACTAAAGCATCTTCATAAAACAACTCATAAAAATCACCTAATCTATAAAACAAGAGATAATCTTTATATTGCTCCTTTATAGAGCAGTATTGCCGCATCATAGGGGTCAATTGAGTCGCGTTATTCTTCTTACTCATTTTGCGTATTGAACTCTTTTATAACTATATCTAGTTTTTGTTTTAAAAATTCCAATAAATCTTGAACTATTTCATCTGGAGTGGAAGCTGCAGATGTAATCGCTATACTATTAATACCATCAAAATTATAATCTGTTAAATTTTCTTTTGAATCAATAAGTATTGCTTCTTTTGTTCCTGCACTAATGGCAACTTCACGTAGTCTGTTTGCATTTGAAGAATGAGAAGAACCAACGACTATAAACAAATCGATTGAATTTGCAATACGTCGTACCGCATCTTGTCTTTCTTTTGTTGCGTAACAAATGTTATCTTGATTTGTTGACTTTATATGAGGAATTTTCTCTTTTAATTTCTTAACCACATTTTCTACGACTGTTGAATCAAGGGTAGTCTGCGTGAAATATACAACTTCATCATCTGATAAATCAGGGAGCAAATCAACATCTATCTCGTCATAAACAACATATGTATCTTTATTTCCTGCATATCCCAAAAGGGCTATTATTTCAGCGTGAGATCTGTGTCCGATAAGAACTATTTTTTTTTCAGATTCAGTTTCTTTCTTTACACTATTTTGAATAGATTTCACGATAGGACAAGTACCATCAATTATTGTTAATTCTTTTGATTCCGCTTTTTCAATAACATGAGGAGAAACTCCATGTGCTGAAAACATAACAACAGATCCATCAGGTATATCATCTAATGAATCGACTTTTATTAACCCTTTTTCTTCTAGTTGTTTTATGAAAATTTTGTTATGAATTATATCTTCTGTTATGTATATAGTTCCATATAATTTTAACATTTGCCTTGCCATATCCACTGCGCGAGAAACTCCAGAACAAAATCCTCTTGGAGATAACAAATAACAAATAACAGACATAGAAAATTTTAAAAAAATTTATTATTATCAGAATATAACAAATTTTCTAAAATAGCAATCTCGAATTAAATTAGCTATATGTTTTATGCTTGCACAACCTGGATTGTTAATCAGTCTATAATGTCTACTGAAAGCGCTATAGGTACCACTGCGGTGTCAATGAAGTTTTCCGGTGAGACCATCATTCTAATTCACGCTTCGTGCCACACTTTGTTTATAATACGTCGCAAATCGTGCTCCATTTGCGATATGTCTAAGGGTTAACTAACATCCATCCCTAAGGTGGAAGGGTTTATTAGGATAGGTTTCCTATTTAAAAATCAATCCATTCGCGTTGCCAACGCCTACGGCGGAGAGAACGCTGAAATATCAAGAATAATTGATAAAGTTTTGCATACATTATTCTTAAATACTAAACAGTTTTTCACAACAATTCTCAGAAAATATCCATGATATGTAATACGTTTCAGGAAAACCGGAAACCTCCTCATACGAAGTCTATTTTCCATTCTCCGCCTTGGAGCATCACATTCCTTCAGAAGTTTGATCATCGCTTCACGCTTTTGCTCCTCACGAATCTCCTTTTTCGAAGGTATATGACGTACGAGTTTCACATTACAAACATTCATCAAAAGCTTTTCGACATAATGCTTCGAAGGTGATCCAATCTCAGGAATTCTGAGATCTCTTGCAACAATCTCAATACCTCCATAATCGTCCATATCAGACTCATAACATCTGAAATTTAGACGAGATTCCATCGCGAGGAATAAGGTTTTCCCATGTCTATCATGAAGTTTTATAAGCTGAGGACGCATAAAATATTCCTCATATTTCTTATGAATTCTAATAAAAATCTCTGGTTTTTTGCGGTCATTAATGTAGCGATTATCAAACCTAATCTGCTGAAGTTTAATATCCTTATCACCACCCCAGATGGTCATATAAATTCTCATAAATTACTCCTAAAAGTTGATAGTCATTTAAATAAAAGTTGTTAAAGATTAAAGGAAAATATAGTATGTGAGTTACATGGAGGGTGCGCAGCGTGTGGTATACTCATTAATTTTACCACACGCCGCGCGCCTGTATATCCCCTATATTTTCAGTATATCTCCAGCTCTTCTCCAAAGTCAAATCCTAAAAAGTCCCATAAAATTTTAGAGATTTTTACAAGATTTATAAAACTATTTACTAATCTTTTTGGACAATCATTATGTCTCTTATGCCGCCCACATATCTAGTAATGATTGATATTGATAAATTTAATAAATTTAATTAAAATGATTTTTGGATAGTTAAAAAATTATAATTCAAATGAGTTTAGATTCGAAGCTTGAGCAATTTAAAAATAAAATGGATCTTTCAATTAGTGCATTTTCAAAAGATTTATCCGGAATCAGAGCGGGACGTGCTTCCACTGCATTATTGGAGCCAATAAAAGTTGAAGCTTATGGTTCCTTGATACCTATGAATCAAGTTGGTGCTATATCTGCTCCTGATCCAAAATTATTAACAGTTAGTGTTTGGGACAGAGGACTCGTAAAAAATGTTGAAAAAGCAATTAGGGATTGTGGAGCTAATCTGAATCCTTCTGTTGATGGACAGACCGTTAGGATTCCTATCCCTCCTCTTTCTGATGAAAGAAGGCAAGAACTTTTCAAATTAGCTGCAAAATATGCTGAAGAATCGAAAGTAGCAATCAGAAACATACGTCGAGATGCTATGGATTTTATAAAACAACTGGAAAAAAATAATGAAATAAGTGAAGACGATATGCGAAAACTTTCTGATTCAGTTCAGGAATTAACAAATGAATCTTCAAAGAAAATCGATTCTCTTTTGGCTCAAAAACAAAAGGATATATTGCAGATATAGGAAGTTCATGAGAAAATTGTTTCATTATCCATTATGTGGATTTTCAAGATGTGTCAGGTTAGAATTATCTGAAAAACATCTTGATTACGAAATGATATATGAAACTCCCTGGAATCCTTCAGAAGATTTGCTTGAATATAACCATTTTGGAACAATACCTGTTTTTGTTGATATTAATGGAGTTTCCGTTTATGGTTTTTCTGCAATAAGAGAATATTTAGAAGAAGTTTATTCTGAAATTAATTTAATCGGAACAGATTTTCAACAAAGAGCAGAAGCCAGGAAAATATCTGATTGGTTTTCCTCTGTATTTTATAAGGACGTTTATTATCCAATTGTTCAAGAAAAAATATTAAAACGATTTTCGAAAAATATAGATAAAACACCAAATCCAGCTTCTGTTAGAATAGCAAGTTCAAAACTTTCAACGCATATGGAATATATATCATGGCTAATAGACAGAAGAAATTGGCTTGCAGGAAAAGATTTTTCCATAGCAGATATTACTGCAGTTTCATTTATTTCTGTCCTAGACTATTTAGGGGCCATTACTTGGAATAAATATGATATTGCGAAAAGTTGGTATGCAAGAATTAAATCCCGTCCAAGTTTCCGTAATATTTTGAATGACAATTTACCTCAAATACCCCCAATAAAAGACTACGTTGATTTAGATTTTTAAAAAGGATTCTATATGTTTAAATTTATTTTAATTTACGACGAAGAAAAGTTATTCGATGCTGAGGTTATGGAAGTGAAAACAGATACAGAAAATGGAATAATCACGATATTAGATAAACACCAACAACATATGTCTAAAATTTCCCAAAACATAACTTACAAAACACAAAATGGTTCACAAACAATAGAATTCTCCGAAGGATTTTTATATACCAATGGAGAAGTTTGTTTTGCGGTTATAGATAAGTAATGCTTATAACTTTAGTCACTATATTTCCAGAAATGTTTCCAGGTCCTTTGGCACATAGCTTGACAGGAAAAAGTTTGGGAAAATTGTGGGAACTGAAAATTATTAACATGCGCGATTTTGCTCCAGATAAACATAAAAAAGTAGACGACACGCCATATGGAGGTGGTGCCGGAATGGTTATGAAACCTGACGTCGTCCACAATGCTTTAAAGTATGCTTTGTCGTTTTATGATAAACCCCCTAAAATAATTTTTATGTCTCCGAGAGGATATGTTTTTTCAAATCAAACCGCAAAAGAATTATCAAAAAATCAAAATGGCATGATTATATTATGCGGAAGATATGAAGGAATAGATCAAAGAGTAATAGACCATTGGAGAAAACACCATAAACTTCAAGAAGTAAGCATTGGAGATTATGTCTTATTCGGCGGCGAAATTCCAGCTATGGTTGTTATTGAATCTTGTTTAAGATTTATTCCTGGAATTATGGGAAATAGTGAATCTGTCAATGATGAAAGTTTTGTTCTTGATTTATTGGAGTATTCGCAGTATACTAAACCTGCAATCTGGAAAGAATATAATGTACCTTCTGTTTTATTATCCGGAGACCATGAAAAGATTGCATCATGGAGGATAGCTCAATCAAAACAGATTACTCAAGAGGTTCGTCCTGATTTATGGAAACGATTTATTTCTCGAAAGTAAAGTGTACCGATTGTATTTAAAATTGGGAGAATTCAAAAATGAATTTGATAGAACAAATTAATAAAGAACAAATTGAAAAATTAACGGCAAATAAGACTCTTCCTTCTTTCAGAGCGGGAGATTCTGTCAAGGTTCTTGTCAAAGTGATTGAAGGCACGAGAGAAAGAATGCAATCTTTTGAGGGAATTGTTATTGCAAAGAAAAATCGTGGAATAAACTCATCTTTCAAAGTAAGAAAAATATCAAATGGAGAAGGTGTTGAAAGATTATTCCATCTATATTCCCCTAATATTCAGATTGAAGTTTTAAAACATGGAAAAGTACGCCGTGCAAAATTATACTACTTGAGAGAAAGAACGGGTAAGAGCGCACGTATAGCAGAAAAAAAGAGATTAGAAGTTTGATATTAGCTTGCGGTAATTAATCGCAGATAATAAATAGTATCTCATGCCCCATAGCACATGATATTTTTGATACTATATTGTGTGTTATGTGTTTTTATATTTTTCAAAAATTTTATGTTTTTTTAAGAACGTCCAAAATTTGTATAAAAGGACTCAAAGGATAGATATTAACTGTGAATAATTATACCCCAATTTTGAACTTTAGTTGTCCATTTTTTCTCTACGAAATAAACCTCTTCCAACGTTTCTTCACTCGGAAATGTGGGGTTATTTTCATATATTTGCTCATATTTCGATTAAATGACTCTATCGGATTGGTTGTATAAACAAGCCTTCTTACATTCTCCATTTACATCAATCTTTTGAGAGGTCTCGATTTCATATATGAATTGAAAAGTATATACTGAAATTATATTCATCAAACTTAATATGTCATTTTCGAAAAAAAGATAACATAAGAATTGATTTATGAAATTCAGTTAAGTACAAAGTGCAAGAGAATTAAACAAATTTTGACTAAACAAAAAAAATCCATAATCAGTTTTGCCTTTCTAAAACATAATATAGATCCGCATTTTTCTTGCAGCACTAAATATCAGGCACTGCGCATATTTGAAATAACAAGTTCTATTTTTCCTCTTTTTTCAAAGCTTCTGCAGAAAATATAGTTTCTCTCAATTGTTCACTGATAGAAGCAAGGTTTCCTGGAGAATGAGGAACAAAAACTACGCTTGATTTCGAATTTGCTCCGATATCTTTTAACGTATCAATGTATTGAATTAAAAGCACCATGTCCATAACATGTGCAGAATCTTCACCTGTTTGTTTTTTTAAACCTGCAACAGATTCACTTAATCCTTCAATAATCGCCAAACGTTGACCTGCAACTCCTTTTCCATGGAGTATACAAGATTCAGCTTCCGCTTCTGCTTGTTTTACTTTTAGAATTTTTTCTGCCTCTCCTTTTTCATTAGCGGCAACTCTCAATCTTTGTGCTGTATTTATCTCATTCATAGCAGCTTTTACGTTTGCATCTGGATCGATATCAGTTACTAGTGCTTTTATTATCTCATAACCAAAATCTTCCATTGGGGTTTTCAATTCTGTTTTTACAGCATTTGCAATATCATCTTTTCTTGAGAAAACATCATCCAAATCCATAAGAGGAACTTGAGCTCGAACCAAATCAAAAACAAAGGCCTTTATTTGAGCTAACGGGTCTTGAAGTGTATAAAAAGCTTCATATATTTTCGATTCTAAAACTTTATATTGTACGGCAATAACAATTCTAATGAAAACATTGTCTTTAGTCTTTGTTTCCACATCGACATTTAATTGATGAATTCTGAGAGAAATTTTGCTTCTCAAAGTTTCAATCAAAGGTATTTTGAAATTTAATCCCGGACGAGCTAATCTATTAAACTTACCAAATCTCTCGATTATTGCGCAACTTTGCTGTTCAACTATATAAAAAGATGCTCCAAGTAATATAAACAAAAGAAATATGAATATCAAAAAAATCATTCTCATCACATAATTAATACATTCCTTATATATAGTATAACAAATAATAATTATTTTGTAAAGTGTATAGATGCACTATTTTATTGATAAGATCTCATGATATCATTTTTATCTAGACAAAAGGTTTGAAATTTTGTATTATAAAATTGTTGATAAAGGCCCAGATAGCTCAGTTGGTAGAGCAAGAGACTGAAAATCTCTGTGTCGTTGGTTCGATTCCATCTCTGGGCACCACTTAAAATCCGTTTCATGAGTTATACAAAAGAATATTTTGACGCTACGGATATAACTTCATCCAGTTTCGTTTTTGCATCCGCTGGTTCCGGAAAGACTAAAATTTTGGTAGATCGTTATATAAAGTCACTATTTTTTGGAATTAAACCTGAAGAAATTCTTTGCATAACATTCACAAATGCGGCGGTTTTTGAAATGGAAACACGTATTTCTGGTATTCTTGAAAAACTCTATATAAATGAAAATGATTTTACAAAAAATTATATATCTAAAGTCTTAAGAATAGAACCAACAACAGAGAATATAAAAAAAGCTGAAAATCTGTTTTTTTCTTTTCAAGAAAATCTTTCAAATTTGAAAATTCTGACAATTCATTCCTTCTGTCAGAGTTTGCTTCAACAATTTCCTCTTGAAGCTGATATATCCCCAAGTTTTGAAATTATAGAAGAGAGAGATTTTTTAAAATTTATACAAGAAATAAAAAATCAGGTTTTGCAAGATTTAAATGAAGAGACTTTACAGAAAATATCTGATAACTTTTCCATATATTCATTAGAAGATTTTGTAAACAAAATCCAGCAACATATTCCTAATTTTTTGGAGATATTTAAAATTTTTCCAGAAATTGAAAAATATAAAAAACATCTTATTCAAAAATTTAATTATTCTCCGAATGATACACAGCTCACGGAAGAACAAAAGCTTTTTATTAAGAAAAACATAAAAAGTGAAAACTTAGAAAATTTATATTTAGAATCAACAGGAAATATTCGAAAAAGAATACCATTTCAAAATAGTATAATTTCTCAGGAATTGGCTAAAGTAATTTTTAAAAATTCTCAAAATAGAAAAAAAAGTCAGGTTATAGAAAAAACTTGTATTTTTTTAGAATTGACAAAGCAAATTATTCATAAATATGAAGAATTTAAAAACGATCAAAATGCAATGGATTTTTTCGATATACTTTTTAAAACAAAATATTTATTGACTGAAAGCTGTGCAAAGGAACTTGTGCTTTCAAAAATATGCAGCAAAATCAAAGCTATTATGATTGATGAGGCGCAAGATTTAAGCAAAATTCAATGGGAGTTGATTTATCTTTTTTCCGAAGATATTTATATGGATCCAAATTCAAATAAAACGATATTTGTTGTTGGAGATATAAAGCAATCTATATATAGGTTTCAAGGAGCGGATCATTCACTTTTTTCAAAATTTTATCAATTTTGTTCAGATTCTTTGCATAATTTGAATAAAAAATTTAAAACGGTTTATTTGAATATTAACTATAGAACAACTCCGGAAATCTTGCATATAGTTGATGATGTTTTTAAAGGAAAAATTTCAGAATTTTCAATGGATAATGGAATTATAAATTATAAAAAACATATTCCTTTTCATAAAGAACAGTCAGGTAATTTCTCAATAATCGAGATCAATGAAATTGAAGATCCTGATCAATTTATAGTTCAAAAAATACTTCAATTAAAAACGAAAAATTCGCTAATTTTAACAAGAAGTCGAAATTTATTAACTGAAAATATAATAAATAAATTAACTAATTTAGGAATAGAAATAGCTCCATCTGATAGAATAAATTTAAAGGATAATTTTTTAATATTAGACATATTAGCAATTGCGGAAATTTGTATAAATCCTTGTTATGATTATGCTTTATGTTGCTTTTTAAAAAGTCCATATTTTTTTAAAGATCCGTTATCAAATGATGACTTTTTTAAAATTTGTCATAATAGAACAAAATCCGTATTTGAGATTTTAGAAATTCATTCTCCAAATAAATTTAATTATATTAATCAAATAGTTAAACGTTATGATGAAAATGACTTATGTGGATTTTTTTATTATCTAATAAATCTGGCAGAAAATCTAACGCAAGATGATGAAAATGCCATATTTGGATTTATGGATGAGATCAATAAATTTTCTGAAAAGCATTCTGATAATATTCCTGAATTTTTGAAATATTTTAAAGAAACAGAAATACAAATTATAAACCAAAACACAGAAAAAGATCGTATTAGATTGTCAACGATTCATGGTTCAAAAGGTCTTGAAGCAGACACAGTATTTTTGTTGGATTTCGATTTAAATGCTGATAAACAAAAAACTGATTTTATTTTCTCTTTTGATAATGACATTTTTTTCAAAAATCATAAAACCCCTTTGTTTTTTATAAAACCAAGTCAGAAAGATTCATTTGAGGAGCTAGATTCTTTTATTGAACTTGAATACAAAGAAGAAGAAAAGGAGTTGTTACGTTTGCTCTATGTTGCAATGACAAGGGCTAGAGAAAATCTATATATTTTCGGAAAAGGAAATAGAAATACAGCGTTCAATTTGATAAAATCGAAGTATCTTAATAGGAATTGATCATTTATGATACTTGAATTAAAAAATATAAAAATGGGATTTAAAACGGGAGATACTGTTTTGAAAATCTTAAATGCAGTTAATTTCTCGTTATCAAAAGGCGAAAGTGTGGCATTAATAGGGCCAAGTGGATGTGGAAAGTCAACTTTATTGCAAATAGCTGCTTTACTTGAAACTCCAACTTCTGGTGAAATTATAATTAACGAAAAAAATGCTTTAAAACTATCTGATAATGAGAAAACAAAATTACGGAGAGAAAACCTAGGTTTTGTTTATCAATTTCATAATTTACTTCCTGAATTCACTGTTCTAGAAAATGTTATGATTCCTCAAATCATAAAGGGAATAAGAAAATCTGAGGCAAAAAGAATAGCCGAAGAACTTCTTGAACAAGTCGATTTATCACACAGAATTTCCCATTTTCCAAAAACTCTCTCTGGAGGAGAGCAACAACGCGTCGCTATTGCAAGAGCATTAGCAACAAAGCCAAAATTAATCATTGCAGACGAGCCTACGGGAAATCTTGACCCAAATACTGCGAAAATTGTTTTCGACTTATTTATAAAGCTAATTCAAGAAAATAACACAGCTCTATTTATGGCTACTCATAATATAGAATTAGCGAGAAAGCTTAATAGAACAATTTCCATTTCAAATGGAATAATTATTAATTAAACAAATTCGACCGAAAACAAATCCGGTCGAAATTTCTAATATTAACCTATCGTCGATTTTATCATCCAAATTGTTTTCTCATGGAATGATAGTCTGTCTGCTAAAACTCCTTCTGTCCCATAATCTTTTGATCCTGAGATTTCAGATAGTCCTGACATTATGTCATCACGAATAATCTCATGAACAACCAACAGTTCTTCCAACATCTCTTTGTCGTTTTTTGCATTCAATGAATCTTTCACCGTCGCTAATTTGGAAAACTCTTCGAATGTTGCAGGAGCTATGCCTCCAATCATTCTTATTCTTTCAGCGATAACATCAATAGCATTAAATAAATTATTATAATGATCTTCGGTCATCAAATGTATATCTCTGAAATCAGAAGAAATGACATTCCAATGTATATTTTGTGTTTTCAAAAGCAAGGCATATGAATTTGCAAGCAATCTTGATAAAATTTCGGCAGATTTGCAATCACACTTTGTTGAACAATTACATAACATTTTAAGTCACCTATAAAATAAAACCATCTATAATTAATTCTGTTCCAAAAAAGATTTCAATTCAAGTCATTATTTTTTTTATTCGCAATTTCACAGCATAGGCTCCAATTTGTTGCATTGAATCTTTAATTCCAGAAAATGCAATAATTAATTCAGGATGTTTTATCAGCCAATTTTCAGTTGCCTCCCTCACTATACCAATACCTTTGCCTGTAATTATCGTTACAAATCTTAAATCTTTCAAGATACAATTCATGCAAAATTTTTCCAAAACATTATCAATTTCCCTAGTATATCCATGCAAATCAATAAATCTCTCTGATTTAAATTTTTTTGTTTCAGATTTATCGAAATTTCTAACTTTTTTATTATGAAATGCTTCAAGAGCAAAATGAGGTTTTATACTGATTTTTAGAGAAAACTGGGATTTAAAATCCAAACGTGAAATTTTATCACTTTCAGATAATTTCTCTATGGTATTTTTATAATTTAACCAATTTTCCCAATCTTTAATAAATGTCATATTTCTTATGCCGATATTAGTCAGCTAAAAAGCAAAACCCAAAAATAAAATAATATGGCTGCTGTATTCCTACTCTGACCAGGTTTTTAAGTTATTTCTGCAAATGCAAAATAGCTGACAATATTTATTATATCATGATTTTGAATAACTTATATCAAAAATTTTCAACCTCTCTACATTAATAATATATCACAATGTCTTCCGAAAGCGCTATAGGTACCCCTGCGGTGTCATCAACTATTTGCCGGTGAGGCCATCTTTCTAATTCACGTTTCGTGCAGTTACTCTTTTTTCTTTAAATCAACATTATTTCGCTCTTTCATTCGAAATACTTTCGTTGAGGTTAAATAAAATATGTTTTGGAATACTATAGCAGAGTAACAACTTCATCTATAGCTTTCAAAACGGTTTAATATATAACTTTTCTTACGAAAAGTTGGTTCCTGATTTGTCAAAAAACAATCGAAGATATCTTCTAGATTGATTTTTGCGATTTTTATTATAAAGGAACACTAGTCTTGGATTTCTAAATTGTGTTTTGTAAATACTATTTTGTTTCCAACAGCGTTTTTTAATAAATCAATCCTGTTTTTTGAGGGGCGCCCGTGAGTATGGTAGAATATTGATGGTACCATACTCACGGGCGCACTTTGTGACACGTAGCTATATTATTTTCCGAAAGGTAGGCAATATATTAAGTTAGTGAACATTACTACAAGTTCCTAATTTCAGGATACATACCTTGATTCGTGTATGTCAAATTCTAAAAAGTCCCATAAAATTTTAGACTTTTTTTAACTCAAGGAAATATACTCACCAAAAGCAAGGGCTTTACTAGGATTTTCTTTAGCCCAAGCCTCAAATCTAGAAGTAAAAAACTCGAATTTACTTTTTGAGATAGGATCAATATAACCGTATAAGGCTATCATATGTTTTAAGATATCCTCTTTTGTTTTTTCTCTTAAAATTCCCGAAATATCAGAAATTGAATAATGAAGCTGATAAGCTCGGATTGAACTAGAACAGGATTCATATCCTAACATTGAAATAAAATCTTTATAATCTCCATCATTGAGATCTCTAAAAGCCTCTAAATTAACTTTATGTGTCTCTGATGGCCAATATCCAACTCCAAATTCTTCAAAAGCTCTTTTATAATTCCACATAGGTCCTATATCACTTTTTCTGGAAGGGGAAAATATCAGCATGAGTTACAACATGATATCCTGGAATTCTATAATGTTCTTGTAAATCTCGTGTGAAAGCTACACTTGCCACAAACTGCTCTTCACTGAACGGATACCAATAAACTTCAGATCCAGTTAGCTTTCGAGGAGCAGAAAATCCAGGAAAAACAACATTTGTTCTTTCAAATCCCGGATTGATATGTTCTATTCCTATTGAATAATAATTTAAACTTGTTTTCCCTGCAAAATAAGAAATTCCGGCATGATATGCTATATCAGTATCCGGATTAACAGTCTTATATATAATTCCATCATTGTCTATTGTGAAATGAGCAGAAACGCCTCTTTCATTATATGTATTTATAGTTCCTCTAAGAGAAGCTCCAGCGGTATAGTGCAATACAATAAATTGATGTAAATCTTCTTTATATTGTTCAAGAGTTGCCGGTTTGGAAGGATTTGTCCAAAGCCTATAAGATTCTTCCCATGTTCGATGTGTGACTCCGTTTGTTCTAACTTTATTATCCAAATAGCAGTCTACAGTTCGATATCGAGAAGAATCAAGAGGACTTTCAGCAGCTTGAGTACAACATATGCATGAAAGCATTACTAAACAATTCAATATTTTCATTTTTACAACCTAAGTAAGTACTATTTCTATAATCTTACAATATTTTATAAAATAATGCAATTAACTATGCCAAAGAACGGCACATGAATTTATAGTATACTCAAATAAAAAATGATAAAATCCAGACCACAGCAAAATGCAACATAGCAATAAATACAGCTGCACTTCCTATATCTTTTGCTTTTTGGGATAACTCATGTTTCTCGAGACTTATTCTATCAACAACAGATTCTATTGCAGAATTTAAAGCTTCTGTCAATAATACCAACATAAAGGATGAGAATAAATACAAAAGCATTGCAAAAGAAGTATTTCGAAAAAATTCTATAAAACTCAATATGGCACCACACAATAATTCTTGTTTAAATGCTCGTTCTTTAAGAAGATATTTTATACCATTAAAAGAATAAAAAAATGCATTTTTGATAGCTATTATATTTTTTAAATTATTTTTCATTGAAGTAAGTAACCTCTCTCTTTTCAGAATCTTTTCTATATTTTATATAACCATATTTCCCATTAAAATCGGAACCAGAGATATAAAACGTTTTTCCATCTTCATTCGGATTAATTATTTCGTATCCCAGCAATCGTGTTATAAATTTTGCTATTTCATAATGATTCGGTTTGTAAATTTTCTTAAAATTATCTAAAAATTCCCTATCATTACTTTGAACAATAACCGGAATATCTGCACACCTTTCATTGAGATGTCCATGACCAAACAGGCCATTCTCTCCTAAAAATTCATTATGATCTGATGCCCAAATTATATAAAATTTCCCGATTTTCTGTTTGTTAAAATATTTAAACAAAGAAGATATCACATAGTCATTATACACCATAGCGTTGTCATACTCGTCAATAACAGAATTTCGGATTCGGAGAATTGTCTCCTGTTTAAAAAATCTTTACTAAACACTTTTGAATACGGAGTATGGACACATCTTTGATGAAGAACTATGAAATTATGTTTGGAGAAAGTTTGTTGATTTAAAACCGTTATTATATACTGATCCGTATATATATCGAAATTTTTATCCCGTGATGCTGTTCTTATTTCATCTATATATTTTTTCCCGGAAATAATACTAATAAGCCCTTCCAATTGATCTGAAATATAGAAAGTCTTAAATCCATTTTCTTTTGCTAATTTAAATAAATTAGTCGTATCACTGTATGATAACTGGGTATTGTCAGGTTCTCCTATAACATTCATCATAAATTTTAATGAAGATTTAGTATTTATTCCTCCTGCTATACCTTTCGTATAATAAAAATTAGATTCCCTTGATAATTTAAATAAATCAGGGGTAGTATTCCTTTCATAACCAAACAACGACATATGTCTATAATTTGCACTTTCTCCTAATATATAAACTATGAAGATAGGTTCGTTATTTAAAGAAGTTTTCGCTATAACATAGGGTTTATATGATTTTGGATTATAGCCTCTGAATGATAAATCCAGAAAACAAGAGAAGCTTTTTAATGTATTATCAATAGTGAAACGATATTCATTTGCCGTGCTATTTCTTATAAAGCAATTGGAATAATATATCCCCCCAAAAGTTGCAAAAAGTATTACTATGCCGAAATGCGACTTGAAGCTTTTGAATTTCAATATCGGAATCATTAACATAAAAGGGATAATCACAATTAAAACAGTTTTCCAATATTTGAAATACACATTTCTGGCTTCTTGAAAAACATCTTGATATTCGTCAAAAAACTGATAGAAGTCATAAGGAGATAATTGACTTCCAAAATATGAAATATGGGCAAACTGTATCATTTGGAGAAAGAAAAGAAAAACTATGCAAAAAACAGGAAAAAACTTGCTTTTATTAATAATTAGCCCAAAGCATAAGGGAATAAGTAATTTAAATATATTTAACTTATCAGAGCAAACAAAAGAAGAATTTACAAATTGATATAAATAATCTGAAAGCATGAATAAACATGCTAATATTAAGGTTGCTGATATTGTGATAATTGTGTTTCTTAAATTAAACTTATTCCGCATTATTATACTCAATTCTTCTCTTTTTAGAATCTTTCTTATATTTTATATGACCACATTTACCATTGAAATCCACACCAGAGATAAAAAATGTTTCTCCGTCTTCATTTGGATTAACTATTTCATATCCCAGCAACCGAGCTATAAATTTTGTTATTTCATAATGATTGGGCTTATAAATTTTCTTAAAATTATTCAGAAACTCTTTGTCATTGCTTTGAATAATAACAGGAATATCTGCAGTAATAGGGACTAATGTTCCATGCCCATGACCAAACGAACCATTTTCTCCAAGTAAATCATTATGATCCGACGCCCAAATTATATAAAATTTTCCGATTTTCTGTTTGTTAAAATAGTTAAACAAAGAAGATATTATATGATCGTTATAAAGCATAGCATTATCATATTCGTCAATAAGAGGAGTTAAAGACCCCGAAAATTTATGTTTAAATTTAAAATTTTTACTGACAGCTTTTGCATAAGGCGTGTGTATACATCTTTGATGAATCACTATAAAATTACGATTTGTAAATTTCTGACTTTGAATCATTTCAAAAAGTAAGTCATCCATTATTTTTTCTGATTTCTTGACTTCAGAGTCTTTTGTTCTTAATACATCTATATAAGGTATTCCTGAAATACTACCCAATAAATGCTCTGATTGATTCGATAAATAAAATGTTTTAAATCTATTTGTTTTTGCAATCCTAAATAAATTTGTCGAGTCACTTGCTGCTTGTATGGGGTTATCCGCCTCTCTTAAAGAATTCAGCATAAACTTACAGGATGCTATAGTGCAAATAGCACCGGATATTCCTTTGGTGTAATAAACATTTGATTGTTTTACTAAAGTTTTCAATTCAGGTGTTGTTTCTCTTTTATAATTAAACAAAGACATATGTTTGCAGTTAGCACTCTCCCCTAATATATAAATTATATTCACAGGTTCTTCGAAGCTACTTTTTATAACTATAATTTCATAAGGTTTATAATCCTTCACGGGCAATTTTTTATATTCTATAACTAAATATCCCCAAAATGCCTTAAAAGAATTATCTAAAGTAAAACGTACTCCATTTGGATTAAATCTTGGCAAATGCCTGGTATAATACTTATATCCATAAGAGCAAAATGTAATTAGCAATATCAATGTGCCTATGATTGATTTTCTTTTATTTTTCATAATGCAATACGATATTCCTCCAAAAGGAACAATAATCAGCGGAATAATATACCAATAATCATAAAAAGCATTTCCTGCTTCTTGAAATGTGTCTTGGATTTCTCTAAAAAACAAATAAACTGAATAAGGAGAAAGAAAATTTCCAAAGTATGCCAAACTAGAAAATTGCATTATTTGAGCCAAACATAAAATAATTATGCAAAAATATGATATTAATTTAAATCTGTTAATTACTAACCCAAAACTCAAAGGTACTATCAATGCCAGCACCTTTATGTCATGAGATAATTTAAATTTTTGATTTATAAATGAAAAAATTATATCAGGAAGTATTAAAAGAAAAGCAACAATAAATATCAATAATATTGTTTTATTCAGGCTATTAAATTTCATGTTCTATTGAAAATATTCTTTTAATCTGATAAATAATATCATATTTTGTTAATATAATCAATTTCTATTTGATAATTCCTCTTCTTATTGACAAAGATATTACTTCGGAATTATCCTGAAAATGTATAGAATTTTAAGGTTATCATGAAAATATCAACTCCGCTTAATGTGCTTTTTGCAACTTTATGCTTTCAAAGTTTTACTTTTGGAGCATTTGGTAATACAGAAGACCCAATTTCACAAGCAGAAAAATCTGGAGATATGCAGATTGTGTATTTTTCAAAAACTGGAAATACTGAAAAAATAGCAAAGTATATTCAGGAAGAAACAGGAGGAAATTTAGTTAAGATAAGCCCCCAAAAACCTTATCCTGAAGATTATAACGAAACAACAGAAGTTGCCAGGAAAGAAATTCAAAATGAAGAAACTCCTGAAATAATTCTCGATAAAGAATATTCAGAAAATGCAAAAATCATATTCATAGGCTCACCTTGTTGGTTTGGAACTATAGCTTCTCCTGTCAGGACTTTTTTATCAACACATAATTTTGACGGAAAAACTATAATTCCATTTATAACTCATGGTGGTAGTGAAATGGGAGAAACAGTTGAAGATATAAAAACTATTTGTCCGAAAGCAACAGTGAAGGATGGAAAAGCTTTTGGAGATCCAAAATTGATTCGTATGGCAAAACCTCAAAATGAAGAAGTAAAAGATTGGATAAAAACAATCGATATTTCAAAATAAGCTAAGCTTTTCCAAGTTCCCTATATTTTCATTATTAATAGAATATGATATAAACTCCATTAAATATTAATTGAAAGCTACATAATGCGATATGTTTGATTTTATAAAATCATCGTGATAGCATTGTATGTTATCAGTTTTTATGTGTTGAGTTATACTAATTGATTTCGTTATATTAATCGTAGGAAAAGGAACCCGAATGAAATCAAAAACTCTTAAAATTTTCCAAATTATAGCAGAAAAGCCAATTATGAGATATATAATCGACTCAAGTAAACATTTCAGTTCAAATATTATAGTCGTAACTCAGGAATCACTATTAAAACATGAACTATTTGCTGATATAACTACTGTGGTACAATCTTCACCAAAAGGAACTGGAAAGGCTATTTTGCAGGCAATACCTTTTTTGAACACAGAGTTCCCCCAAATTTTATGAGACTTTATTATATATAAAAATTCCACATTTTTATGCTAAAATAGGATTATTCAGATGAAGGAGATAAAAATGCCAAAATCGGATATTAACAGCTTATCTATTGAAGAAGCAAAAAAAGAATTGGATTTTCTAAAAAGTGAATTAAAAAGGCATGACAATCTTTATTATAACGAATCTAATCCTGAAATTTCCGATGCTGAATATGACGAACTGAGGAATCGTTTGAATGAAATAGAAAAAATATTTCCTAATTTGAAATCTCTTGATTCTCCATCACAAAAAGTGGGAGCAACTGTTGGAACTCTTTTTCAAAAGATAAAACATGAAATTCCTATGCTTTCGTTAGATAATGCTTTCTCTCAAGATGATATGATAGATTTTATCGAACGAATTAAAAGATTCTTGAAACTTTCTGATGAATATAAATTCGAATTTTGTGCAGAGCAGAAAATTGATGGATTATCGGCAGCTATTTTATACGAAAATGGAAAATTAATTTATGGGGCAACAAGAGGGGATGGATATATTGGAGAAGATATAACTGAAAATATAAAAACTATATCTAATATCCCACATCAAATTGATTATCCTGGAAGAATTGAAATCCGAGGCGAGGTATATATGCCTATTGATTCATTTAAAAAATTAAATGAAATCAAGGAATTAAACGCAGAACCAACCTTTGCCAATCCAAGAAATGCAGCTGCTGGATCTCTTCGCCAATTAAATCCCCAAATAACTAAAAGCCGGAATTTGAAGTTTTTTGCATATTATATAAACACCACTAACTCAAACTTGAAATTTCACACACAAACAGATATAATGCAATTTTTGGAAAAATTAAGTTTTTCAACAGCGAAGTATGCAATTTGCCATAATATAGAAGAAATAATGGATTATTACAACAAAATTTATCAATTGCGAGAAAATTTAAATTATGACATAGATGGAACAGTTTTTAAAATTAACTCTCTAGAATTGCAAGATAGATTAGGATTTATTGGAAGATCTCCGCGTCATTCTATTGCTTTTAAATTCCCTCCAGAAATTGCAGAAACGAAAATAATGGATATAAAAGTAAGTGTTGGAAGAACAGGAAAAATTACACCAATAGCCATCTTGGAGCCAGTTAATCTCATGGGAGCAATGATATCAAAAGCAACGCTTCATAATTTTGAGGAAATAGAGAGAAAATCAATATCAATAGGTGACACAGTCAGAATCTTAAGGTCCGGGGATGTTATTCCAAAAATCATAGGAGTAATTAGAAAATCTCAAAATCAAGTTTTTCGGCCTCCGTTAATTTGCCCGTCATGTGGTGTTTCTTTAATAAAATATCCGCAATTGATTGATTTATATTGCCCGAATCATTATAGTTGTCCTGAACAAGCAATTAATTATATCTCATATTTTGTATCAAAAAATTGTTTTGATATTATAGGATTTGGGCAAAAACAGGTCATAGAATTCTATAAAGAAGGAAGAATAAAATCAGCGGTTGATATATTTAAGTTAGAGGATTATGACAAAATTTCTCCATTGTCTAAAAAGCAAGGATGGGGAGAAGTGTCAGTCTTGAAGTTATATCAAGCTATTAATGCTAAAAGAAGTGTTTCATTGCCGAGATTCATTACATCACTTGGAATTCCTGGTGTCGGAGAAGTTATATCAAATATGTTGGCAGATAAATTTGAGAATATAGATAATTTAATAGAATCGCAAAAAGAAGAGTTAATCGAAACAGAAGGTTTAGGTGAATTGATGGCAGAGGAAATATATTCATTTTTCCGCAATGACATAAACTTAAATTTTATCAATAAATTGAGAAGTTATATAACGATATTGCCGCATAAAAGCATAAATACCTTTGATAAAAATAATAAATTTTATAAAAAAATGCTGATATTCACAGGTATGTTAACTCGGATGAGTCGAGATGAAGCAAAAAATTTGGCTTTATCAAAAGGGGCTAAAATTGCTACTTCGATTTCTAAAAACGTTAATTTTGTCATAGTCGGAGAAAATGCAGGATCAAAATTGAAAAAAGCACAGGAATTGAATATACCAATATTAACCGAGGAGGAGTTTATTAAAAATATATAAATTGACGGAAAAAATCTCTAAAATTTTATGGGACTTTTTAACAATCATTATCTTTTAGACCAGAGATTATATCACATAAATAGAACCTGGCAAAGGAAATTTCGCAGTAACTTAAACTTTTTTATTCAAAATCTGATCAAAAATTACATTTTTTATATAATTTTTAAACCGTTATTTTTTAATATTTAGATGGTTTTAAACAACATCGATCGGTAAAATTGTATTTTAATTCATAATTATAAAGATATTTAACATATTTTAAATTAAAATAATTTTGTTTAAATTTTGGTAAAATTTTTATTATTTTGTTTTCTAAAGTTTTATAATTTTATTAAGATAATTCTATTTCTGGTAATTTGGGATAATGATTTTTAAGTTTGTCTTAACAATTGTAGGTAGTTTTTTAATTGCATTTGGAAATATAACAAATGCAATTTCCGCAGAAAAACCTAGGATAGGAATATTAACCTCCGGAGGAGATTGTTCTGGGCTAAACTCTACAATATATGCGACTTATAAAAAAGCAACAGATTTGGGATATGAGGTTATAGGTTTCAAACATGGAGTCCACGGATTGGTAAACTGAGATTATATTGTTTTGAATAAAGAAATATGCACACCGGATATTTTAAGAAAAGGTGGAAGCATCTTAAAATCCAATACAAAAGCCTTAAAAGACAAATTTGGAAATCCTTTATCAAAAGAAGATGGAGACAAAGCCATCATTCGAGAATATCATAAATTGAAGCTACAAGGATTGATTTATATAGGAGGAGATGGAAGTATCGGATTAATGAAAAATATACTTCAAAAAGACCAATCCTTAAATATCATAGCAATTCCGAAAACAATAGATAATGATATCGCAAACACAGATGTTTCCGTAGGCTTCTCAACTGTAACAAAAGTAGTGGAAGAAGAAATTTCAAATATAATAACAACAGCACAAAGTCATAGTCGAATTATGGTAATTGAAGTTATGGGAAGAGGCGCGGGATACATAGCCTTAAGTTCAGGATTGGCAATTGGTGCAGACGCGATAATTATCCCTGAAATGAAATGTAATATGAATAATCTTATTGCAAAAATTAAAGATGTTTATAATTCCGGAAAAGATTATAGTATTATAGTTGTGTCAGAGGGAGTTGAGTTCGATGAGTTTAAATATAAAAATACGAAATTCTCTGACGTTATTTCAAGGAAAGACTATGGAGGAGTTTCTAATTTTATAGTTAAAAAATTAAAAGAGGCCGGATTTGATGCCAAAGCTGTCATACTGGGGCATACTCAAAGAGGTGGAATCACATCTGTTGAAGACAGAATTTTAGCTCAGAAATTCGGAATAACAGCTGTTCAATTGATCGCAAACAAAGATTGCGGATATTTGCTGGGAATTCTGAATAACAAGATTTCCAAAACAAAGCTTTCAGATATAAGAAAAACAACGAGAAATTTAACTCCAAATGATCCTAATATTATCTTAGCTCAAAATTTAGGAATTTATATAGGCGGATAAAAAAAGAAAAAGCTATTTTCAAATTAGTGTCACAAAGCATCATTTCTAGATCATCAACATACCGGAGATGATCTAGAAATTTACTTGTGTTATATAGTCTTTTGCTCACAAAAGTTTTCAGAAAAAGTCGAAAAATTCTCCACGTATGAAGAGTGTAACTATTAAATATAGATTATGAATACTTGAAAAACTCATGGCGCGCCCTGGAGGATTCGAACCCCCGGCCCACAGCTTAGAAGGCTGTTGCTCTATCCAGCTGAGCTAAGAGCGCTTATATAATTATTATACACATTTTGATCTTAAATACAAGAAAAAAGAGCCTCAAAATGAGACTCTTTAGCTTTCAGCATATTTTACCAACCAGCACGGGGACCATATTGTTGTTCCAATGCCTTAATAAAATCCGAAACATTAGTTGTTAATCTAGTGTCTGAGTATATTCTAGCTTTCAAAAAACCTAAAACTTCACTAACTCCGTTTTGGTAACGTTGTTGAAGTTGCGGTTGCAAAGTCTGAACTTGATGCTCTGCTAATGTTTTTGCTTGTTCCACAGCAGTAACACGCTGTTGTGCTGCTATTGCATCTTCTCCTAAATCTGCGCCTCCTATCTTTATAGCGGCTAAACCTCTAAGCTTTGCTCGCGCATCATCTCTTTCATCTGCTAGAGTTCGAATTTGCGTTTGCAGTTGTACTGATGAATTTGCAGGTTTTTAGGATTGCGCTGCTGACGGAATAGTTTTTGATGTAATTGTATTAGTAGAGATAGGCCTTTCCTGATGTGGAAGAGGATCAGCAGATTTTTGTGGTGCAGGCAATGTCGATGCGGGGATAGTTGCAGACGTAGGGACCGTCATCGTTGTCGATCGCTTTTGCGCCGCAAGTTGTGCAGCATATGCTCTCGCTGCCGCCATTCTATCTGCTGTCGTACTCGCCTCAGCTTTATCTATATAGCTTGAAAAAACAGCTAACATTGCGGTTGTTAGTAATATTTTTTCATAACTTCCTCCTGCGACAAAATTTCTTTTCAAATGTCCTGATTTTTTCGTTTTTAAATAATAATCCCCTTCAAAGCGAATGAACGTATTGGGGCATCTCTGCAAATATTTTTCAAAACCAAATCCCAAAACAGGAGTAAATCTCGAAAGTTTCAAACTCCCTCCATGTTGAGATATCAACTTCGAACTGACATGACGAACGCCTACTCTTCCATAAAACACAGCATTCAATTTTTGACAAATCAACCCAAACTTAACTACCAATGTCGGATTGATCCCTCGAACTTTGTGTGTTATATTTCCAAAGTTACCATCTGTTGCATTTGAACTATATACAAAAGTAGGGTACAAATCATTAGTTGAATCAACCTGAGGTGTATCATTTTTAACTTTTTTGCTATTTTTTGTCATATCCAAAGTCAAACTCAAGCCTGTGTAGATTTTGTCTTTGAAAACTTTTCCATAACCGACTGATAAATTTCCTTCAAAAAGCCTGGACTTATTCCTAGAAAATTTGTTACTAAATGTTCGGGACAAAACCCTAGTATCAGTAGATGGATTTACATCCAATTTGTCATCATCAACGATATCATCAGCGACAGCATCAGAACTAGTCAATCTATGACTTTCGAAGATAGGATTTGAATTGTGAGCGGATATACCAACACCGGCAGATATATTAAATCCTGAAAAATGCTCTGCAGACGCACAACTCAAAGCAGAAATGGTTAACAAACCTATAACTTTATAGTACATAGTTAGTCAAAAAAAACACTTTATATATTATAATTCTACTATTTTTTTTGATTTCAAGCTTTATTTGAAAAAACTGCAATAATTTTTTCAAAGACAATTGCAAAGATGCCATTCCCCAGGACATTACACATAGTTATCAATGGGTCAAATAATATATAGAGAGCAGTAACTAACGCCAACATATCAGAAGACAAACCAAGATAATTTTGCATAACAGGCAACATAACCAAGACACCTCCCCCAGGAATCGCTGCTACGGCAAATTTTGCCAAAACAAAATGCAATGCAAAAATGAGATACTGATCAAAAGTCGGTTCCATTACACCAAAAGACTTCATGGCAGCAAGAGCGATCATTGGTATGAAAAAGCAATCCCCAACAAGATGAATATTCACTGTCGCAGGAACTATTATTCCCGCATTGTTTTTGTCTTTCAAATTTTTCTCTGCAGCTTTTATTGAAAGAGGCAATGCCGCAGCGCTTGACATCGCTCCAAATGCAGTTATTACAGCCGGTGAAATATTCTTTAGATAAAAACCCAGTTTGGAAAAATTAAATTTAGAAACCAATATGAATTCTATAAATGCCGTTCCATAAGCAGAAATTAAAAATATGATTAATACAGGAAAATACTGTCTGAAAATTGATTGCAAGATCCCATCATGTTCCAATTTCAAAATAGTTCCCATAACAAAAAAAGGCATCACGGGTATAAGAAATTTGAAAAATATCTTAGTAAATCTGTCAAAATACTCAGAAATTTTCGATGTTAAATTAGGTGCAAATATACCAGAAATTAATCCAGATAAAACCCCAAACAAAAGAGAAAAATCATTTGAAATTATATTTTCTAATTCTAACACAAAACACGGTTTCAAATCCATCCCAGCTTTACTTTTCAATGTATTTAAATCGAAATTTAATAAATTAACAGAGGAAAGATAAGAAAGCATAGTATTCAAAAAATTCGAACAACAAATAAGTGAAATTATTATCGCTATATAACGAAAAGCTCTTGCTCCTAGCTTTGAAATTGAAGAAAAAACCAAGAAAAATATAATAAATGGCAAACAAAAAATTAATATATTCTTAATGGATAAGCTAACTGAATACAAAAATGATTTTACGTTTATTGATATAAAATCAGCAAAAAACAAAGAAAAAAGCAATACCCCTAAAAAGATAAGAGGCATTGCAAAGCTTTTCATTTTCGAGCAAAATCCCATATAAATTATCTCTTTGAGAATTGGAACCTTCTACGTGCTTTTCTTCTTCCGTATTTCTTTCTCTCGACAACTCTCGAATCTCGTGTCAGGAATCCCGTTTTTTTCAAAATTCCATGCAAGTCAGGTTCGAAAGCATCAAGAGCTTTGCTTATACCATGACGTATAGCCCCGGCTTGTCCGGATAAACCACCTCCAACAACCGTGCAGTAAACATCATATTGCCCTTCCCTACTTGTTATAACAAATGGCTGGGCTATTAACATACGAAGAACTGCTCTGGCAAAATAAGTATCTTGATCCCTGCCATTAATTAAAATTTTTCCGGAACCAGGCTTTATCCAAACTCTTGATATAGAACTCTTCCTTTTTCCCGTTGCATAAGCTCTTCCTTGAGCATCAAGTTTCTGTTCTCTTTTCACAGGCTCATTTGCGATATTAATATCTTCAATCACGATCTAATTCTCCGACTATTCTTACTATTCAATTTAGCAACATCTAAAACTTCAGGATTTTGAGCAACATGCGGATGTTCCGCACCTTTATAAACCTTTAACTTAGAAAGGATTTTGCGACTCAAAGGACCTTTCGACATCATTCTTCTGACAGCATTCATGACCATTCTATCAGAACGAGGTTCTTCCATTAATTGTTTCATACTACGGCTTTTTATTCCTCCCGGATATCCCGTATGCCAATAAAACATTTTATTATTTAATTTTTTCCCAGTAAATGCAACCTTATCGGCGTTTATAACAATAACATTATCTCCACAATCTGCATTTGGAGTAAAATAAGGCTTATTCTTTCCACGAAGTATATTGGCTATCACAACAGCCATTCTTCCAAGAATCATACCTTCAGCATCAATAAGTATCCATTTTTTATCGACGTCAGAAGACCTCATAAAGGACGTACTCATATACTAACCTAATAACAAAATTTCTAAATAATGTTATCAAATAACTTCAAATCTGTCAACGGTATTATGCTAAAAACACAAAAAACAATCATAATATGGAGTTGACTAAGGAACTTTTCTCGTAGTACTATAGATTATGCATAGATAGATTGGACAATTTTTAATGAAAAAATATTTATCATTAATATTCTCAATTTTTTTCTTTTCAAAAATCTCAACGGCTTCTCTTCCGGATATGGGTATTGACTATGGTATTATAAGAGCAATAAATGAGAATAAAATGACTTATTTTTATGGAATTATGTATTCCGGAAAAACCTGCTTGTTAATGAAAACTTATGAAAAATTAGCTTCTGATGATTCAAATGTAGTTTTAGCATTCGCCCCTAAACGGGATACAATATCTTTAGAAGGAGAAATAAAATCAAGAGATATACTCGGTTCATTATCCGAATTTCCAATATCAGATGGAGAGAATATTTGCCATATTATACAAGAGTACTTAAACACAAATCTCGAAAAACACATGTATATATTTTTTGATGAAGCACAATTTATTTCAGCAGATATTCTTAATAATCTTTGGACTTTTATTGGTTCTTTAGAAAATGTTAACATATGTTTTTTTGGATTGAAAGTTGATGTGTTTGACAATTTATTTTCTGGAAGTAAGTGGTTTTATACAAAACAAACTGATCCTCATATAGCCTTTTTACCTATCAAATCAAGAGCTGTATGCCCTTGTGGAAATAAAGCAGAATATTCTATAAGACTTGATTCAGCAGGTAACGTTGTTCTGAATGGAGAGCAGACCGTTTTAGAGGGAAACGCAAGATATGATGTTCGATGTTCGAAACATCGATATAACGGCGAGAATTGGAAACAGAAAAATTTGAATTTATAAATTGAAAAACACTGAGTAGCATTGTATCATATAAGTATATTGTCTTTGTATATGGCGATGTTGTGAAATTGCTTTCCGCAAAATATTGTTTAATACGTGTTTCTATTTTTTTATCATTTATATTCTTGCTAATTTCCAATCTTTGTGATATTTTAAAAAATGCTTTTTGCTATAACATTTACCTTAATTCTATTATAATATCTGCTTTTTTGTTTGGAATTATCCTTGTTTATCACAGAATTGTCTCATTTAATAATGAATTTGAAAAATTGTCACAAAAACATCCTATTTCAAAAAAAGCTAATCTAATATCTCCGATTTATATTTATCTCAATAATGGAAAAATTATTCATCAAGACAAGATACAGATCATACTTTCTGCAATTGAAAAGAAAACAGACGAATATTGCAGTTTTTCAAGATATATTTCAGGCTCTTTGATATTCCTCGGTCTTCTAGGAACTTTTTGGGGATTGTCGCATACGATAGGAAATGTTGCTAATATTATAGATAATCTCGGAATTGATGCAATGGATGCAGCAGAATCATTCTTGAAATTAAAAGAAAGTTTAAAAATACCTCTTTCCGGAATGGGAACAGCATTTGGATGCTCTCTTTTTGGTTTGTCAGGATCTCTGATTTTAGGATTTTTAAATATTAATCAAAAAAAAGTTGCTGATGATTTTTTGGATAAAATAGAAGAATATTTAGTTAAAAACTCCATAACTTTCAACTCTAGAGAACAGGATTTAAGTTATCATGGATCTGCTTTCTCTATGGCACTTCTCGAAAAAACTATAGAAACAATTTATGTTTTCCAAAATCAATTAAAAGAATTTGAAGCTAATCGAAATTCAATTTTAGATATCCAAAGAGACTTCTCAGGTAAATTAACCCAATTGGTTGATGCCGTCTCAAAACATCAGGAAATTGTAAAAGCTATTAGGGAAAATCAATTAGAATTGCAAAAAAACAACGTGACTTCAGATGTTGTTTCTAAACTAACTGAGATAGAAAATTCTTTAAACAATATGATTAAAAATGGATTTATGAACAGAGAATATGTTGTCGATAACCTTGGAAAAGAAATAAGATTGGTATCAAAAACTCTATCTTCACTAGTACGAGATTAAATATGAATGAACTTCAAGAAAAATTAAAATCTATTCTGGATAAATATGAAAATGTCAAAGAAACTTTGAATTCTCAAAAAGAATTTGATCAAAAGGAATTCGTTAAATTATCAAAGGAATTTGCAGAACTTTCAGACTTAGCAAAGGAAATAAAGTTATTTTTTGCAAAAACAAAGGAACTAGAAGAAACTCTTGAAATAGCTGATTCATCTGAAGATAAAGACCTCAAAATTATGGCGGAAGAAGAAATACCTGAATTGAAAAAAGAACTTGAAAAAATTGAAAATAATATAAAAATACTCCTTCTTCCAAAAGATATAGATGATGAGAAAGGTGCTATATTGGAAGTTCGAGCAGGAACAGGGGGCGATGAAGCTGGACTTTTTGCTGCTGATTTATTCAAAATGTATGAACTTTATGCAGTTATTCACGGATGGAAATTTGAAGTATTAGAATTATCAGGAACAGGGATCGGATCCATAAAAGAAGCAAGTGCGAGTATATCAGGGAAAGGAGTCTTCGCTCGCTTAAAATTCGAATCAGGTGTTCATAGAGTTCAAAGAGTCCCGGAAACAGAAGCGTCAGGGCGTATACACACATCTGCAGCAACTGTTGCTGTTCTTCCTGAAGCTGAAGAAGTTGATATTCAAATAAATGAAAATGATCTTCAAATTGATACTTATCGAGCATCAGGAGCAGGAGGTCAACACGTGAACAAAACGGACAGTGCTGTGAGAATTACTCATATTCCGACAGGTACTGTTGTTGCAGTCCAAGATGAACGATCTCAACATAAAAATAAAGCGAAAGCAATGAAAATTCTTCGTTCAAAAATTTATGAAAATGAGAAGCAAAAACAAGAATCTTCAAGATCTGAAAACCGAAAAATTCAAGTCGGATCAGGAGATAGATCAGAACGTATTAGAACATATAATTTTCCGCAAGGAAGAGTTTCAGATCACAGAGTAAACTTAACTTTATATAAAATAGATAAAATTATGGATGGTTCTGCTCTCGATGAAATAATCGATAAATTAATAGAATTTGATCAGGCAGAAAAACTAAAAAACAATTAAAATTATGGTTAAGAAACGTATACAACATAAGAAAAAACATTCGAGATATTTTGTAAAATATCTTTTATTGCTTCTCATCGTAGGTGGCGGGATTTATTCTTTTTCTAATTATATATATAGTTTTTTTACTTTTATCCATAGTTCCATACCTCAAACTATGGGTTTTTCAATTGATCATATAAATATTTCTGGAGCGAATAAAAAAACTCAAAGATTGATTTTTGAAAACATAGGAATATCAAAAGGAGAGTGTATACTTAAATTATCAACTCAGAAAATTTTTTCTAATATTTCCAAAATCAATTGGGTAAAATCTGTAGTTGTTCAAAAAATTCTCCCAAATAGTATTAATATAAAAATAAAAGAAAGAACACCAATTGCTATATTTCAAAATGGGTCAGGAGCAATTCTGATAGATAAAAGTGGAAATCTCATTGAAAAAATAAAAACTAGACTCCCTAATATTCCTATAATCTCTGGAGGAAACGCAAACTTCAACGTGAAATATATTTTAGATCTTATTTCTCAATACAAAGATTTGCGAGATAACCTTGATTCATTGACTTATATTCGAGAAAGGCGTTGGAATATCATTCTTTCAGGAATAAAAGTCTTGCTTCCTGAAACAGAAATAGAGAAAGCCTTAGAAATTTTATCAACTATACTGAAAACAGGAAAAATAAATAAAAATACAGTCAGTAAAATTGACTTAAGAACACCAGAAAATGTTATATTCAGTAAGTTAAAACTAACTAACAGAGGCTCTTTAATTTTATAATTTTTATGTCTACCGAAAGCACTATAGAATTCCTGTGGCGATGATTTATACATTTTTGAGAATTCAAGCTTTTTGAAGGCACCCGTGAGTATGGTATAATATCAAGCGTACCATACTCACGGATACCAAACATTTCATTCTAGATCATATGCTAAGGCCCAGCTTATAATATTCCTGTAATCTCGGATAGGATAATAACCTGGCATAAATTCATTAAATCTTTCAGCCAAAAAATTCATTAGGAAAAATATTTTTTCGATTTTTTTATCATCATAACCTTTTGCTTTTAATGAAGTTTTTATTTTTTCCTGATCTTCAAAAAGTTCAGATTCATTACCTTGTATCTGATCAACAGGAATAAGTATTTCATTTATTTCTAAAAACTTTTTCAAAAAGAACTTAGATAAAAAATTTATTCTCATCGGAATATAATCTGATAAATCCCATTTGCTAGAATCTTCACTATCAGCAAAAGATTTATATTCATCAATTAGATTCCTTAAAGAATGAGAATTTCGTTTTTTGCAAAATTCAGTAAAACGAGAGTTTTCATCATCTTCTTCATAAGAGAAATGCTTATTATTAAAAGCATCCTTTTCATCTTCAGTCAAAGGAGTGTTTATTTTTTCCTCTACATCATATTTCAAATCATCAAGATCTGTATTAAAGAAAGTAGGATTCGAAGCTGTATAAAGCAAAATATTTTCAGCTAATGAAGTTTCACATATAGTTATACAATTTAACAAAAGCATAACTGGTAATAATTTTAAGATTTTCATAAATCTAACAATATATTTATTATATATTGTGTATATGTGATTGTCAATATTTTTGAGAAATATAATTACAAAACAATCCTATGCGTTCTTAATTTCAGAATATACAACTTGATTCATACCTGTCAAACTCTAAAAAGTCCCATAAAATTTTAGGAATTTTTATACGCTTAAAAAATCACTTATCAATCTAAATAAGCCTCTATTACTGGAATTTTAAAAAATCATGTTATTATGTTAATATATATTAAGATTGAAAAATGTTTGTTAATAGTTATGTTGGTTTGGTCTATTTCTCCTATTGCATTTACAATAGGAAATTGGGGAATATATTGGTATGGAATTATATATGCAACAGCATTATTTTCATCATGGGCAATAGCAACTTGGATTTTGAGAAACTTACGAACTAACGGATTTTATGTCCTTTCAAAAGAAAAATTCGACAGCTTCATGTTTTGGGCTATTATTTACATAATAATTGGGGCAAGGCTAGGACATGTTTTGTTTTTCGATTTGGAGTATTATATTGCACATCCTTTAGAAATATTTATGTTGAGAAATGGAGGACTTTCCTTCCATGGATCAGTTATAGCCCTTGCAATTTACACTTACCTTTTCATGAGAAAACACAAATTTTCATGGAAATTGTTTGCGGATATATTCTCTATAGCAGGAGCTTTTGGAATTGGAATCGGAAGAATAGCAAATTTTATGAATCAAGAATTATATGGAAAAATATCAACAAATAATTTTTCTGTTATATTCTCTATGGTAGATCACATGCCTAGATATCCTACACAACTTTTTGAGTCATTTTTTGAAGGTTTTTTTAATTTCTTAATATTATTTGTAGTATTCAAAACAAAGGGTTTGAAATCAATAGGAACAGGAGTAATCACAGCTTTGTTTTGTATCATCTACTCATCTGCAAGATTTGCCATAGAATTCTATAAAGATGTTGAAACCTACACATACTTTGACTCAATAACATTAACTGTTGGCCAAATTTTATCTATCGCCCTATTCTTTTTTGGTATTTTCATGCTATACTTAAAAGATAACAACAAGCTTTCTTAAAATATAGCAAAAAAATGATTGATATAAATTTCGTGAAACAAAATCCCGGCGTTCTTGATAATGCTTTAAAAAACAGAAACAAACCGCTGATAGAAAAAGAGTTATTAGAACTTGAAGAAAAATCAAGAAATTTACAAACTGAACTTCAAAAAATTCAAGAGCAACGTAATATTTTTTCAGCAGAATTCGGAAAAGCAAAATCAAAGGGAGAAGATACGAGTAAACTTCAATCTAAAATGGATTTTTTGAAAAAAGAATTAACCAAACTAACAGAATTATCTAATCAAGCAAAAACAAATTATTTAAATTTGTTGTGTACAATTCCGAATATACCATCTGACGAATGTCCTATTGGAAAAGATGAAAATGATAATGTTGAAATAAGACGCTTTGGAACTCCAAAAATATTTGATTTCAAACCATTGGAACATTATGAACTGGGTGCAAAATTGGGAATGATGGATTTTGATAAATCTGCTAGAATCGCTGGTTCTAGATTTGTTTTCTTGTTTTCTGAGATTGCGAAATTAGAACGTGCTTTAGCTCAATTTATGCTGGATATACACACAAAAGAAAATGGGTATACAGAAGTTTATGTTCCTTTGATATTAGATCAAAAAGCAATGTTTGGAGTTGGACAGCTTCCAAAATTTGAAGAAGATTTATTCAAAACCACTATCGGATCATATTTAATCCCAACAGCAGAAGCATCATTAACAAATATTCATAATGGTGAAATTTTAAATGAAAAAATATTACCACTCAGATATACTGCATACACTCCATGTTTTCGTTCAGAAGCAGGATCTGCAGGAAGAGACACAGCTGGAATGTTACGTCAACATCAATTTGGGAAAGTTGAATTAGTCAGCATAACAACTCCAGATAAATCAGTTGAAGAACATGAAAGAATGACAGAATGCGCAGAGGAAATATTAAAAAGACTTAATCTTCCATTTAGAACAGTTGTTCTTTCAACGGGAGATATGGGATTTTCATCAGAAAAAACATATGATCTTGAAGTATGGTTGCCTGGACAAGATAAGTACAGGGAAATTTCAAGTTGTTCAAGATGCAATAGTTTTCAAGCTCGCAGAATGAACACAAAATTCAAAAACGAAAAAACTAATAAAAACGAATTTGTTCATACGTTAAATGGATCTGGAATTGCTGTTGGACGTTGTTTAATTGCTGTTATGGAAAATTATCAACAAAAAGATGGTTCTATTGAAATTCCGGAAGCTTTGATACCATACTTTGGAAAAGAGAAAATAGATGCAGGAAAGTAATGGAAATAAACTTAGATCTTATGTCTGTGTTTATTTGATTTTGAAAGAAGGAGATAAAATTCTCCTTTCTCTTCGTCAAAACACAAAATTTGAAGATGGCAATTGGTCATTGATTGCTGGACATGTTGAGGAGAATGAAAAGGCAACAGATGCTATGATCAGAGAAGCTGAAGAGAAAGCAAACATAAAAATCCTTCCTGAAAACTTAAAAGTTATATATGTGATGGACAGAATAACTCCAGGCAGACAAAATATAGATATCTTCTTTAATTGCTCAGAATATTCTGGAGAATTATTTAATAACGAACCTCACAAATGCGGCGGAATTTCGCTCTTTGATATAAATAACCTTCCCCCAAACACTGTAAATTATGTAAAAAAGGCAATTTCAGATATCCAAAATAAAATAATATATAGCGAATTCGGATATAACTGTTAATATATTGCAAAATTATACCATATATTGAAATCAAATTATTGTATCATTACAAATATTATGTTAAAATAACCCCATGTTGTGTTATAAAATTTAGGACTAAAAAAATGTCTAATTTATTAAAAGTATTTTATATACTTATAAGCGGGGCGCTAATTGCATCCCAAGCAAATGCATCAGCGCAAGTATCTCATTCTCAATATGGTATCTTAAAAGAAAAGATTGATACCGCTCTTGATAACAGTAAACCTTGTCCTGTTATGACTTATTGGGAGAAAAAAAACAATGAATGTAAGGTGCTCTTTCAACGAATATGTTTCAAAAACTCAGGAAATAATACAAAAAATTTATCCATGTTTTGTCAAATAGATGATATGGATTATGAAGAAGACGCGGAACAATATGTGAATAATCAGCGTATTTATGAGGGATATAATTTATATATCTTCGAAAATATTCCGGAATATTTTACTCTAAAAAAACTGCAACTTTTAATAGGAGGTCCGGCTATGAAGGATGTCTCTCAACCAACTTATATAATAGGAGTAATGGATGAAAAAGGTAACAAAAATATTGAATTGCTGGATTCCGAATATCCTTTAGGAGAAATGAATATACCTAATTGGTCATATATTTGCGCGTATCAATCTAATGATGAATGTGGTTTTGTTGAGCAATTGCAAGGAGAGGAAGAGAACATTATAAACGATTTTTTTGATACCCGTGATTATGCAATATCGGTATTTACAAACCTTTCGAATAATACAAAACTACCTTTACCTGTTGGATTTAAATTATGTAGCTTTTTGCAAATAGATCGCGATAACTGGATTGGTCGTAGATTACACAGTGTGATTGAGAGTGAAGAAGAAATAGTACATCGAGCAATGGGAGACGGATCTCTGACCACGATTCCAGAAAATCCTTCTGAAATTTCTACAAAATCTTTAAAAACTCCTTGGTAATAAAATTAGATAAATATATCCCTATGTTTTCTTTAGAACTATAGGGATATTTATTGTTCTTAACGAGTTTGTTCAAAGCCTGGATATAATTTAAAATCATTGCAAGATTTTTAGAAACGTGTTATTCTAAAAAAGATTAGATATGGCTTTAGGTATGATTATGAATTATTATTATATGTTATCGATATAATTTTAGTATCATATTTTTAAGCTACTAATTTATCCCACAATTTAAAAATCCCTGATACTAATAATTATTTTCACGTAATCACTATCAATTATTAAAAGAAAGGTTATTAGTATGAAAAAACAATTAAGCGCAATATTTTTATTAGCTGGAACAGCTATCGGTTCTGGAATGTTATCTTTGCCTATATTCCTTACTAAATATGGGGTAAATTTCACATTCATTGTTATGTGTTTCTTTGCTTGGCTAACTTATTTCACAGCTATAATACGAACTGATCTTAATATAAATTCTGATTCGAGTTTTTCATTAAGAGACGTTGGGAAGTTTTTCAGTGGAAACTCAGCTTCGAAAATAGGAAGTGTATCATTAAAGCTATTATCATATTCATTAATGTCAGCATACTTATATGGAGCAGCATCTTTATTAAAAACATTTTTTGATTTTGATCTGAAATGGATTATTTTAATAATATCGATATTTATCATATCGATATTGGTTTCAAGAATAAATATCATTTATATCAATAAGAAACTATTTGTATTATTACTCATAACACTTTTTGTTGTTATAATAAAACTTTTTCAAAATCTTAAATTTGAAAATATTGAAATACAACTTTCTAATGTTGATTACTCTGCGATATCATCTGTTCTGCCAATAGTATTTACCTCATTTGGATTTCAAGGATCATTGCATTCATTAACGAAATTCGTCGATAATGACAGGAAATTAATCAAACGAGCTTGTTTATATGGAAGTTTAATACCAGCCATTGTATATATTTCTTGGGTAGCTTGTGTCATTTCAGTCATATATTCTAATAATATAAGCTTTTTCGAAAAGATGATAAAAAACAATGTTGAATTGTCTGAGTTAATATCGTGTTTAACAAATATTTCAAATTGCGCTTATATCAAAACTGTATCCTGGATAATATCAATACTAGCTCTTTTCACTTCCATCATAGGGGTTTGTGTCGCGATTTTTGATGAATGGAAAAATGTTACAGATCGAAAATTAAAACAAAAATTTTCCACATTATGTTCAACAATCATAACAATCTTCCCTACGATGTTTGTTGCAATATTAATACCTAACGCCTTTATTAAAGTATTAAATATTTCGGGAATGATCCTATCGATAATTGCCATATTTTTACCAACATTTTTATATTTAAAAATGACAAAGCAAAAGAATCTAAAGATTTCAAATTTGAGATATTTTGGAATCATAGCAATCACTATTATAGGGATTTTCATATTTTTATCTGGAGCAAAAGATTTATTTGATGAAATTCGAAGTTTTATAATGTAAGATGAACCTATAGATTCTCTACGAAGTGTTGAAATAATGTTTGAAAAAAATTTAGAAAATATATATGAAAATTATGATGCTTTCTTGATTGATATGTATGGAGTATTATACGATGGAAGTGGATTTTTCGATGGTACATTAGAACTTTTGAGAAAAATGAAAAATTCAGGAAAAAAGATAATAATCTTAACCAACACAACAATAATCTCAAAATCTTGCAAAGAAAATTATTTAAAAAAAGGTTTGATAGAAAGTGTTCACTATGATTTGTTTATTAGTTCAGGAGAAGCCTTCAAGCAGACTTTACAAGACTATATTCCTAATGCAAAAACTTATTTCCAAGCTTTTCATCCAAATAACGATCTTTTTAAAGAAAGCCCATTAACAGAATCAAACTCTATTGAAGAATCAGATTTTGTTTATGTAGGTTATTTAAATGCGGGAAAGAAAATATACATAGCTGATGATTTAAAGGATAAATCTGGAAATATAATACCCCTGGATAATTTGACATCCATAGATTGCCACTATATTCAGGATTTTGAAGAAATCTCAGGCTTATTAGATACATGTTTGAAATTAAAAAAAACTTTAGTAGTTGCCAATCCTGACTTATTTGCTCTTGAATTGATATCAACAAACGAATTTTCTACTAGAAGGCCTGTTTTATGTCAAGGAGCAATCGGTGAATTTTATGAAAAAATGGGAGGAAAAGTTATATATTTCGGAAAACCTTATTCAGCTGTATATAATTTTGCTAAGAGATTTCTTTCAAAAAATGAAAAAACAGCTATGATAGGAGATACACTTTGGACAGATATACTCGGAGGAAATATAGCCGGATTTGATACAATTCTGACACTGACAGGAGTATCCGGAGAATTTCTAAAACATTTAGATCAAAAGTCAGATATAAAAGACAAAATAGAATTTCTTTTGGAAAATATATCTTCAAAAATGACGCATAAAAACTTATTGCCTTATTCTCAAATTCCAACTCATGTGATAGAGCGCTTTGCAGGTAATTATTAAATTTCTTCAATTAATAAAGAGTTATAAAAATATAAATTTAATAAATGTAACCTTCATACTTTTTCATAAGATTATCGATATTTTCAAAGGGAACCTCTGCTTTAAGGAATTTATTTATCCAATTTAATAGTTTCAATCCTTTAAAATTAACTATCATAGAAATACAATCTTTTTCACCTTGTAATATCAAAGGAACAAGATTTAATGACAATTTGGGATTACGACGCAAAAGGGTTTTTATTTTTGTTTCACTATTTAGTGTTAACATTATTTCTTTTTTCTTCAATTTACCAGCTATTCTATTATCCCAATCAGAGATTGAAGAAATTTTTGCATTAGGAAAAAGTGTTTCCGCAAATTCCAAATATGAAGAATCCTCTATAGCTATTGTTAAATTTTTATCTTTAATGAGCTCTTTTATTGATTTAGATCTATATGTTTCCAACATTTGTCTATTTATTAAAAATAACTTTTTATCAACAACATAAGGATTTGTATAAAGAACTTTCCTACTACGATGAATTGTATATGATAAATGTGAAATTCCAATATCCCCTTCACCTTTTTTTATCGCATCAACTACATCTTCATATCTAGAATAACAACATCTGAAAATTAATTTGACTCCCAAAGCTTTTGCAATTTTCTTTGCTAACTCTATATCTTCACCTGTTAAATCAAATTTTTTATTCTTTTTCTTCATCAAAAATAATGGCCTGTTGGTATCTTTATTAGAACAAACAATCAAAGTTTTTCTTTTCAAAATATCATCTATATCTCCACAAATTATTCCCCTTTCTTTTTTGAAATCAGGAAGAGTTGTTTGGTATTCTACCTCAACTTCTGTATTTTCTGCAGAAATAACTATCTCACAAAAGAAGAAAATTGCAGAGACAAAAATACCAACCTTGTTCAGTAACATTAAAAACAAAAACCAAGAACTTTCTGATAATATTTTATCAAATTTACATTAATTTTTGGTTAATTTATGGCTTGTAATAATTTAAATCAGTAACTCTTTCAAGATATTGTTTACCATTTCTGGGTTTCCTTTTCCATGTAAAGCTTTCATAGATTGCCCAACAAAAAATCCGAATAGTTGTGTTTTTCCTGATTTATATTGCTCTACTTGCTTTGAATTATCCGATAAAACTTTCTCAATAACACTTTTAATGACAGATTCATCTTGAATCTGAACAAGTCCCAACTCTTTAACGAGGCTAGCAGGAGATTTTCCGGTTTCTGCCATTTCAGCAAAAACTGTTTTTGCAATTTTTCCTGATATTGTTTTATCAATAATCAAATCAACTAATTCAGCAATATATTCCACAGGGAATTCGACTTCTTCGATATCTTTTCCTTCTTTATTTAAAAGAGCAAAGAATTCACCAATCATCCAATTGGCAATCAATTTTGCAGATTCTGAAGCGGAAAATTTTGATGAAGCAACGATCTTTTCAAAACAATCTGCGATTTTCTTATCCTCAATTAACACATTTGCATCAGATTCAGAAATTTCGTATTCTTTTATGAATCTTTCTTTTTTGGAGTCAGGAAGTTCAGGCATAGTCGCCATTAGTTTTTCTATTCTTTCATCTGATAATATAACAGGTTTCAAATCAGGATCAGGGAAATATCTATAATCTGCAGCATCTTCTTTTGATCTCATTGATCTTGTTTCTCCTGCGTTAGAGTCAAAAAGCCTTGTTTCTTGGATAATCTCTTCCCCGGATTCTTTAGCTATTATTTGACGTTCCGTTTCATAATCTAAAGCCTGTCCTAAAAACTTTATAGAATTTATGTTCTTAATTTCCACACGATTTCCGAATCCTTCTCCGGGTTTTCTAATCGATATATTGGCATCAACTCTCAAATTTCCACGTTCCATATTACAATCCGAAGTTTCGATATATCTCAAAATTGTGCGAAGTTTCTTAACATATTGCATAGCTTCATAAGAAGAACTCATATCCGGTTTTGATACTATTTCCATCAACGGAACTCCGGATCTGTTCAAATCAACATAAGAAAAATCTGGAGATAAATCATGTATACTTTTTCCAGCATCTTGCTCTATATGAATTCTTTCAATATTGATAATTTTTTTAGAGCCATCTTTCAATTCGATTTCAAGATATCCGTCTGTAATTATCGGATAATATAATTGTGAAATCTGATATCCAGATGGAAGATCAGGATAAAAATAATTCTTCCGATCAAATCTGGAGATTTTATTTATCTTTCCATTTATTCCAAATCCGGATTTAATAGCCTGATCTATAGCGTTTTCATTCAAAACAGGAAGCATTCCGGGCATTGCGGCATCATAAAAACTAACCTGAGTATTCGGATCTGAACCGAAATTAGTTGGACTTGAACTAAATAATTTCGATTTTGTGGAAATCTGCGCATGCACCTCGAGTCCAATAACAACTTCCCATCCTTTTATTAAATTATCCATAAAATTCTCCAGTTTTATTTAGTATATAGTTAATATATCTTTTCTTAATTTTTCAAAATCAGCAGATTCTTCTATAATCTTTGCAGCTTTAAATATATTTACTTCTCCAAATCTATTACCTATCAATTGAACTCCCATAGGCAACCCATCGTTTGATAATCCAGCAGGAATAGACATAGCAGGAAGTCCGGCTATATTCGCATTAACCGTAAATATATCATTTAAATACATTTCTACAGGTGTCATTTTTGCGGATTCTTCTATTCCAAACGCAGTGTTTGGAGTTGTTAGGGTTAAAATCAGATCTACTTTGGAAAAAGCATTATTTTTAAAATCTTCTTTTATCATTTTCTGAATTTTTAAAGCCTTAGTGTAATAAGCATCATAATACCCTGCAGACAACACATATGTTCCCGTTAGTATTCTTCTTTTCACTTCCTCTCCAAACCCTTCAGATCTGGAATTGATATAAAGCTCATTAATGTCATTATAATGTTCAGCTCGCCTTGAATACCTCACCCCATCATATCTTGTTAAGTTCGAGGAAGCTTCGGCAGGAGCTATGATATAATATGCAGGAAGTGCATAAGGAGTTGTTTTTAAAGATATATCAATTAATTCACAACCGGCAGATACCAACCAATTTTTTGCCTTTTCAAATAAATCTAAATTTTCTTGATTCAATCCTTCAATGTATTCTTTAGCAATACCAATTTTCATTCCTCTTATAGATTGTCCTAAAAAACTCGCATAATCTGGAATAGTAACATTTTCTGAAGTTGAATCTTTATCATCATATCCTGCCATCGCACACAGCATTATAGCAGCATCTTCAACAGTTTTTGTCAAAGGTCCTGCTTGATCTAAAGATGATGCAAAAGCAACCATTCCCCAACGTGAACATAAACCATATGTAGGTTTTATACCCACTAATCCAGAAAATGCAGCAGGCTGTCTTATGGATCCTCCTGTGTCAGATCCTGTAGCTGCGACACATAAATCTGAAGCAACAGCGGTTGCAGAACCACCAGAAGATCCTCCCGGTACTAATTTCATATCACTGTTGGATTTTTTCCTGAAAGGTAAATAACATGGCCCAAAATAGCTTGTTATATTAGCCGATCCCATTGCAAACTCATCCATATTTGTTTTCCCAATAAAAACAGCTCCATTATTGAGCAAGTTCTGAGTTACTGTAGACTCATATTCAGGCACAAATTCAGAAAGTATTTTTGAGCATGCGGTTGTTCGAATACCTTTCGTACAAAACAAATCTTTAACAGCAATAGGAACACCTGAGAGTAATTTTTCTTCCCCTTTTGATATTTTTTCATCAGCTTTTTTTGCTGCTTCTAATGCCTTTTCTTTATCCAGAGTGACATAAGCATTTAGCTCTGAATAACTTTCAATCCGCTCTATATAATAGTTCATTAGCTCTAAGGAGCTAAATTCTTTGTTTTTCAAACCTTTTCTTACTTCTGATATCGTCAAAAATTTTTTCATCTACCCTACTCTACTTTCATGTTTTCAAAATCTTTAAAAAAACTAAGCACATATTTGGCTCTATTTTCGGAAGAAATTTGATCTAATTCTATTTTATCATAATCTCCTTTTTTAAAATAACTTATTCCGCTTTCTTTTAAATTTTTCATAATTTTATCCAAATCCTCTGATTCATATCTGCCATCAATCCAACAAAGTCTAAATACCCCGGCCAGAAAAGCTGTCGCTTTCACATAGAATAAGGTTGCTTTAAGTTCAAAATCCGAAACTTTTCTATTAAAATATTTTTCCAAGACGTATCTCATAGTTTTTGGATCATCTATTCCAGATTCATAAAAGAAATAACCAAATTCAGCAAAAACAGAATCTCTCCTGCTCTCTTGGAAATCTATAAAATATACCTTCTTATCATCAGAAATCAATATATTTCCGGGAGCTAAATCCCCATGTATTATAATCTTGGAAGTTTTGTATTTCTTATAAACCTCTGTCAATTGATCATACCACTTGAAAAATTCAGATGGCACTTTCTTTTTACTAATTTTAATACCTTGAACTGAATCTCCTATAGATTCCAGCATTGGTTTATTATGAAAAATATCAGTATTGGAGAAATTATGTATTATTCGCAAACCCTGGATAATTTGATTAAGAATATTTTCATTATTTAAGTCAGTTTTAGGATTAAAAATCCTTCCATTTATGTAATCTATAACAATTATATATGGATTTTTTTCGTTATCAGTAAATACTATTTCAGGAGCAAGTCCTTTTTCTGATAAGAATTTATGCATATTCAATTCAGAAATCCGATTTTCAATAGGAGTATTCTTGCTAAGAATCCTGATAACTAACGATTTTTCGGGTAAATTAATTTTATAAACTGAAGAAGATGACATTCCTCCTCTCAGTAATTCCACATTGATCTCAAGTGAAATACCAAAATTTTTCGCAAACTTTTTAATACCAATGTAATCTAACTCATTTAGCTTAGTGGCATATAAAGAAGCAGAAAACAAAGTAAAAATCAGAAATATTGTCTTATAAAACATATGTTATCACACTTTATGTATATGAACACTCACAAGAGGTTTTTTTTCGAAATGTCTTGCGATTAATTTTCTTAATGAATTTTCACAAGACATTTTTAATTTTTCTATATCCGAATTTTTCACAAGTTCTGTAGAAATTATTTGATATATAACAGAACTTAATTTTTCGTTTGTTGTATTTTCCAGATATATACCTTCTATGACAACATCTGGAGATCCGATCAGTTTGTCTTCATTTGAAACAACAAAACTGACACTCATATGTCCGTTATATGTCATTACAGTTCTTTCACGAATAGCTTTTGAATTAATCGGTATCAGATCATCACCATCTAAAGCGTTGAAAATAACATCATGGTGTTTTATTTTTTGTAATTTCCCTCCTTTGAAACTCACAACATCTCCGGATTCTGCCACAAATACTTCGGATATACCACATTCTTTTGCAAAATCTTTATGAGCAAAAAGCATTCTTGCATCACCATGAATAGGCATAAGCGAACGTGGTTTCAGCCATTTATACATCAAAGCTATGGATTCTTTGTTTGGATGTCCGGAAACATGAATATCATCTTCTGTATCTGTTGTGACTATTTCAACACCTTTTCTGATTAACAAATTTTGCATCTCACGAATTCCAAGTTCATTTCCGGGAATTACTTTTGAAGAAAACAAAACAACATCGTTTTTGTCTAATTTTATAAGTTTATTTTCCCCTCTAGCTAATCTAAATAAAGCAGAACGAGCTTCCCCTTGAGAACCTGTGCAAATCACTAAGACTTTTTCAGGAGGCATACTTGCTGCTTCTTCATCTGTCAATATTGAATTAACATTATCTTTAAATTGCTTTGAAAAATAAGAAGTTTCGGAAACAGCATCAAGCATCTTATGCATTGATCTTCCAATAATCGCAACTTTCCTTCCGAGTTTTTTAGCAACGCTAAATATAGTCTCTAATCTTGCAACATTCGAAGAAAAGCAAGTCACTGTTATTCTTTTGTGTTTATATTTTGGTATAATCCTTAACAAAGCATCTTTGACGGTTGTTTCAGATCCTATTTGATCTTCAGTCAATATATTTGTTGAATCACAAAGAAGACAATCTACTCCTTCTTTTCCGATTTCTTCTAGCCTTTTTTCATCAACAAAATCTCCTAGGAGTGGCGTTTCGTCAATTTTCCAATCTCCCGTGTGAAAAACGTTTCCAGCTTGCGTTTTTATATAAATTCCACAAGCCCCCAAAATAGAATGCGCTAAAGAAACAAACTCCACTTCAAAACTTCCGGTTTTTATAACCTGTTTAGGTCTCACAGTATTAATCTCAACTTCCTCCCTCCAAGAATAATCTTTTAATTTCTGTTTCAGAATCGCTGCAGGAAATTCAGTTAAATAAATAGGACATCTCAACTTTGGCCAAAGGTATTGAATCGCTCCAATATGATCCTCATGAGCATGAGTTATGAACAAACCTTTTATCTTGTCCCTTACACTTTCTGGAAATGATATATCCGGAGTTAAAATTTCTATTCCAAGCTTATCATAAAAAGCTATTCCTAAATCAACTATAATCCATTCTTTATTATTTCCAATCATAGTACAGTTAGCGCCGATCTGTTCAAGCCCTCCGAGAGGAAGTATCAACAAATCTTCTTTTTTTGCATTCATTTATATTTCTCCTTAAAAATCAGCGTATTTCATTATCAAATACACCAAAAACATCTGATTTCTTTATCCACCCCCGATATTTTTCTCCGCCACTATAAATCTTTACTTCACACCATTTTCCACGAACTGCAATCAATTCCATAATTACATTTTTCTTAATAAGTGCAATCAAATTTGAATTATCATTTGAATCGGACATAAGTTTTGCCGAAGTATTATTTGTCGTCATCACAAACCTTTTTGAAGAAAGTAAACTTTTATGAATCCAGCTTTCACTTCCAAAAGGATCTTTTATCTTTCTCCAATGATCATATTTTGCAATAATCATAACAGGCATCCCTTTTTGAATATATTCAAAACTTATCTTATATTCTTTTCCAGGCCCTCTATGAGAATTAGCTTTATTTGATTTTATCGAAGCATAATAAGGATCACAAATCCCGCTTTTTATAAACGCAAAAGTCTCATCCGCAAGCAAAAATAAAAATAAGAGTAAATATATGGTTTTTCTATATCTCACCTATATAGACCCCTAAATTTCTCGCAGCTTTGACATATTCATTATTTAAATCCAGAACCTTATTGACGCTTTTTATTACATCAGAAATATTCATTGTTTTTAATCTATTTTCAGAAAACAACAAGACTTTTCCAGAAACTTTCTTGTCTATAAGATTAATAGCCTCAAGTCCAAATAAAGTTCCAAGTAACCTATCATTAATACAAGTTTTTCCTCCTCTTTGAACATGCCCTAGAGTGACGCATCGTGATTCAATACCAGTTTCCTTTATTTTACTCACCAAATGTTGCCCTATACCTCTATATGCCAAATGTGAATATTTCATTACTCCATCAACATTTTCCACATTATGCTTAAAATCACTATCTTCAACAGACTCAGCAACAACTACAATACAATAATTTTTTCCATTTGAAAAACATTCTTTTACTTTGTTTTTCACTTTTTCAATATCATATTTAAATTCTGGAACAAGAATAATATCAGCTCCTGAAGCTATTCCTGCATACATTGCAATAAATCCGGCATCTCTTCCCATAACTTCAACAACCATAGCTCTCTCATGGCTTTTTGCAGTTGATCTGATATTTTCAACAGCTGAAACGACAACCTCTAAAGAAGTTTGAAAACCAATGGAATAATCGGTATAATTAACGTCATTATCAATAGTTTTAGGAATAAAAGCTATATTTAAATTTTCATTTTTAATAAGCAGTTCGTTTATTAATCGAAGACTGCCATCCCCGCCAACACAAACCAATCCTTCCAATTCGAGTTTTTTATAGCCCTCGTGAATCATATTCTTTATGTCTTCTATAGACTTTCCGGATTCTATAGTTGATGACATCCATTTTGTGTCGGAAAGAATAATACTACCCGAATTCGTCAACATGTCTTCATTACAAAGTTTATCAGTAAGTTTTATAAAGTCAATAGGATCATTTGCAAGAGCTCTTATTCCCCTTTTTAATCCCAATAATTCATACCCAAGGTTTTTTGCTCTGATAAAAGCAGCTCTTATGACTGAGTTTAATCCGGAACAATCTCCACCCACAGTTAGTATTCCTATTCTTTTCTTCATATATGTCGTTTGTTCAAACTTAACAAATTAGGATATAATCATTTTTTATATTAACATTCTTTAAACAAAATTTCAAAAAGTATCTTAAATTGGAATTAAAATACACATTCATAAAAACATCTTAAAAACACCTAAAACTTTAAGGGACTATTTATGATTTGACATGAAAGAAGGGGAAGAGGAACACTGAATAGCGTTCTCACTAGTTCCCCAATACTTCTCTTCATTAAGTATTGAATTTCAAACGTAGAAACCTATACTTTTTTCCCGAGCAATACTTCTAAATCTTTCCTTTAATTTATCCCCTATGTTATTATTGGTTAGACTAAGGTGATTAATAACTGTACTTGGCAGAATTTTAGCAAGTGCTCGTATTTCTTCTGCTCCTATATTTTTAGACCTTAGATTAATTCTTTCGCGGATGGTATTTTTTTCTAAAAGTTCTCGAGCTCTATCTAAAGCAATTTGAGATATTGGTTCTTCTGCTTGAGGAGCCTGAAGTGATAATCTATTATCTAAAACACTTTGAACAGCTGCTAACTGATCTGTTAAGAAACCCTTTAAAGTAGTTAATTGCTCTATATTGAAGTTATCAAACGTGTTTTTTTGTTGAAGCAGTAACTTCCATACTTCCCAACATTATGGAAAGCATACTTATTCCTAATAATATTTTTTTCACAATCTTTCTCCTGTAATAAATTTAACTTATATCCATATTATATCGAATATTATATCAAAAAGCAAGGGAAAAATATATTTATTTCGTACTTATAAAATAAGTAATAGAAACGTCAAGAAAATTTATTAAAATTTTATGGGACTTTTTAGAGTTTGACTTGTGGAAAGAACGAGGAATATACTGAAATTATAGAGGATATACAGGTGCGCGGCGTGTGGTGAAATTAACGAGTATGCCACACGCCGCGCTCCTGAATGCCTCATTCCGATTTGATTACATATAAACCCTTCCACCCTAGGGATGGATGTTAGTTAACCTTAAACCATATTGAAGAAGTTGTGACTTTACAATTAACCTATCAAAATAAGTCACTGCACGAAGCATGAATTAGAAAGAAGACCTCACCGGAAAACTTCATTGACACCGCAGAGGTACCTATAGCGCTTTCGCAAGGCATAAAGATTATAAAACAACCAGATAGATCTGTCTTAGTAAAACAATGTTTTTTAAAAAATAGCATAAATTGAATTTATGAACTTGACAAATAACGTAAAAGCTAGTAAATTTAAGAAGTAAGCTGCCTGCTTGGTGGAATTGGTAGACACAACAGACTTAAAATCTGTCGCCCAATCGGCTTGCCGGTTCGAGTCCGGCAGCAGGTACCAAGTTTATATTATATGTGTTTTGAGGAATTATGAAATTAAAAACAAAAAGCAGTGCAAAAAAGCGTTTTCGTTTTACGGCTTCAGGTTTGGTAAAAACTGCACAATGTGGTAAACGCCATAATATGCGTAAAAGGGGCAATAAAATGCTGAGAAATGCCAGAGGGATGACTTTGATGCATCCAAGCGATGCCAAGAAAGTCTCAACTTTTTATTTTCATGTATAATTTTTAGGAGATTTATTTATGGCACGTGTAAAAAGAGGTATGACAGCACATGCAAGACACAGAAAAGTTTTGACTTTATCAAAAGGATTCAGAGGCCGCTCTTCAACTTGCTTTAGACCAGCTCTTGAGAGATTAGAAAAATCTTGGCAATATGCTTATAGAGACAGGAAAGTAAAGAAAAGAGAAATGAGAGCACTTTGGATTCAAAGAATTAATGCTGCAGTCAGAGAATTCGGTTTGAAATATTCAACATTTATCAATAGATTATCAAAGGCAAAGATCTCTATAGATAGAAAGATATTAGCAAAATTTGCAGTAGAAAATCCTGAAATTTTAAAAAATTTAGTTTCTAAGATTCAAACCGGAAACACAGCTACTGATTCTTCTGAAAAATTAGCCCAACAAGCTCTTGCAAAAAGGACAAGAACAACGAAAAAAGCTACAGTAGAGGCTTAGTATGTGTTTTGAGCGGTCGTGGCGGAATTGGTAGACGCGCAGCGTTGAGGTCGCTGTGGAGAGATCCTGGAAGTTCGAGTCTTCTCGACCGCACCATTTAATGAGGCAGATATGAAAAGCTTTTTAAAAAAAGATATAAATTCTGTTAGAAATTTATTATTATCTGTTGCCTTTTTGGCAATCAGTTCAAAAGTTGTGGTTCCTTTGTATCCTGTCCCTATTACATTGCAAATGTTTGCTGTTTATTTCTTAGGATTATTGCACACTCCTCGCGAATCATTTTCTGTTGTTTTATGTTGGCTTTTTATTGGTTCTATAGGCGTTCCGGTTTTTGCATCCAGTTTGGGAGGAATAAGCGGACCTACTGTTGGTTATTTGATTGGTATGTTATTTGGCACTCCTTTAATAAGTTTTCTGAAATCCAAAGGTATTTTGCTCATGATGTCATGCGTTGCATGTTATTTTGTGGTTCATATATTAGGATGTTTATGGTTGGCAAATTTTGTTGGCTTTGAAAATGTTATACAACTTGGCGTAATTCCTTTCATTGTTCCAGATTTGTTAAAAATGACTTTGGCCTGTTCTTTGGTTGCTTTGAAAAAATAGTAATAAGTTTTTTATTTTATAACAGATATTCAAAGATTTATTTATTCCCAATTTGTTGAAATGTAGTATTGCTGTTAATTTATGTAACAAATAGAAATTGGCAAAAATATTATTGAAAATTTGTAAACCAAAGTGTTAATTTAATAAATTTTTGAATGTTCTAAACTTTTCCATATTATGAACTTTAATCGTTCATTTTTTTCTGCCTTTAACATTTCGAGAAATAAGCTCTTTGGCAATGTTTCCTCACTTTAAATGCTTACTTAATTTGTTTTACATATATTCTTTCTCATTTTGGTTAAATGATTCTATCGTATTAGTCAAGTAATAAGCCTCTTAACCTTCTCAAAATCATTCCAGAATATTGATAATTCCATTTACAAAACTCTATATGGTTTCCTGGCACGACTTTCGGAGTTATTTCTTTAACTTTTTTATTGCTTCTATCAAAGTTTTATGAGCTTTTTGTGTATTTGGAGTATCAAATGCATCGCTATGAGCATGATTTGCATATCTGTCCATATAATTCAATGCTATATCATGACTCTTTTCAAGATTTTTTAATCCATATGCAAAATTTGCAACAGATGAAGGATCTCTATCGGCTTCTTCTTTCATAAATGCATCAACAGCTTCAGCATCTTCATTTTTTGCCCAATCGTCAATAGCTTTTTGTTCTTCACGATGTTGCAGAGCTTCCAGCAAAATTGATGAATCTACATCGTCAGAATCTGTTAAATCTATTGAAAGATACCTTTTTACTAATTCTTGTATAGCTGCTTTTGGAGTTATACCAGCTATAGTTGCTGGAGATTTCGCAATTGTTCGAACTATATCAAAAGGTAGCCTTTTTACATCAGCAGGAGATTTATCAATCTCTAATTCTTTTCCACTTCTGTTTTCAAGTTCTTTTAATGCCATTTCTGGAGTAATCTTATATATCATTTCATTTTTGGTAATTATTAATCTCAATATATCGGAGTGTATTTCTTCTATCTTCGTTATATATTTATGTGCATTTGCTTGATCCATTGGAGATATATTATTTTTATGCTCGCTAAAAAGTATTGTAATTCCAATACCTGTGATACTTAATACCATAATCCATGAAAGTATTGTTCTTTTTTCATTATTCACCTTTTTTTGCAGTTTTGGTTTCTTTAAATTAAAGTTTATTCAGAAAAAGTTAAAAAATAGTTAATTTATGAAAAATATTTTATAAAATTTTTGCTAATTTATTACAAAAAACAAACTAATATCTCAAAACAGGAAAGCATTAGCAAAGAGCTTAGTCTTTGGAATAAAGTGGAAAAAATGAACCACTAAAATTCATTAGATATAAGTATGATCTCAAATAAACTCAGTTCTAATTATCATTTTAAACTTATGGGGGAATTTAAGAATTTTAAATAGCAAGTGAGGCTTTTTTTATATCTTACGAATGCTTAGCATAATGTAATAAGATATGCTTAAGCATGTGACGTGTAGTATTTGGATATTATTAGTAAATTTTTGCCACATCTGTGCAACAATGTAGCACTAGAAAGCGAAAAAATCTCTAATTTTTAGAGCTTTAGAATTTGACGTATATGGAAGTATGTACACTAATCAATTTTACAATTTTGATACACAAAACCCTAGATTGTTTTAATTATTTTTTAATTAGAAAAAAGAGAACTCATCTCTTTTCATGAGTTCATTGAGCTGAAAAAATCCTCGTTAGTTTTCGAATACTTCAATTTTTCAGTCAAGAATTCCATGGCCTCAATTGTGCCCATTGGGTTCAGTATTCTACGCAAAATCCACATTTTTGACATTTTATTCTTATCTTTAACCAGCAATTCTTCTTTTCTTGTTCCTGATCTATTGATATCAATAGCTGGAAAAACGCGTTTATCTGAAAGTTTTCTATCCAAAACTATTTCTGAATTACCAGTTCCCTTGAACTCCTCAAAAATAACATCATCCATTCTGGATCCAGTTTCAACTAGTGCTGTTGCAATAATTGTCAAAGATCCTCCTTCTTCGATATTTCTTGCTGCTCCAAAGAATCTTTTAGGTCGTTGAAGTGCATTTGAATCAACTCCACCTGTAAGCACTTTTCCAGAGGATGGGACAACTGTGTTATAAGCACGAGCTAGACGAGTTATGGAATCTAACAATATTACAACATCTTTTTTGTGTTCGACAAGTCGTTTTGCTTTTTCAATAACCATTTCCGTCACTTGAACATGCCTTGATGCTGGCTCATCAAAAGTTGAGCTCACGACTTCTCCATTCACAGAACGTTGCATATCAGTGACCTCTTCAGGACGCTCATCTATCAATAAAACTATCAAATAAATATTCTTGAATTTTTCCGTAATAGATTGTGCTATGGTTTGAAGCATAACGGTTTTTCCCGTTCTTGGGGGAGCTACAATTAATGCTCTTTGGCCTTTTCCTATTGGAGAAACTAAGTCTATAACCCTTTGAGTAAAACCATCCTTTCCTGGATGATCCAGTTCCAAACTAAGCATTTCTTCAGGATAAAGTGGAGTTAAGTTATCAAAGTTGGTTCGTCTCTTTATATTTTCAAGATCCTCAAAATTAACTTTTTGTATTTTTAGAACCGAAGAATATCTTTCTGTTTCTTTTGGAGCTTTTATTTGGCATTCGATTGTATCTCCTGTTTTTAATCCAAGCTTCTTTATGAAAGATGGGGCAACATAAACATCATCTGGGCCCGGTAGATAATTCGATTCAGGAGATCTCAAAAATCCGAAACCATCTTGAAGAACTTCCAAAACACCTGTACTAAAAATTGGAATATCTGCTTCTGAGACTTTTTTTAGTATGGAAAAGACGAGATCTTGTTTTCTCATTAAATGAGGATTTTCGACATTATGTTCAATTGCACATTCCAATAAACTTGATAATGATTTTGCTTTTAATTCTTGAAGATTCATTCTTCCTACTTTCTTTAAATATGATACCTTATCATCTGTGATTTTGTTTTGATGAAAAGAAAATTGTTGATAACTATCGCAAAATGCGGTACATATATAATGTAACATGGTTTTAAAAATAAAAAAACATTTTTTTTGGTGATTTTATGAAAAAAAATATTCATCCCGAATATCACACTATCTCCGTTGTCATGACAAACGGAGAGAAATTTGAAACGAAATCTACATTTGGAAAAGAAGGGGATACGATTAACTTAGATATCGATCCTTTTTCACATCCTGCTTGGACCGGTTCTGGACAAAAGCTTGTTGATACAGCTGGACAAATAAGCAAGTTTAATAAGAGATATAATATCAAAGGTTAATTTTGAAAGTTATAACATACTTCATATATCTCATTGACAAGATGCGGGAATTATGTTTTAATTAATATGTTTAAATGAAAGTTAGTAAAATTTTATAGAGGTTATTTCCTAAATATGGCAAAAAGAGTCAATGCAAAATACAAAATAGACAGAAGGCTTGGTGTGAATCTGTGGGGACGTGCGAAAAGTCCGTTTAACATAAGAAATTATGCCCCTGGAGAACATGGAAAAAACAAATCAAAACCTTCTGATTATTGCATTCAATTGCATGCAAAACAGAAACTGAAAGGTTATTATGGCAATATAGGCGAAAAGCAGTTCAGAAAGATTTATCAGGAGGCAGTTAGAAGACGTGGAGATACTTCTGAAAATCTAATAGAGTTACTTGAAAGAAGACTCGATGCCGTTGTTTACCGTATGAAATTTGCAATAACTGTTTTTGCTGCAAGGCAATTAATTAATCATGGTCATATAGCTGTAAATGGTAAAAAAGTTGACATTCCATCTTATAGATTAAAAGATGGTGATGAGGTTTCCATAATTGGAAAAATGAAAGACAATGAAAATACCCAAGCAGCAATTAATACCTCAGAGAGAGATACACCAGATTATTGTGATGTTGATGCCAAAACATTAAAAGGGAAATTTATAAGAGCCCCGAAATTGGCAGATGTCCCTTATCCGGTGTCTATGGAACCAAATCTCGTAGTCGAGTTTTATTCCAGATAACATTAATAATGTTATTTAGTTTTTCTTCTTTAACTTCTTCCTTAAGCCGGTATTTTTTAATACCGGCTTTGTTTTTTTCTATTTCAGCAAAAGATCTTTCAACTCAAATTGAAAATTACTTAAAAGGTATAAATTTTATTTCTGCAGATTTTGAACAAATATTAAATACAGGAAAAATTTATGAGGGACATTTTTGGCTAGCGAAAAGAGGCAAAACAAAAGCAAAAATTGAATATACCAAAGGTTTAAATCAGGATATATTCATTAATGATGCATATATAACTATTATAGATAAAAAAACAAACAAAAAATATACAAATTTAATTTCACAAACTCCAATATATTCTGTTTTAACGGGGAAATTAAGTTTATCAAAAGAAAAATATAAAATTATAGAAAACAATAAAAACATTCTTCGATTAGTAATAGAAAAATCCTCTTCATTTGGGGGAATAAGTATTATGCTTGTTTTTTCAAAATACCAAAATGGAAATATAAAAAATTTAGAAGCGTGGATTATTAATGACGGAAAAAATGAAACATTATTCAGTTTCGATCCTGAAAATTTATCAGTAAATGATGAAAAAAAAGTTCCAGAATCAATTTTTACTTTTAAAAGTAGATAAATTTATTTTAACATAAAATAAGAGGGATAAGTTTTTGAGTTAGATATGCGTATTGCAGCTTCTCTTTTATCTTGTGATTTATTAAATATTGAATCAGAAATTAAACTTTTGAAAAAAGCGGGAATAGCTGCTGTTCACATAGATATTATGGATGGGCATTTTGTTCCGAATATCGCTTTTGGAATAGATATAATAAAACAAATTGCAAAAATTTCTGAATTACCTATTTCCGTGCACCTTATGATAGACAATCCTGAGCAATTCATAGATATTGTATCATATTATAATGTAGATTATTTGATTATTCATACGGAAAATTCAAGAAATGTAGAGAATCTTATGAATCGTATAAAAAACAAAGGCATTGGCTGCGGAATAGCTATAAATCCACAAACCCAAATTAATTCTATTCGAAGATATCTAGAAAAATGTGATTTAGCATTAGTTATGGGAGTTCATCCAGGATTTGGAGGACAAACTCTCATTTCATCAACTTTGAAGAAAATACAACAAATAAAAAGCATTAAACATGATATTATTGTTGGAATAGATGGTGGAATAAATGATAAAACTATTTCTCTTGTAAACAAAGAAAAACCTGATATACTTATTGTCGGAAGCTATTTGTTCGATAGCGAAAAAGAAAATAAACTCGAAAGTATGAAAGAGAAAATAAAAGTTTTATGTCAGAAGGAATAGAACGATTTAGAAATTTGTTGTATCTTTATAAAGCAGAATTTATAAAAAACAGTTTTTTCTATAGATTATCTTTAAACAGACGTTCTGATATTTTCGATACTTCAAAGTTTATTCCTGATCCGTGGGAAGGAAATCCAGATTCAGGAAAAAATATTTTAAATGGTGAATTTTACAGTTTATTATTAAATCATCCCATAGATATATTAAACATATTTTCACAAAAAAAATGGAAAGAATCTAAATTTATTTCAGATTTTTTTTGGCTGAGAGATATACAGGCTATCGGAGGAAATAGTGGAAGAAAATATGCGCAAAATTTGATTTCGGCTTTTATCTCAAGCTATAAAAAAACTCGGAAATTTTGGAAATATGATGAAATATGGAATTGTGCAACGCTTGGGGAACGAATCGTAAATTGGATTTTATCTTATACTTTTTTTGCTTCAGGGAGTAGTGATAACTTTCAAAAAACACTACTTTCATCAATAGATGAACAACTTTCTCATCTATTGAAATGTTATAAAGCAGAATTTAATCCTTATTCAAAATTGATGGCTTTGAAAGGTATTGTATTCTGTTATTGTGTTATGAAGTTTCGTCACAAGAAAAAGATATTCTTATTAATTAATGAGATATGTGAACTTATTGATAATGCTAATAATTCTTTTCTTAAAATGTCACCGAAGGATTATTTTCATATTTTCAGAAGCCTCTTAGAAATTCGATTTATAGTAAAGATCAATAATATCAATTTACCCGATCTATTTTTAACAACATTATCCAAGATGGCTGCGAATATTAGAGCTCTGCGACTAGGCAACGGGGAACTTTCTATGCATCCGAGAAATAGCAATGAAAATATGCTGTTTATTCCATCATCAAGAATAATAGATACAGCTCTTTCCATAGTGGACATAAAAGATAACGCTTCTTTGGATTTAGGATTCGATAGATTAGCAACGAAAAAATCAACATTGATAATCAATACAAAAACATATAATATGAAATCGATATTTAATCCTCTAAAAGAACCAGGAATAAATATATTTGATTTTGAAGCTTCTTTTGGTATGAATAAATTACTCCACCGCTCTGATATATCAGTTTTATATAATAATCACAGGATAAAATTAGGAAAAAATTCTCAAAACTTTTCAAAAAGAGAAATAAAAAATAACACACTATTATTTGAAGGTGAATCTCAATTTTTTAATAACTTCTTCAAATTCGCATTTAAAAGAGAATTAAAATGTTTTTCGAATTTCTCGAAATTAGAAGGTAGAGAACTCATATTTTTATCGAAACCTAATACGGAATTTTTCGTTCGTTTTGTTTTTAATGAAAACGCAGAACTTTGTCAAACGGATGAAAGAGGAGTCTTGGTTATTTTTTCACAAACAGCCTATGATTTTAAATATATTTTTAATGATAAATTATCATTAAAAATTAGAAAACTGAAATTTCCAACAGTAGAAATAACTGCTATTTCTGATGGAAAAAATGAAATAGAATGTAATTGGACAATTGAAGAAAGAGAGTAAGCATTTGAAAAACCAGGGGATAATACATTATGGATCAAGTGAAAATCTTGTGATAAAAACAGCTTTTGATATGGCTTTAGACTATCTCAGCAATGAAAATACAAATAAAGATATGCTTTCCAGATATATTTTTTCAAACACGTACCCGAACTTTTTCCATTTGAAAAAAAGTTCGGATGAAAATGAAATTTCTATAGAAAAATCGAGAGAAATAATTAACTTTCTATCTCAAAAACCAAGTTTAAACAGAAATAGAGCTGTATTAATCGAGAATTTTGAAGATATGTCACGTAATGCTGCAAATTCCATTTTAAAGATCCTTGAAGAACCACCGTCAAATTCTATAATAATTTTAACCACAACACGATTATTTTCTATTCTACCAACTATCAGATCTAGATGTGTTAAATTTAGAGTAAAATCAGAAACTTCTCCAAACGCAATAAATTACTCAAATTCTTTAGAATTTGCAAAAGACAAGTTGAAGAATATTGATTCCAAATTGATTGAAAAATTTGATAAATTTATAAACTCGGGTTGCGTTGATTGCATGACATTTGCTAAAGAAAACTCTGCAAACTTTATTGAGTTTTTAAAAACAGCTTTAATTTTTTGCTCACTCAAAGCATCATTTGGGAATTTGGAATACGCCCAAAAATTATTATCCTTGCAAGAATTTTATAACTTGGCAGAATTAACTTATCCGGACAAACAAACTGCTATTATAGCAGTTTGTGAAATATTAAATAACAAATAATTCCAGAAAAATATCTAAAATTTTATGGGACTTTTTATTTTTTGACAAATTATTAAAAAATATCTTAACCTGAATATAGATCAGATAAATTGGTGGTCGCAACAGGACTCGAACCTGTGACAACTGCGATGTGAACGCAGTGCTCTACCAACTGAGCTATACGACCTGTTCACCAATACATATCATATTTGATCTTATCAAAAAAACATATTAAATTAAACAATTTTATTTTAAGGAGAAAAAAATTATGAATATACCTGAACAAAATTTAAACGATATAAATATCGCAGACTCAAAAAAGTTTATAAACTTTTTGAAAGGAAACCAAGATACACATGAATCTATTGTTTTGCCAGCGTGTATAACAGATTCTATTAGCAGCAAAATACAAGCTCTGAGTCCTATAAAATCACTTGCAAAAGTGACATATACTTCTGGAGACAGATTAGATATTGTTACTGATTCTGGAAAAGCCCAGGAATCAGGCTGGATAACTGACGAGTTGATAAAAAACAATGAGAATAATACAGTTTCAAAAATATCGATTTATCTGCATCAATTGTTTGCTAAACCAAGAGTTGCGCATAGCCTTTTAGAAGATCAAACAACAAATGTTGAAGAATTTATTCACGATAAAATAACTACTCAAATGGCTGCATCTGAAAATAAAGCGTTTTTGTTTGGAGATGGAATTTCTCAACCTAAAGGAATTTTAAGCTATGAAATTTCGACAGAAAGTCCAAAAGAACACCAAATTGAAGGCGTTATTGGCGGTGTAAATGGAAAAATAACCGATTATACTAAGATTGTTGAAGTTATGGAAAAACTTCCTTCGAAATATCTTTCAGGTGCGACTTGGATTATGTCAAGAAACGCAGCTTCTCATATCAGAACACTTCGCGATGAGACAAATGGAAAATTCCTTTGGCAAAATTCGATAGCTCATGGTATCCCTGATACGCTTCTTGGCTATCCTGTCGTTATATGCGATGATATGCCGAAATTACACAAAACCGAGAATTGTACGCCGGTGTTATTTGCAAACTTGTATGAAGGTTATCAAATAGCAGAGAAGCCAACTATGAATATCTTGAAAGATCCATACAATGCAAAACCATTTGTTGAGTTTTATGCAACAAAAAGAATCGGTGGAGATGTTGTCAATTTCGACTCTATCAAAGCTTTAGTTTTGAAAAACGAAGAATAATGAAAAGGAGGCGATACGCCTCCTAGTTTTAGATTGGATACATTGTAACGATGCTTATAACTCCATGTAAGACTTTTATGACAATCCTCACTCTGTTAGTTAGAGCCCCATTTTGATCAATTCCAATACCATTTCCTCCGAAATTATTATAGGTAACATCAATTGTGAAGTTATTATTCGCTTGAACAGGATTCACGATCAAATTGCCTGGAAGAATAGTATTATCTGTCAATAAACCATTTATCATTCTATTAGTGAAATTTTCTAAATTTAAACCAATAGGAGGAATAGGTTGTCTTGGGATAATAACATTTAAAGCATTAACTACGTTCGGCGCCAATCCTCCTGGGAAAAGGATTACTGGATCTACACAAAACCCTAAATTACTCAAATTAATTAGGAAGGAGATTTAAAATTTCCAAATTATTTCCTCCATGAGTAACCCCATGCAAAGCATTCTGTTGTGCATTCATAACTCTTTGTATTATATTTGGGCGTACACGAAATATCCCCCTAGGAACAAGTTTATTAACCTTTACCAGAGGATTTTCATTTATTACAGAAAAAATAGGGAAATATCCCAAATGACCATGTGCCAAAAGATGAGTTTTTAATTCACTACATGATTTGTATACATCATTTATATTGGCAGGAGCTATATAAGCGGCATTATTATTTGCTAGAATATTATGATTCATGCCTCCTGGAATAATAGGTATTTGAGCTAACAGCATTCTGGCTAATTCTCTCAATGTATTTGCAACAGGCATGCCATTTAAATGATTCATGAGCATTTGAGAGGTTAATCTATTGTTTCCTCCGACGTTATGCCACACATTATTTCCGCCCACTGGCCCAAATGTATAGTTAGTACCAGCAATATTTACTTGTGCAGAATTAATATCTGTTATAAGATAAAATATAATAAAAGACATAAACTTTAATAACCTTCTTAATTGTTTCATTTTGAAATCCTCCCCATAAAATTTATTCAGTTAAATAACCGTATTCCGCATTAAATTTGGAGTATAAACTACGGCCTATGTCATCGATTAAGTCTGCTTTTGCCTCCGAAATGCTCCCATCATTTTCTGTCCACCGACCAGTCAGAATCTGTCGAACAACATCGTAGCTTCCTTCATCAATATTTTTTGATAAATCATACAGATGTTGCATAACTTCATCCGAAGGCATGGTAACATTCTCAACGATATCATTCAAAATTCTTCCACCTTCACCTATTATAAATTCTTGATAAGTAACTGTATTACCAGCATTCACCATACCAATCATTATCCCCAACGCTAAAATTTTCTTTAACATAAGAACTAACCTCTAAAAACTATCTATATTTATTATAACGAATAAACATTAAAAATCAATTAAAAAGAAAGGAAAAATAATTATGTCAATATCAATATTACAATCAGTACTTGCTCTTGCACAATTTTCACCCAAAATTGCAAAATGGTTGTCCGGGACAAAAGTTGAAACTATATCAAATAAAATCGTTGAAATAGCAAAGGAAGTAACCAACAGTTCAAGTGAAAAAGATGCAATTGAAAAAATTAAAACAGACAAGAATATGTATTTATTATTTGAAAAAGCTCTTATAAATTCAGAAAGAGAAATAGAGCTTGCTGTAATAAAGGATAAACAAGATGCCAGATCTCGCGATATAGCGATTATTAACTCCGGAAAACGAAACAGAAGAGCAGATATAATGGTTGTTTCAGCCGCTATGGGTTTAATCTCCTGTCTTATTTCTATATGTTTTTATCAAAAGGAATTACCTGGAGAAGCTGTCGGAATCATATCAACTATTGCGGGCATATTTGGTGCCTGTTTGAAAGATGCTTATAATTTTGAATTTGGTTCTTCAAGAGGGAGCAAAGAAAAAGATCAAACAGTTGCAAATATAATAAATAAAAGAAATTAATAATGAACATAAGGAAAGAAATATTTATGTTTCTTTCCTTAATCTGTCAATCTTGGGATACCATAAGGATGCAAAAACATAGCGCGAATCTTGTTTAATTCTTCCGCACTAGGCATTAAATTATATATTTTATAATTATCAGGTTTATAAGGTTCAGGTATAGATGGAATATAAGGAATATCAAAATCAAATATTTCTTGCTGACAGTTATAAAAGAAAATATTACCAATTTTAATAATTCTTGTTCCATTAGAGAGATACAATATTTCTTCAGGGGATGGAGATGGATTTCGCAAAGGGAGCTGTTCTTCTGAGTCCTCTATGGAAGGATTTATTTCCTCGATTGAAGGACTAGGATTGGGTAACGAATTATCGAAATAAATAATCGGGGCATTCAAATCATCTTCATCGGGCATAAATATTTCTCTGTATGGTGATACCGGAGGCGATACAGGATCATCATTTACCACAGAAAAAGGTTTTCAGTTGCAAGAAGTATATATAAAAAATATTTCAACATATGATACCATACTACTAACAATACACTATATAATCTAACATGTTTATAAGAAAATTACTATAAACTTGCAAATGATTTTATAATTCCTCAAGACAGGATTCATCAAATCAGAAACTCTGTGATACTAGACATAATATGACTGAATTAACAACATTCTAAAAGTATCCTGAGGAGATACAGAGGCTTATATAAGACTAGACTGATAAAATCATTTAATCGAAATATCTAGCAACGAAAATCCATTTTTCAAAATGTAAAATTCAATAAGAGTATAAATTAATACAGTTAATTAACCCATATTTGCAGATAAGTTAGCTAATTATGGCTCTATCCCTTGATCCCATTATCTTAATAAATTATACCATTTTAAGGTTTGATATCTTCTGTAGAATAATATCAATGTAATAATCGTCCACAGTATAGTAAGCCAATAAATCAGGATTGCGGAATTTAAAAGTCCCAGATAATACAATAAACAAACCGGAGCAACAACACATCCCCATAAGGAACAAAGATTCGCAATCATAGGATATTTTGTATCTCCTCCAGACATTAATATACCCCAAATAAGAGAACATACTCCTTCAAGAGGAATAGAAAAGCAGAGAAGTCTAAAAATGGTTTTTATTGCTGGATATAAAGCAGATATGTCATCATGAAGCATATTCAGGAAAAATAACAAAGATTCTGGAAAAACAGCTAAAGGCATTGCCATAACTATACCTATTGCAAAAATAATATTCAAGAAAGTTTTGAATGATTTTCTAATTGAGTTCAAATCTTTCTGTCCAATCAAATTTGCGGAAACTGTTGCTGCAGATTTGCTTATTCCATCACAAATGAAGGCAAAAAATACATATATACTAACACATATTCCCTGGACTATTGCAAGATCTTTTGAAACATGGCTAATTGCAACATAGACAAGATACTAGGCTAAGAGCTCAAAAATACGTCCTGCAGACATTGGATATCCCAATTTTATACATCCTTTAAATATTTCTTTGTTAAACTTTATATTAGATGTTGTTTTGTATCTCAATCGATTGTTTTTGTTGAAAAATACAAGAGCAAGAACCAATATCTGAACAACTTCTGCCAAAATTGTTGCGATAGCAGCTCCTTTGCATCCCATTTCCGAAATCAAATTTTTATATCCAAAGATAAATAAAATATCTAAAATAATATTTGAAACAGCTCCTAATAATACTGTATATGCTATGATTCTCGTTTTTCCTTGCCCAATAAAAAATGAAGCAAAAGCAACTTTTATTGCTGGAAGTGATGCGAGATATATAAGAGGTTTTTGATAATCGATTCCTTCCTTTTCGCAATAACTTGGAAGTAAATTAATATATTCTGTAAAATATCCAAAAGGAAACAGGATAATAAAACCAATCAATGAAAAGTAAATCATTTGCCAAACAGGCACGGCTAAATCTGAATAGCTCTTTTTTCCATTACTTTGTCCTACATAAATTTCAGAAATTCCAGCTATAGATGAGAAAACAAAACTAAATATAGCAACGAAGTTTCCTGACATGGCCGCAGCATTCATTGGGTCAATAGAATAATAAACCAAAATCATCCGGTCAATTAGATACAACAAATTCGCTGACAATGCCGAAAGAATTAACGGCAGTGATATATTTAAATACTTTTTAAAGAACTGTTAATTACCTTATGTTCACTGTCCATAATACTCCAACCATCTTCGATCTGTATCAAATAAATTTCGAATATCTGTTATTCCGTTTTTCAACATAACAAGACGTTCTAATCCAAACCCAAAAGCAAAGCCAAAAGCTTCGTTCTCGATTCCGCAATTTTTGAATACATTGGGATGAACCATTCCAGCTCCCCCTAATTCAAGCCATTTATCTCCTTCTGGAGTTATTATCAATTTTCCGTCTTTTTTGGTGTATCTGCAATCGACTTCCATTCCAGGCTCTGTAAATGGGAAAAAGCTAGGTCTGAATCTTATGGCAACATCTTCAACTTCAAAGAAAAATGCTAGAAATTTCTTTAATTCACTTTTTAGATGTCCAATAGTTATTGGTTTTCTATCAGCAACTAATCCTTCTATTTGATGAAACATAGGAGAATGAGTTGCATCCAATTGATCATTTCTATAGGTTTTTCCAATGGATATCATACGAACAGGAATTCCCCGCTCCTTCATAGTCCTGATTTGAACACATGATGTGTGAGTTCTGAGTAATGTCTTGTTAAATCTTTCTAGATAGAAAGTATCATGACTTTGACGTGCTGGATGATGTTCCGGAATATTTAAAGCATCGAAATTAAAGAAATCTGTCTCAACTTCAGGTCCATCTAAAACTAAAAATCCACGCGCTAAATAATGATTTCGGATTCTTCTTATAGATTGAGTTAGTATATGCAATCCTCCAAATGATGAATTTTCAACAGGAAGAGTTATATCTAATGTTTCATTTCTTAATTTTTCGGAAATTTCATACTCTTCCAACTTTTTCTTCTGAAGGCTGATGGCTGTTTCTATTTGGCTTTTGATATTATTCAGTCTTTCTCCAAAAGACTTTTTTTCATCACCAGAGAAATCTTTAAGAAGTCTAAACGCAGATGTAATAACTCCGGATTTTCCAATTAATTCAGCTTTTGTTTTTTCCAAATCTTGAAAGGAAGTTATTCCCATAATGGATTTTACCCAATGGTCTAGATTTTTCTCTATTTCAATTAAAGCCATTTTATTTCATAACATTTATCATTTCTCTATATGATATCACAATGCTTTAATTTACTCAATGTTATCACAGAAGTTAGGATCGATAGATAATTTTTCAGATTCACGATGTCTACCGAAAACGCTATAGGTGCCCCTGCGGTGTCATCAACCGTTTACCGGTGAGGCCATCTTTCTAATTCACGCTTCGTGCAGTGACTTATTTTGATAGGTTAATTGTAAAGCCACAACTTCTTCAATATGGTTTAAGATTAACTAACATCCATCCCTAAGGTGGAAGGGTTTATTGGGTAATTTTTCGTAAGAAAAGTTGGAAATGAGGAGTTAAGGAAGCACGGCGTGTAATAAAATTAACGTGCATACCACACGCCGCGCGCCTGAATATTCTTTATATTTTCAGTATATTCCCTGTTATTTCCTTATGTCAAATCATAAATAGTCCCATAAAATTTTAGGTGTTTTTACGGGGCATTTGTTATTCTTGTTAATCATAGAGCTTTAATAATATTAAATATTTCACAAAATACTATGATTATCCCCATAATAAAACATATATGATGAATAACTCTTGATCCTTTCGATTTCAACATTAAGAAATATGGTGTAAATATAACAAAGATTGTTGCAATCATGCCTCCAAAAGATAATATATTAATAAATGCATCTGGTACAAAAATTGCAAATAAAATAGGCATGAAACATATAAACAAATCAGACAGATTTTGTAATTTTCGTATCATTTCTTTCATAGGTTTTTGAAGACCTATAGCTATTCCTAATGCTGAAGTTATTACTGCAAATAAAGTTAAGGTTTTCAAAATGATTTCCATATAAAAACTTCCTGATGATTTACACAAAAAATTGATTAATTCGCCGACAGTTACTTCATGGTTTTGTAATTTTTGGAAAAAGACGAAGTTTGTAAATCTGATGTTTTGAAATACGCATGAAATCCAGATTATGTAAATTATAGTAGGTATCATTATTCCAACAAGAAAAGCCAACTTTATCTTTTTTCGGTCATTATCTAAATAATCGCAAACATAGTGACATATATTCTGAATACCGAATGATGTGAAAATTATAGTAATAAAATTCGGAATTTCTAATGGCTTTGTTAGAGGTATTAAATCGAAGAGTGAATTAAAAATTTTTATTTTAAGTATTGAAACTATAATAAAACTCAATAAAATCAATACCAGAATGGAATTCAATTTCGAAAATGATTTTACATTTAAATTTAAAATTCCCAAAAGTAATATTCCTAATATAATTACAATTAAGTTTTAATTAAAATTAAAAAATGAACATAGTAAACTTGCTATTCCAGAAAAATAAACAGTAAGCAACGAAAAAGATAAGATATAAAAACTTAAAGAAGTTATGGTAAATGCTGTATTTCCTGAAAGCATTTTACTCAATTCCATAACAGAATAAGACGTATTTCGTTTGATATTTAAATCTATAATCATCAAAGAAGTTTGATAAGCTAAGAAAGCCATGAAGAGTATCACAATTGAAGAGATAATGGATCCGATGTTTATGGCAACAAGTGGAAGAGCAATCAATCCAGCTCCTATAGCTGTTCCCGAAATTAGGAATATAGAGTTTAGTAGTTTTTTCATATAAAAATCCTAAATATAATATTGAATAAAAAAATTGCTTGAAAGAATAAAAGATTAAGAAGGTGCTTAGCGCCACCAAGTATTGAAAAAACTATTTAATACCAAATAATTTAATTTTATTAACATATAATTATCCGGCAAAAAAACTCTCTTAATTTTAGAATAACATTATTTAATTAATGAATCAACAGAAATTGAGATCCCATGTTCATGAACTTCTTTCGCCTTATTTCTTTGCGATCTTGAGCAGATATGCTTTCCGATTTTTTTAAATAAGTCATAATTTCTTTTTTAAGATTTTGTATTGCTTCTTTCTTATTTCTATGAGCTCCACCTACAGGCTCTTTTACTATAGAATCAATAATGCCTAGTGAAAGCAAATCTGAAGCTGTCAATTTCTGGGTTTCTGCTGCTAAGTTTGCCTTGGTATCGTCTTTCCATAAAATAGAAGCACATCCTTCAGGAGAAATAACAGAATAAATCGAATGTTCAAGCATCAAAATATAATCTGCAGTTGCAATGGCAATTGCTCCTCCAGATCCACCTTCCCCTATTATGGAACTTATGTATGGCACTTCAATTTGAAAACTTTTTTCCATGCATTTTGCAATAGCTTCTGCGACTCCTCGTTCTTCAGATTCCATCCCAGGAAAAGCACCAGAAGTATCCACAAATGAAAAGACTGGAAGTGAAAACCTATTAGCAATATCCATCAATCTATAAGCTTTTCTATAACCTTCCGGTTTTGGCATACCAAAGTTGTGTTTTAAACGAGAGTCTGTATCCCAACCTTTTTCTTCTCCTATCACAACACATTTTATGCCATCTAATTCAGCAAAACCACCTATGATTGCCTGATCTTCAGCGAAAAATCTATCCCCTGATAATTCAACAAAATTTGAAAAAATTTCATTTATATAATCAGTAAATTTTGGACGATTCGGATGTCTGGCTACTTGAACTTTCTGCCAGGGAGTAAGCTTCTGATAAATCTGAGAAAGCATCTTGTCTACTTTTGTTTGCATTTTTGTGATTTCTGATGCGACATCAAGATCTCCAACTTTTGATGCATCTCGAAGAGCTAGTATTTTCTTTTCTATATCGATAACTTGACTCTCAAAATCCAGAACCGTACTCATAAAGTATCTCAATTTGGAGGCCGAGACCGGAATCGAACCGATATACAAGGATTTGCAGTCCTCTGCATAGCCATTCTGCCACTCGGCCAAATTTTATATATTAAGATTACTAATTTTATTAACTTTTTTCAAGATGTTTTGTTATGAATCTATTTTTGTAATATTGTGGTGCGCGGCGTGTGGTATACTCATTAATTTTACCACACGCCGCGCACCTTTCTTCTGACTTTAATATTATATTCCGAAATGCGGAAAATATAATATTAACTCAAATAATATATTATGGCAAATACTAAATGACGTGGAATCTATAAATTCAAACTCATCGTTGCAAATGAACGAGTAGTTTAGTAGAGTTGCAAGTAGAGGAAAACTAGTTATTGCAATATCACGAAGCTTTCATATGAAGGTATTTTTAGGAACTTCAAGAGATAAAATTGTAAAAAAGATTTGTAAAAACACCTAAAATTTTATGGAATTATTTAGGATTTGATATAGGGAAATAATATCATATATTCTGAAATTAATAACACTAAATGAGATTTACTGGATTAATAAGGAAACCTCGGAGATATTATCCTCAACGTTTTTTAACCTAACTTAATAAAGTTGAGATGGCATTCAACTTAATAAACCTTTCCCAGTGAATAAATATTATAATTTATTTGTTGGGAAAGCTTGGCTTGATCTGTAAAAAACAATTATTTTTCTAATATAGGTTG
>CAJUOM010000003.1 GCA_910588255.1 uncultured Alphaproteobacteria bacterium
TTATTTGTAATAATTTATTCATAATTTACCTCCTTAAAAAAGATATATTTACGTTATAGGGAAGTGTTTTCATAACATTTCTTCCCTATTTTCAATTCTAAAAAAAAGTTAATTTTCCGTTAATTTTACTTCCTTTTATTTGAAGAAGTATTAGGGAGAAATAAATTCATTCTAAAGTATGGGATATGTCTTAAGGTTTTTTTTATATTAAAGTCTGGAATAAGTTTTAGTTTTTTGCTAAAATAATCTAGACTTTGGAAAAATGTATATGCTACAATAAAATAGAATTATTCTAGGAGTGTAGCTCAATTGGTAGAGTTCTGGTCTCCAAAACCAGCGGTTGGGGGTTCGATTCCCTCCGCTCCTGCCAGTTTTGTTTTGAAGGGATGGAAATGAGTTCGAAATCAGGGATAGGAAAACTTTTCTCGTTTATAAGTGATGTCAGATCTGAAATTGACAAAGTAACTTGGCCATCTCGAAAAGAAGTAGTTATCACAACTGTTATAGTGTTTATTATAGCTTTACTCGCTTCATTGTTTTTTGCTTTAGTTGATACTGCTTGGTACAAAATAATTCATACGATAATTGGGAAATAAAAATGTCATTACAAAAATCTCGTTGGTATATTGTTCATGTTTATTCAGGTTCTGAGAATAGGGTTGCTCAGTTAATAAAAGAAAAAGCAGAGAAAAAAGGTTTTTCAAGAGAAATAGAGCAAGTTTTGGTTCCTTCTGAAGAAGTTATCGAAATAAAAGCTGGGGAAAAAGTAAATACTGATAAAAAATATTTTCCTGGTTATGTTTTAGTGAAAATGCTCATGACGGATGAAACTTGGCATTTAGTTCGAACTGTTCCAAGAGTTTCAGGATTTTTAGGTGTTAAAGGAAAGCCAACTCCTGTGAGTGAAATAGAAGTTAAGAGAATTTTAGAACAAATCAAGGAATCAGCAGAAGCACCTCGTACAACTGTTAATTATGAGGTTGGAGATCAAGTCAGAATTATTGATGGTCCATTTGCTTCTTTCTCAGGATTTGTTGAAGAAATTGAAGATGATAAACAAAAACTTAAAGTTTCTGTTATGATCTTCGGTAGGGCTACTCCGGTTGCTTTGGAGTATACCCAGGTTGAAAGAGTATAATTGTGGGAGATTTAGTCATTTTGATTGATAGAACCACGATATTTTTAGGAGAATAAAAATGGCAAAAAAAGTTGTTGGCTATGTTAAGCTGCAAATACCAGCCGGTAAGGCAAATCCTTCGCCCCCTATTGGTCCTGCATTGGCGCAAAAAGGATTGAATATTATGGAGTTTTGTAAGGCGTTTAATGCAAAAACTCAACAAATGGAACCAGGAATGCCGATTCCGGTTGTAATAACTGCTTTCGCTGATAAGAGTTTTTCATTCGTTATGAAAACACCTCCTGTGACTTATTATATTAAAAAAGCAGCAAAAATCACAAGTGGTTCGCAGAAAACTGGAATTACAGCACCTGTTGCGAAGATTACTATGTCGCAGGTCGAGGAAATTGCAAAACAAAAGATGCAAGACTTAAATGCTAATACTATAGAAGCTGCAAGCCAAATGATTATTGGTTCTGCAAAATCTATGGGTGTTGTAGTTGTGGAGGGATAGAATTATGGCACATTTAAGTAAACGTATTAAGAATATCAGAAAAGATTTGGATTTGAGCAAGGTTTATTCACTAAAGGAAGCTATAGAACTTGTGAAAAAGTCTGCAAATGCAAAATTTGATGAGACAATCGATATTAGCATTATGCTTGGGATCGATGGTTCAAAACAAGATCAAGCAGTGAGAAACGTTGTGAATCTTCCAAACGGTACTGGAAAAACTTATCGGGTTGCTGTTTTTGCAAAAGATCAGAAAGCAGAAGAGGCGAAGAAGGCCGGAGCAGAAGTCGTTGGTGGAGAAGAATTGGTTCAAATGATTCAAAAAGGCGATATGCCATTTGATCGTTGTATTGCTACTCCTGATATGATGGCTTTAGTTGGAAGGGTAGGGAAAATTCTTGGACCAAAAGGACTTATGCCTAACCCAAAACTTGGAACTGTTACTATGGATTTGACTACAGCTATTAAAAATATTAAAGCTGGTCAAGTTGAATATCGTTCTGAAAAAAATGGTATAATCCATGCCGGAATTGGAAAAGCAAGTTTTAGTGATGATGCTATTGCAGAAAATGTAAAAGCATTAATAGACGCAGTTGTTAAATCAAAACCTGTTGGAGCAAAAGGTAATTATTTGAAGAAAATGACTTTGAGCTCAACTATGGGAGTTGGTGTGACATTTGTGTTAGACTAAGGAGAGTTTTGCAGATGAGGGAACTCATTTGCAAAAATAGCGTTCAATTATGGACGTTGTCGAAGACTGTGGGTTCTGAAAAGAATAATGGTGTTTTGATATACCGCCTGCAATAGACAGAAGTAGTATTTTGTACTCCTTCTGTGTGGTTTATGTGAGGAGAAAGTATGTTAAGACAAGAGAAAGAGTCTTTCGTATCGCATATTCGTGAGGAGTTGACTAATTCGTCAATAGTTATAGCAGTTAATAGAAGTTCTGGTATAACTGTTGAGGAGATTACAAAACTTCGCAAGAATATGCATAAAGCGGAAGCAAATTTTAAAATTCTTAAAAATACGTTAGCTCGCATAGCAATAAAGGATTCAGCTTTAGATTCAATAGAAAAATATCTTGAAGGGCCAACTGGTTTGGCATATTCAAATAATCCTGTTGGATTGGCAAAAGCAATTTCCGAATTTGCAAAAGCAAATGAGAAATTGACGATTTTAGGTGGAGTCATGGATGGGAAAGCTATTTCCGTTAATACAATTAACGAATTAGCATCACTTCCATCAATGGATGAACTTCGTGCTAAAATTATCGGTCTTCTTACAGCTGCTGCTTCGAAAATTGTCAGAACGGTTAAAGAACCGTCAGCAAGAGTTGCAAGAGTTATTGCTGCAAAGAGTTAATTTAAAATTTAATTATTATTTATAAAGGAGTATAAAAATGGCAGGTTTAGCAAAAATCGTAGAAGAATTATCAAGTTTAACAGTCTTGGAAGCTGCAGAGCTTTCTAAAATGCTGGAAGAGAAGTGGGGTGTTAGCGCAGCTGCTGCAGTGGCTGTTGCTGCTGGTCCTGCTGCTTCGGGAGCTGCCGCTGCTGAAGAAAAAACAGAATTTGATGTTGAATTAACAGAAGCTGGAGCTAATAAGATTAGTGTGATCAAAGAAGTCCGTGCAATTGTTCCTGAACTTGGCTTAAAAGAAGCAAAGGAACTTGTTGAAGGAGCTCCAAAAGTTTTGAAATCCGGAGTTTCAAAAGAAGATGCGGATAAATTCAAAAAGCAATTAGAAGCAGCTGGAGCAAAAGTAACAATTAAATAATTTATTCTTTATAGAGGCGGGTTTTCCGCCTCATGATTTTTTACAGTTGTTTTAGAAGGTTTTTATATCATGATCAGATCGTATACAGGGCGCAAACGTTTTCGTAAATCCTTTGGAAGAGTTAAGGAAAAAACACAATTACCTAATTTAATTTCCCTACAAAAAAGTTCTTTTGATGCATTTTTGCAATATGGAATTCCTCAAGATAAGATGGAAAATACAGGGCTTTTTGAAATATTTAATTCATTTTTTCCTGTAAAAGATAACGCTGGAAAAGCACAATTGGAATTTTGTGGATATTCTTTTGATGATCCAAAATATACAGAAATAGAATGTCGTCAACGAGGAGGGACATATTCTGCTGCTATCAGGGGTAAGTTCAGGTTAATTATCTGGGATATAGATCAAGATACGGGAGCTCGTGATATTAAGGATATTAAGGAACAAGATGTTTATCTCGGTGATGTTCCATTAATGACAGACAGAGGGACTTTTATATTCAATGGAATTGAGAGGGTTATTGTTTCTCAAACTCATAGAAGCCCTGGTGTTTTCATTGATCACGATCAAGGAAAAACACACACATCTGGAAAACTTTTATTTGCAGCAAGGATTATTCCATATCGTGGATCTTGGATAGATTTTGAATTCGATCATAGAGATATTCTTTATGTCAGAGTTGACAGACGAAGGAAAGTTTTGGCATCAACGTTTTTCATGTGTCTTGAAAGTAAAGAAACTGAAGAATACAGGAAAACTTTGAAACCAGGAGAGGAGATACCAGAACAATATGTCACAGGAATGTCTAAAGAAGAAATTTTGAATTCTTTTTACGACTCTGTTGAATATAAAAGGCAAAAATACGGATGGTCTGTGCCGTTTAGTAAAGATCATTTAAAAGGAAAAAGAATTGAAAAAGATCTGATTGATGCGAAAACAAAAGAAATCATTGTGAAATCTGGAGAAAAATTGACTCCACGACTTTTAAATCAATTGGAAAATAATGGCTTAAAAGAGATATTAGTTTCAGAAAATGATATAATCGGAAAATATGTCGCTAAAGAATTGATTAATGAACAAACCGGTGAGATATACTTTGAAGCCGGAGAAGAAATTACTGAAGAATCTATTGAAAAGATAAAAAATATTGGTTTAAAGAAAATCGACATTTTATCCGTTGATAGCGCAAATGCGTATATGCTGAATACTTTCTCATATTCAAAATGTGTCAGTAGGGAAGATGCGTTTATTGAATTATATAGATCATTGATTCCTGGAGAACCACCAACTGTTTCAGGTGGTGAAGAACTCTTGAAAAATACATTATTCGATCCTGAAAGGTATGATTTATCTGCTGTTGGACGCGCGAAAATAAATGATCGTTTGGGGATAGATACCCCAGATAAAGTGAGGATTTTGCAAAAACGTGACTTGATAGAAATAGTAAAATTGCTGTTTGCTGTCAAAGACGGAAAAGGGGAAGTTGATGATATTGATAATTTAGGCAACAGGAGAATCAGGTCTGTTGGTGAATTGATTGAAAATCAATGCAGACTTGGTATGCTTCGAGTTGAGAGAATGATTCGTGAAAAATTGGCAACAACAGATATTGATAACTATATTCCTAGTGATTTGATTAATTCAAAACCTCTTATCACATCTATAAAAGATTTCTTTGTTTCTTCACAATTATCTCAATTTATGGATCAAACTAATCCGCTTTCTGAAGTTACTCACAAGAGGAGGCTTTCAGCATTAGGACCTGGTGGTTTATCCAGGGAGAGAGCGGGATTTGAGGTTCGTGACGTTCATCCAACTCATTATTCAAGATTATGTCCGATTGAAACACCAGAAGGACAAAATATTGGTTTGATCAACTCTCTTGCTTCTTATGCAAAAATAAATAAATATGGTTTTATAGAAGCTCCTTATAAAAAGGTTATAAACGGGAAAGTTAGCGATGAAATAGTTTATTTAACCGCAACTGAAGAAGCAAAATACGTCGTGGCACAAGCTGGCGTATCCAAAGATAAAGATGGGAAAATTACTGATGATCTTGTGATAGCAAGAAAAGCCGGAGAAGTTGGATTGTTTCCAAAATCAGAAATTTCCTTCACTGATGTATCGCCAAAACAGGTTGTTTCTGTTGCAGCTTCACTTATTCCTTTTTTGGAAAATGACGATGCAAGCCGTGCATTAATGGGATCAAACATGCAAAGACAAGCTGTGCCTTTACTCAGATCTGAGGCGCCTCTTGTTGGAACAGGAATGGAAGCAGTTATTGCGAAAGATTCTGGAGCATCTGTTGTTGCAAAACGAGGTGGAGTTGTTGATCACGTTGATGCAAATAGGATAGTTATAAGAGTCACTGATGAAGAAAATGCTGGTGCTGATATTTATAATTTATCAAAGTTTCAATGCTCCAATATGGGAACGTGTATTAATCAAAAGCCTTTGGTTAGGAATGGAGACGTTATAGAAGCCGGAGATATTATAGCGGATGGTCCTTCAATAGACAATGGGGAATTAGCTCTTGGAAGGAATCTCCTTGTTGGATTTATGTCTTGGAATGGATATAGCTTTGAAGACTCGATAGTTTTGTCCGAAAGAATGGTAAAAGATGATGTATTGACATCTATCCATATTGAGAGTTTCGAAATAGCAGCAAGAGACACAAAACTTGGAAATGAAGAAATTACGCGAGATATTCCTAATATTGCGGAAGAATCGTTGAGAAATCTTGACGAGTCTGGAATAGTTTATGTTGGAGCTGAAGTAAATCCTGGAGATATATTAGTCGGAAAAGTAACTCCAAAAGGTGAAACACCTATGACTCCTGAAGAAAAGTTGTTGAGAGCTATATTTGGAGAGAAATCTGCAGATGTAAAAGACAGCTCATTCAGAGTTCCTCCTGGGATTTCTGGAACTGTTGTCGAAGTTAGAGTTCTTATGCGAAGAGGAGTTGAAAAAGATGAGAGAACCATAGCTATCGAAAGACAATTGATTGATAACTTTGCAAAAGATCGTGATACTGAAAAAAGAATTTTAGAACAGACTTATTTCAGACATATCTATGACAGAATTCTTGGAGAAACACTTGTTTCAGGTCTCCAGGGGTATACTGAAGGAGACACGATAGTTAATAATATGATTGAGAATCTTTCATTTTATCAAATTAAAAATATTGTCGTGAAAAATTCGAAAGTTCAAAAAGCAATAACAAAACTTGTGAATCAAGTTGAAGAAAAGTTTGCAAAGATTCAAAAGAATTTTGAAGAAAGCGTTTATAAGCTTCGAAAGGGTGATGATTTACCTGCTGGGGTTTTGAAATTAGTGAAAGTTTTCGTTGCAAATAAAAGGAAAATTCAACCAGGTGATAAAATGGCAGGACGTCATGGTAACAAAGGTGTTGTTTCCAGAATATTACCTGTTGAAGATATGCCATACTTAGAAGATGGGACTCCATTAGATATTGTTTTAAATCCTTTGGGGCTTCCATCAAGAATGAATGTTGGGCAAATATTGGAAACGCATTTAGGTGCTGCAGCTCATGGATTAGGTGTGCAAATTCAGAAAATGTTGGATGAATACCGAAAGAATGAAGCAACATTGGAAGATTTGAAAGACAAAGTAATCAGTATATATTCTGATCCTGATGATATTAAAGATATAAAAGCCCTTAATGATGATGAGTTTATGGAATTGGCCGAAAATTTGGAGAACGGTGTTCCTGTTGCAAGTCCTGTTTTTGATGGTGCAAAACTTGAAGATATTGAATCTCATTTAGAGAAAGCAGGATTGGATAAATCCGGACAAGTGACATTATATGACGGAAGAACAGGAGAGCCATTTGATAGGAAGATTACAGTCGGTTATAAATACATGTTGAAACTACATCATTTGGTTGATGATAAAATCCATGCAAGGTCTGTTGGTCCATATAGCTTGATTACTCAACAGCCATTGGGAGGTAAGGCTCAATTTGGAGGGCAGAGATTTGGAGAAATGGAAGTCTGGGCACTTGAAGGATATGGTGCTGCACATGTTCTTCGTGAAATGCTGACTGTGAAATCTGATGATGTTAAAGGAAGAACAGGAATATATGAGTCTATTGTGAAGGGAGAAAATGATGTTGATCCTGGTATTCCTGAATCATTTAATGTTTTAGTAAAAGAATTAAAGTCTTTGGCTTTGAATGTTTCATTTGAAAACAGCGCTGATTTAAAGAAAAAGAACGTATAGGAGTTTGTTAGATATGAGTTTAAAAAAGAGTCTTAATATGGTGAATAACGCAGAAGAAACAAAAGATTTTGATGCGATTAGAATTTCTATAGCAAGTCCTGAAGAAATACGTTCTTGGTCTTATGGAGAAGTAAAAAAACCAGAGACTATTAATTATAGAACGTTTAAGCCAGAACGTGACGGTTTGTTTTGTGCAAGAATATTTGGACCTGTTCGTGATTATGAATGTAATTGCGGACGTTATAAACGCATGAAATACAAAGGAATCATTTGTGAAAAATGTGGAGTTGAAGTCACATTAAGTCGTGTCAGGCGTGAAAGAATGGGGCATATTGAGTTAGCAGCTCCTGTTGTTCATGTTTGGTTTATGAAATCTATTCCAAGCAGAATTTCTATGATTCTAGATAAAGGGGTTAAAGAGCTTGAGAAAATTTTATATTTTGAAAAGTACGTTGTTTTAGAACCTGGTTTCAGTCATTTTAAATATCTTGAAAGTATTACAGAGGAAGAATATCAAGATGCACTTGATAAATACGGCGAAGGCTCTTTTACAGTAAGTATTGGTGCAGAAGCAATAAAAGAAATGCTCTCAGCAGTTAATCTTCAAGAAGAAATAAAAAAACTGAAAGAAGAATTGGAAACAGGTGTTGTTGATATAAGAAAAAGAAAAATTGTAAAAAGATTAAAAATTTTACAAGCATTTTTAGATACCGGTGTAAACCCGGAGCATTTGGTGTTGACAGTTTTGCCAGTTATTCCGCCTGAATTAAGACCTCTTGTTCCTTTGGAAGGTGGAAGATTTGCAACTAGCGATTTAAATGATCTTTACAGAAGGGTAATCAATAGAAATAATAGATTGAAGAGGCTTATAGAACTAAGAGCTCCGGATATTATTATTCGAAATGAAAAGAGAATGCTCCAAGAATCTGTTGATGCTTTGTTTGATAACAAACGCAGAGGAGCAAAGGCTATTGTGGGGGCGAATAAGAGACCTTTAAAATCTTTAGCAGATATGTTGAAAGGAAAACAAGGACGTTTTAGACAAAACTTATTAGGAAAACGTGTTGACTATTCTGGACGCTCTGTTATTGTTGTTGGACCAGAATTAAAACTTCACCAATGTGGACTTCCAAAGAAAATGGCCTTGGAATTATTCAGGCCTTTCGTCTATGCAAAGCTAGAAAAATATGGATTGGCAAGTACTTTGAAATCAGCGAAAAGGATGATTGAAAAAGATAGACCTGAAGTTTGGGATATTCTTGAAGAAGTCATAAGAGAGCATCCTGTTCTTCTGAATCGTGCTCCAACTCTTCACAGACTTAGTATACAAGCATTTGAACCTGTTTTAATTGAAGGGAAGGCTATCCAGCTTCATCCATTGGTTTGTACGGCATTTAACGCAGACTTTGACGGAGACCAAATGGCAGTTCATGTTCCTTTATCTCCAGAAGCTCAATTGGAAGCAAGAATATTAATGCTTTCTACCAATAATATTTTGAGTCCTTCAAGTGGGAAACCTATAGTTGTTCCATCAAAGGATATTGTATTGGGTGTTTATTATTTATCCATGATAGTTGAAGGTTCGAAAAATGAAGGAATTGCACTTGCTAACTTAAGTGAGATAATGTATGTCTTGGAAAATAAAGTAGTTACATATCACACAAAAATAAAAACGAGGGTTCCATATTACAAAGAAGATGGAACAACTGAATATAAAATGCTAGAAACAACTCCTGGACGTGTGTTAATAAGCCAAGTTTTGCCACATCATCATATGATTAAATTCGATTCAGTTAATAAGATTTTAACTTCTTCGGATATAGGGGGATTAATTGATGAGATTTATTTCCATTGTGGACAAAAAGTTACGGCAATCTTTGTTGATCATATTATGGAACTTGGTTTCAAATATATGACAAAGGCTGGAATTTCTTATGGTAAAGATGATCTTGTTATTCCTGCAGAAAAGAAAAAACTTGTTGCAGAAACTGAAAAGGTTGTTAATGAATTTGAGCAACAATATCTTGATGGATTTATCACACAAGGTGAAAAATACAACAAAGTTGTTGATGCGTGGAACAAATGTGGTGACAAAGTGGCTGATGCGTTGATGACAGCAGTTTCTCACACAAAGAAAGGTGAACAGCCGAACTCAGTTTATATGATGGTTCATTCAAAGGCTAGAGGATCTATGGCTCAGTTGAAACAATCAGCTGGGATGAGAGGTTTGATGGCAAAACCTACAGGTGAAATTATTGAAACTCCAATTGTTTCAAACTTCAAAGAAGGACTGACTGTTCTTGAATACTTTATTTCAACGCACGGTAGCCGTAAAGGTCTGACTGACACAGCATTAAAAACTGCAAACTCAGGTTATTTGACAAGAAGACTAGTTGATGTTGCAAATGATTGTATTATCACAGAAGAAGATTGCGGAACATCTAAAGGTTTATTAATGAAGCCTGTTTATGACGGATCTAATGTTGTTTTAACATTGAGAGAAAGAATTTTAGGTCGTTTCGCTGCAAGTGATATTATTAATCCGAATAATGGTATGTTAATAGTTCCCAAAGGTGGTTATATCGATGAACATAAGGCAAACAATATAATAGAAGCTGGTATTGATGAAGTTTTGGTTAGATCTTCAGTGACTTGTGAAAGTGATCATGGTGTTTGCTCGAAATGTTACGGAAGGGATTTAGCAAGAGGAACAGTTGTTGGAGTTGGAGAAGCTGTTGGTGTTATTGCCGCTCAGTCAATTGGAGAACCTGGAACTCAGCTTACCATGAGAACATTCCACATTGGAGGTGCTGCTCAAAACAGTTCTGAACAATCAGGAATAGAAGCTTCTATGGATGCTAGGGTGTCGTTCAAAAACATGACAGCTGCACAAAACTCTGCTGGAGAAACAATAGTTATTTCTCGAAAATCAGAGATTGCTTTAATTGATTCAAATGGAAGAGAAAGGTTGTCTTATAAAGTTCCTTATGGTGCAAAATTGAGAGTTTCACCAGGAGATGCCGTTAAAGTAGGACAAGTTTTGGCTGAATGGGATCCTTATACCACGCCTATTATTTGTGAAAAAGAAGGTTATGCAAAATTTGTTGATTTGATAGATGGGCAATCATTGAGAGAGATTGTCGATGAATCAACAGGTATATCCAATAAAGTCGTTGTCGATTGGAAGCAATCTTCAAGTACTGCAAATTACAGACCTATGATTTCATTAGTTAATGAAAAAGGAAAACCTGTAATGCTTTCTAATAAGATAGAGGCAAGGTATTTCTTATCTATTGATTCTGTTATAAATATTGATGACGGTGCAAAAGTTAAAGCTGGTGACATTATAGCTAGAATTCCAAAGGATGTTGTAAAGACTCGAGATATTACCGGTGGTTTGCCAAGAATTTCTGAATTATTTGAGGCTAGATTGCCAAAAGATCCTGCGATTCTTGCAGATACAGATGGACATATTGAGTTTGGAAAAGAGCATAAAACTAAGAGACGGATTATTGTTATTCCTGATGAAGGAACAATGCAAAAACCTATGGAATACTTGGTTTCAAAAGGAAGATCTGTTGTCGTTCATGAAGGCGATTATGTCAGAAGAGGAGATATGCTTGTTGATGGTAATGTTGCTTTGCAGGATATATTGAGGATTCTTGGCGTTGAAGATATGGCTTTATACTTAGTTAATGAAGTACAACAAGTCTATAGATTGCAAGGTGTTCCAATCAATGATAAGCACGTTGAAATCATAGTACGTCAAATGCTTCAAAAACGTGAGATAAAGGATCCTGGAGATTCAACTTATATCATGGGTGATGAAATCGATAAGGATGATTTAGTTACGGTAAATACTGAGTTACTGAGAGAAGGTAAGAGACCTATTGTAGCTACATATGTTTTGCAAGGTATCACACGTGCATCTTTACATACCAAATCATTTATATCTGCGGCATCTTTCCAAGAAACAACGCGCGTCTTAACGGAAGCTGCAATTTGTGGAAGGGTGGATTACCTAACTGGTTTGAAAGAAAATGTCATAGTTGGAAGACTAATGCCAGCTGGAACTGGAGGGGTATATAGAAGATGGAAAGAGGAAGCAAGATTAGCTCAATTGAAACGTGAACAGGAATCCTCCTAAATAATGATTATTGATAATCCAAAAGAGCTTTGTTATTCTGATTATATAGGAAACAGCAGAGCTCTTTGTTTTGATTATGGAGATAAGAGGGTAGGAGTAGCTGTTTCAGACATCAATTGGATGATTGCTTCTCCTTTAAAAACTCTTCCTAGTAACGGGATTTTTAATAGTATATTTGACATTTTCAGAGAATACCGAATTAGTGTTATTATTGTGGGAGCTCCAAAGACTTTATCTGGAATTTCCTCAGGAAAACAGTTTGAGAAGGTGAAAAAATTTACGTTGAAATTGGAAGAATTAATAAACGAAAAAGCTCTTAATTTAAAAATAATTTATTGGGATGAAAGATTTAGTTCTGTTGCTGTTAATCGTTATTTTAATGAAGCAGAAATGTCTATTTCAAAAAGAAAAGATAATATAGACAAAGTTGCAGCAAGTTTTATATTGCAAGGATTCCTCGATTTTGTTACCACGGGATTGGTGTAATTTTATTGTTTATACAAAAATAAGTTTATTTCTTTAATAAATAATTAACTTTTCTGAAGTAGAATATAGTTATGGTGGATCTGTGAAGTTGTTTTGGAAAAAGTTTTTTGCAAGGTATTTTTAGTTTTTTCAAAGCGATAATGTTTTTTGCCGCTAATAGTATCTCGCGAGCTATTGGAGCAGTGTATGAGATCCACCTTTCTATTTGTAATAAGAAACAGAATTTGAAAATTTAGTAAGAAAAATATTGCAGGACAAAAGAGTAAAAAGGTACAATTTATATATAAGCTGTTAATTAAATATTATTAAATGAGTGTTGATAAAAATAAAGCTTTAGATGCGGCATTGCAACAAATAGAGCGCATTTTTGGCCGTGGATCAGTCATGAAATTGGGACAAAGAGAAGTGATAGAAATAGAAGCAATTTCTACGGGATCAATAGGTCTTGATCTTGCTCTTGGAATTGGAGGATTTCCTAAGGGAAGGATTATAGAGGTTTATGGTCCGGAATCGTCAGGAAAAACAACTTTAGCACTTCATGTCATTGCAAATGCGCAAAAAAATGGAGGAAATTGTGCTTTTATAGATGCCGAGCATGCTTTGGATCCTGTTTATGCTAAAAAACTTCATATAGATATAGATAATTTAATAATTTCACAACCGGATACAGGGGAGCAAGCATTGGAAATAGCAGATACACTTGTCAGAAGCGGTGCTATAGATGTTTTGGTTGTTGATAGTGTTGCAGCTCTTGTTCCAAAAGCTGAATTGGAAGGAGATATGGGAGATTCTCATATGGGATTGCAAGCAAGACTTATGAGTCAAGCTCTCAGAAAATTGACTGGATCTATTTCAAGAACGAATTGTATGGTGATATTTATCAATCAAATTCGTCAGAAAATAGGAATAATGTTTGGAAATCCTGAAACAACTACAGGAGGAAATGCTTTGAAGTTCTATGCTTCTGTTAGATTGGATATCAGAAGGGCAGGAGCTATAAAAGACAAGGATGAAATGCTTGGGAATCAAACAAGAGTGAAGGTAGTGAAAAACAAATTGGCACCACCTTTCAAAGTTGTTGATTTTGATATTATGTATGGAGAAGGAATCTCGAAAACCGGAGAATTAATAGATTTAGGAGTTATTGCTGGAATAATTGAGAAAGCAGGTTCATGGTATTCATATAAAGATATCAGACTTGGACAAGGAAAAGAAGCCGCAAGGACTTATTTAAAAGAAAATCCGGAAGTTGCAAATGAAATAGAAAATACAATAAGAGCAAACTCTGGAATGTTCGCAGCTACCCTGACGGGAGAAATGCCGAATGATAAATCTGATTCTGAATAATAATTCAAAACGAATAATATCAATAATCGCAGGAGGTGGAGATCTTCCACTAAAAATTATTGAGAAATTGAATAATTTAAATATAAATCATAATGTTGTTTCTTTGTTTGGTTTTGGTCCGGAAGATTATCCTCAATTTAAGGTGGGAGAAATTGGGAAAATTTTGGAGTTTATAAAATCAAAAGGAACAACAGATGTTATATTTTGTGGAAATATCAAAAGACCAAGTTTATTCTCATTAAATCTGGATTCTGTTGGAAGAAAATGGCTAAAAACTTTGGGAATCAAAGCTTTTCTTGGAGATAACACTTTATTAAAAGGAATAAAGGAATTATTAAAAAAAGAAGGCTTGAATGTCCTGAGTCCTCAAAGCATTCTTGAGACTCTCTTGACGCCAAAGGGTATTTTGACAAAAAATTCTCCTTCAGAGCAGGATCTGCAGGATATAGCACGTGGTATATTTGTTTTGAATACTATGTCAAAAGCAGATGTTGGACAGGCTGTTATTGTGCAAGAAGGTATAGTTTTGGGAATTGAAGCTGCAGAGGGTACACAATGTTTGATAGAACGTTGCAAGGACTTAAAATTAACAGAGAAAAAAGGGGGAGTTTTAGTAAAAACCTCTAAAATAAATCAAGAGCAAGCTATTGATCTCCCAACGATTGGGAAAGATACAATATTACAAGCAGAGTATGCAAAATTATCAGGAATTGCAATTGGAGCTTCGCAATCTCAAATTATAGATTATAACGAAACAATAAAACACGCAAATGAAAAACACATTTTCATAATAGGGGTATAAATTATGATATTCAGATTACCTATTATCCATATTTTTATTGCAGTTTTTTCATTTTGTTTATTCCTTATATCTTTATCTGCACAATTATTTGGGAATATGGAACCATGCCAATTATGTTTAGTTAGTAGATATTTATTTTTATTAATTACAATATTTTCCATATTTTCGATTCATTATAAGTATACAAAATTCATTTTGATTTTCTTAATATCAAGTTTGTTTATATTTTCTTTATATCATTTAGGGGTAGAAAATCATTGGTGGCAAGGACCTCAGAGTTGCGTTTCAGAGCTTCCAAGTTTATCGAATATAGATACGATAATAGAAACAAACAAAGTCTTTTGCGATAGAGCTAATTGGATGATATTTGGAATATCATCAACTTTTTGGAGTTTTTTAGCTTCTGCTTTTTTGACATGGATTGTCTCTATATCATATGTGTTGGATTATTATTTAAGGAAATTTGATGACTGAAAAAAGAACAGATGCTCCTTTCTTATCCAAATTTAATCGAGATTCCATTTATTTAAATTCTGAAAATGAGCTTTGTGAATCAATAATAAATGAGATAGGAAATATATTATCTTCGAAATTGAAAACTATTGATAAAAATGGAAAATCACCATTTTCTTATGGTATTCGAGATTTACAGTCAATTGATAATTCAGTAGACAGTCTTAATGAATTTAAAATCCATTGTATAGAACAAATACTGCGTTATGAGCCTAGAATTGAAGATCTTTATATTAGTGAATGCAACATAAATAAAATGAATCAAACGTTGGAAATAGAATTATTTTGCAAAATAAAAGGAGAAAATCGAAATTTATCCACAAAAATTTCTATAGGTTAATAGATGAAAAGAGAGATATTATTGAAGACTTTATATAAAGCTATTTGTTATTATAACCTTGATCCTTTGATTCATATGAGGTACTTAGATTCTCTTTCAAATAACAGTTTTATAATTAGTTGTGCCCCTTGTGAAATAACCTTTGAACAAACAATGTTACTGAAATATTCATTTAATTATTTAACTTTTCCTCTTAAGAATTTCGGGAGATTTATATATAATCAAAATAATGAATTAAAACAATGTGGAAGTTATATGACTGAATATATTGACGTGTGATCTATGACAGAGATGTTTATAAATCATAGAAGTTTTCTTCAAATTGCAAAAGACTGTCTCTATTATAAGCTGTTTTTCAACTATATTTTTAGTAGAACCCTATTAAAATATTTTTATAGAATTCTTGTCTGGAAACGTATATTGTGGCAAACAGTTAATAGCATGAAATATATAAATCCAACGACATTATTACGAACGAACAGGAGGTTTAGTGTAGAGTTTCAAGTAGGGGAAAATCGAGTTTCCACATATCACAAATCTTTCATATGATGGTATTTTGAGAAATTCCAAGAGAAACAATTGTAGATGTGAATTGTAAAATTTATTCTTAGTAGGGTTTAAAGAATATTACTTTCCCGCCCATTTTACATTCCATAATCCATTATTCGGATTTGTAAACTCCGTAAAAACATCTAAAATTTTAAGGGACTTTTTAGGATTTGACTTGGGGAAAGAGCGGGGGATATACTGAAAATATATGAGGTATTCAGACGCGCGGCGTGTGGTAAAATTAACGAGTATACCACACGTCGCGCTCCTGAATACCTCATTCCGATTTGATTACATATAAACCCTTCCTCCTTAGGGATGGATGTTAGTTAACCTTAAACCATATTGAAGAAGTTGTGACTTTACAATTAACCTATCAAAATAAGTCACTGCACGAAGCGTGAATTAGAAAGAAGACCTCACCGGCAAACAGTTGATGACACCGCAGGGGCACCTATAGCGTCTTCGGTAGACATTGTGAATCAACAAATCTAAAAATTAGATTAAAATATAGAATTTATGAGAAACGTATATTATAATTCTATTATAAAATTTGTTTTTGAGATACCTTAAGTGTTTAATCGTTTATTTGGCTTTTTATCCACGGATATGGCTATAGATCTAGGAACAGCGAACACCTTAGTTTATGTTAATGGAAAAGGTATAGTTTTGAATGAACCATCAGTTGTTGCTGTTGCTAATGTAAATAACAAAGTGGAAGTTTTAGCAGTTGGCAATGAAGCAAAACAGATGTTGGGTAGGACACCAGGTCATATTCAAGCCATTAGACCTCTCAGAGATGGCGTCATCGCTGATTTTGAAGTGGCAGAAGAAATGATTAAATACTTTATAAAGAAGGTTCATAATCGCGGAATATTTACTTCTCCCAAAATAGTGATATGTGTTCCTTATGGAGCGACAGCTGTTGAAAGAAGAGCTATTCAGGAATCTGCAGAAGGAGCAGGAGCTCGAGAAGTTTATTTAATTGAAGAACCAATGGCTGCGGCAATTGGAGCAGGCCTTCCAATAACAGAACCAAGAGGATCTATAGTTGTGGATATTGGAGGAGGAACAACTGAAGTTGCTGTCGTTTCTTTAGGCGGAATTGTTTATGCCTCGTCTATTAGAGTCGGAGGAGACAGAATGGATGAAGAAATCATAACATATATCAGAAAGAATTTTAACCTATTGATTGGTGAAGCAACAGCAGAGAGAATAAAGAAAGAAATTGGATCTGCTATTTGTACTCAATCTAGCAAAGATGTAAAAATGATGATAAAAGGACGTAGTTTGTTGGATGGAAATCCGAGAGATTTAGAAATTACGCAAAAACATATTTCTGAATCATTGATGGATCCTGTGAGTGCAATTGCTAGTGGAGTGAAAGAAGCATTGGAAAGAACACCTCCTGAATTAGTCGCAGACATAATAGATTCAGGCATAACATTAACTGGAGGTGGAGCACTTTTGGCAAATTTGGATGTGGTTATATCTCACATAACAGGAGTTACGGTAAAAGTAGCTGAAAATCCTTTGAATTGTGTTGTCTTGGGAACTGGAAAAGCGTTATTGGAATCAAAGAAATCTGGAAATATTTTGTTGAAAACTTATTAATGGAGAAATAAATGTTTTTATTATCGATTATATTCGAACTCTTAATAAGCTTGATGAATTGTATTGAGTACGTTCTAATTGGATATATCATACTTGGTTGGTTTATATTTTTTGGAGTTCTTAAAAATCAAGAAAGCGTGATATTCAGAATATACATTTTTTTGATGAGTAGAATAGAACCTCTCTTAGGGCTTATAAGACGTTTTCTTCCAAGTGTTGCTGGTTTAGATTTTTCTCCGTTAGTAGTTTTCATAGGATTGCATTTTATTAAGGTATTGATTGTAAAAATATTTTTCTTTATAGCTTATGCCTAATGCCCTAGTTAATGATCTTGATTTGACTATCGCACAAATTATACGAAAATATGATTTACTGAGAAATAAGAAAAGATCAAAATCACTAGGTCAGCATTTTTTATGTGATTCATCATTATTGAAAAAAATAACGTATTGTGCTCTTCCATTTGATAATAAAGATATAATAGAAATAGGGCCAGGTCCTTGCGGTTTGACTAGAGAAATTGTGGAATGTTCGAAAGATAATAATATATATTGTATTGAAAAAGATACAAGTTTAAAAGAACTTCACAAGAATTTTCAACAAAACAGCAATAGTAACGTAAACTTTATATATGACGATGCTTTAAAAATCAAACCTCAAAACTTAACAAAAAAAGAAATTATAATAATATCAAATCTGCCTTATAATGTTGGAACTCAAATTTTTTTAAATATATTTAAAGATCTGTCACGTATATCAAAAATGATTTTAATGTTTCAAAAAGAAGTTGCTGATAGAATCTGTGCAAAAATTGGAACAAAGGCATATGGCAGACTTAGTGTTATTTCACAACTTCTTTGCGATGTTGAAAGAATCTTTGATATTTCAAATAAAGCATTCTTTCCGGAACCCAAAGTTATGTCCAGCGTAATAAAAGTGACTCCAAAGAAAAATAAAATTCTCGGAATCAGGAAACTTGAACAACTTACGGAAAAATGTTTTCAATTTAGAAGAAAAACGATTTATACGATTCTAAAAAAAATGAACTTGGAAATTGAAACAGATAAAGTTTTGGATGAATGTAAAATAGATAAACAAACGCGACCAGAAAATATAACACCTAAAAAATTTCTAGAATTATCTGAGAAGCTTTTATGAAAACAAAACCTGATTTTGAATTCGAGAAAATATATGGGGGAAAGGAAATATATGGAATTGATGAAGCCGGATTAGGGCCATTAGCAGGACCGATAGTTGTGGCTTCTTGTTGTATACAAGGCTTCCAGCTCTCAGAGGAGTTACTGAGCAGCATAAACGATTCAAAAAAAATATCCAAGAAAAAAAGAGAGACTCTGTTTGAAATTATAACAAATACCTCTAGTATTAAATATGGTATTTCTATTGTCGAAAACACAATAATTGATGAAATAGGCCTTTCAGCATCGTGGAAAAGGGGGGTAATTGAATCTGTCATAGAATTCAATCCTGAGATTTGTCTAATAGATGGTTCCAGACGTGTTGAAATTCCAAATTGCAAAACTATTTCGATTGTGAAAGGAGACCAAAAAAGTTATTCAATAGCAACAGCTTCGATCATTGCGAAAGTAACCAGAGATAGAATTATGAGAAAAATACATGAAGAATTTCCAGAATATGGATTTGATAAACATGTAGGTTATGGTACGAAATTGCATATGGAAATGCTGATGCAATATGGTCCTTGCAAATATCACAGAAAAAGTTATGCCCCTATAAGGTTATTAACTAACTCTTTCTTGAAATACTTTAAATAATATATCTTGCTATAAATTAAAAAATATTTTAAAATAATAATAAAACTATTAATTTTTTAATGAATAAAACAAAAATTATGAGTTATTATTTGGGAAGATTTTCGATATGGTATTTTTGGTTTTCCTTTGTATCAGGCATTGTGCCCGTATTAATAAATATTAAGTTACCAATTTTATTAAGTTTAATAATTATCATAATTGATTTTATAATTTTTCACATATCTTTAAATAAAACATTTTTTAAACCCTGCAATCATATAACAATACGTCCTAAATTTCCGAAATTGACCATTCGATTCTCAATAAAAGTTTATTTAACGACCATAGCATTACTTTGTGCTATATTTGCATTATTCTTGGGAGGATTTTTATTATTAGTAGCGTTGTTAGAGCTATTTTCCAAAATCTCTGACGATTTTATTTTTAAATGTGTTATATTTATCGGCTGCGGTTTAATGTTACCTCTTTGTTATATTTCAACATTATTCGTAATTAACAGAACTGTTAAGGAAAATGCTATAATTGAATTGAAATATAAAAATAATCTTGTTTCTAACTAAATTATAATATAAAATAGTTTTATGAATAAAACAAAAGTAAAAAAGTATTATTTATCTAGATTTTTAGGATGGACGGTAGTAAATCCGCTTTTCTTAATTTTCATCCTAATAAATTGTTTATTTGCCCAATACCGTATTTATATCGGGCTTATAATTATTATTTTATTTATATTAATTACAATTAATTTTATATTTTTCTATTTTAATTTAGATAATATATTTTTTAAACCATATAAACATATAACTATAATCCCAAATTTTTCGAAAGTTACTTTTGGATTTGCGTTAATAACTTATTTGAAAATATCTGGAATTATACTATCTATTTATAGTACGCCTTTTTTACTCTATGAAATAACAAGTATTCGTATTGCTATTAATAATATTATGGGAGAAGCTTGTATAGCATTCTTTATTTTACATATATTTTGTTACTCTAATTAGTCCCTTTATAGCTTTGTTTATAATTCACAGAATCGTTAAGAAAAACGCAACAATTGAGACAAAAACTCAAGTTTAAGATAGTAACGCAAATTCGCGTCACTTCGTAGGTTCATTATTTCCTTAAATATTCTAAAACGTCGTTTGGTTCTTGAACTTTAACTATTTCAGAGTTTCCCAATTCAAGAAGACGTTTTGCAATTTCATAATCATTTCCGCCTTTTTCCGTTCTGTCTCCAAAGAATATTATTTTCTTTGTTGGATGCATTTCTCTGAGTTTATCCGCAACTTGAACTTTTCCAAAGCCATTTGGCACGATATCGATACTGATTGCTCCTCCTATTTCAAAGCTATATTGAGGATAAATATTAGATAATTCGGAAGCTATGGATTCTCTTTCTTTATTTTCATTATCCCAAGCTTGGTATCTGAATCTTTCTTCCAAAGAACATTCTCGACCTACAACGCAAAAGTTCACCATTCCGCAGCGTTTTTCAATATGATTAGGATAAAGAGGATAAAGATAGCGTGTGTTTTTTACATAATCTTCAAGTTTTTTAATTAATGATTCTTCAGGAACAAATTCATTTTTACTAATTCTTTTCCCATTAACATAAAACTCATTTCCCATTGACGCAAATATTCCAGTTACTTTCTTCATAATATTTTCAGGAATTTGTTCTTTTATTTTCTCAATATCAGAACCTGTAACGATATAAAAATACGCACCTGTAATTAATTCATTAAAATCTTTTTCAAATTGAGGAGTCATTACTTGTCTTGAAGGAGTAAGGGTTCCATCCATATCAGATAAAAAAACGCAATTTTCAAAATCTCGAAAAGTCATAAAGATAATTCAGAATCCTTAATTTCTTTTATTATAATATATTTAGAAACTCGTTGTCTTTATATTTTTTTAAGTTTTGCAACCTGGTATGTTTTTCGATTCACTATGTCTTCCGGAAACACTATAGGTGCCTCTGCGGTGTCATCAACCGTTTGCCTGTGAGGTCATCTTTCTAATTCACGCTTCGTGCAGTGACTTATTTTGATAGGTTAATTGTAAAGTCACAACTTCTTCAATATGGTTTAAGGTTAATTTACATCCATCCCTAAGGTGGAAGGGTTTATATGTAATCAAGTCGGAATGAGGCATTTTCAGGTTGCGCGGCATTTGGTGTTCTTGCATATCTTACCACACGGCGCGCTCCTGAATACCTCGTATATTTTCAGGATATATATTATAATCTTATATGTCAAATTTTAAAAAGTCCCATAAAATTTTAAAGAGTTTCTAAGTAGTTTATGGATTCATTTGTGACTTTCTTATTTTACCAAAGCTTGTTTTTAATATATATTTAAGAAATCAGCAATGTATCTGTATTGAATCCTGTAATTTTAGCTTTTATTATATTATTTGGTGAAAGAATTTTATTTATTTTGAATGGAATAAAATTATCCGTTTTTCCAAAAGAATATTCAGGAGTTGTTCTTTCGATTATTCCTGAAATTTCATGATTTAACAAAGATTTAAACAGTTTTTGTTTAACTTCATTTGCTTTTTGGCGTAAAATTGAAGCTCTATGTAATATGACGCTTCTAGGCAATTGAATCATTTTTGAAGCAAGTGTTCCTTCTCGAGGAGAATAAGGAAAAACATGTAATAATGACAAATGAGCTTCATTTATTAGTTTCAACGTATTTTCAAACATTGTCTCAGTTTCTGTTGGAAATCCTGCAATAAAGTCAGCGCCAAATACTATGTCTTTTTTTTCGGATAGCATTCTGTTACAAATTTCGATAACATTTTCTCTAGTGTGGCGTCTTCGCATAGCTTTCAGAACATTATTATCCCCAGATTGTATACTCAGGTGAAAATGCGGCATTATTCGCGGCTCTTGGGTAAAAAATTCAAATAATTTTTCATCAATGCATTTTGGATCAATAGACGAAATTCTAAGTCTGTTTAATTCTGGATTAGATTTTAGTATCGCTGAAATAACGTCAGATAAATCAATTCTCTCATCTAAATCTTTTCCATATGATGTGATATCAATACCTGACAAAACTATTTCTTTAAATCCCAATTCAATAAAGTGCTTTATTCTTTTTAAAATTGTGTCCAAAGGTAAACTTTTTGATCTTCCTCTTGTGAATGGAACTATGCAATAAGAACAGAAATGATCACAACCGTTTTGTATTTGAATAAAAGCTCTGGATTTATTTTCAAATAATTGGCTATTTTCTTCAATAGCGATATCGTTTTCGAAATTAATATCAGAACTGCTATGAGAAATATCAAAATATTCACTTGGTTCTGATTTCTCTGAATTTTGGATAACTTTAAAAACACCATCTAAGGTTTCGAAGTATTTTAAAGCCGTTTTTGCAGCACATCCCGTCACTATTATTTTTGCGTCAGGATTTTCTAGAATAGCTTTTCTAACTGCTTGCTTTGATTGGCGTTCTGCTTCGTGAGTTACAGAACATGTATTTATGACAACTATATCGTTTTTGGGTTGAAGTTTTTCTATGATAGCTTTCGAAATTTCTGATTCATAAAAATTAAATCTACAGCCTAATGTTATTGTTTTAATTCGAGGCATTTTTCGAATCAACTTCAGTTAAGACTTGGGAACGTGCGTTCCAAGTTAAGATCAAGAATATTGCAGCAGCGGCAGCAGCGATCATTGTTGAGACAAAAACAGCATTCCAGCCATAATTATCCGCCAAATATCCAGTTCCAAATCCTGCAATAGCTGTTCCTGCATAGCCTAGAGTTCCTGTGAATCCGGAAGCTGTTGCCGCTGCTTTCTTTGAAGCAAAGTCTGCGGCAGCAACACCTATCAAAATTTGTGGACCAGAAATAAGAAATCCAATACATAACATGCAAATGGAGCTAGTTATATGAGAATCTTTAGGTGCCAACCACAAAACTGATACTAATATTCCTAAGATAATCATACATAATGATGAGACTGGACCTCGTCTTCCTTTAAATATCTTATCAGAAATATATCCTGCACAAAGGCCACCACACATACTCGCCATGTCAAAAGCAACCATTTGTAAACCAGCACCTGCAAGAGAACTTCCTTTCGATTCAAGAAGCAAGGTTGGTCCCCAATTTAAAAAAGTCATTCTGCAAATATATACAAACAAATTAGCAAAACCGACATACCAAACTAACTTGTTTCCTAAAGCTAATTTTAAGGTTTCTTTATAACTTAATTTCACTTCTTCTTCCTGTTTCCATTTTTCGCTTTCTGCAACAGAAGCAATACCAGTCATTTTTTCTACAGAAGGAAGATTTAATGATTCTGGAGTATTACGTAATCTATTAAATATAAAGGCCGCTAATAAAATAGCCATTATGGAAGGAATGAAAAATACATATCTCCAGCCAAAATGAGAAAGAATAAAAGGAGCAGTTAAAACGATTAATGCACTTCCTATTTGATGAGACGTGTTCCATAGTGCCCATTTGGTTCCTATTTCTGTTGGACTATACCAATGTGTCAACATTTTTGCACATGCTGGCCATCCCATGGACTGAAAACAGAAATTTAAAGACCAAAATAAAGCAAACATTGGAATAATAAAACTAAATCCCATGCAAATGTTCATAAAAGCAGAAAGTAGAAGGCCAGATGCCATGACATATCTTGCACTATATCTGTCTCCAATCATTCCAAAGAAGCATTTTCCAATTCCATAAAGAATTGCAGCTATTGAAATAACAATACCTATATCTGCTTTTGTTATTTGCAAATCGGAACAAATTGCAGGGATCGCTATTGAAAAATTTTGTCGAACCAAATAAAATGAAGCGTATCCAATCATAATTGAATACATTGTTCTAAATCTCCAATAACTAAATACTTTATTACAACTATCAGAGTATTGAGATTTATTTTTTCGTTTTATTAAAGCCATATGATCTCCTTAATTTTCAATAGATTTTGACAAGATTTCAAGATCAGTTGCAAACTCTCTATCAATTGAAATTCTTTCTTTTATTTTTTTCACCGCATGTATCACTGTTGAATGATCTCTTCCTCCAAAATTTTGTCCTATATCAGGCAAAGATTTCGTTGTTAATTGCTTGCAAAGGTACATAGCAACTTGCCTTGCTGTTGCAATTGTTTTTTGACGTTTCGCTGCATTTAAATCAGATAATTTTATGTTATAAAACTCACAAACTTTTCGTTGGATGAAATCTATTGTAATATATTTTTCATTAGATCTCAAGATATCACTCAAAACCTCTTGTGCAACATCTATTGTGATCTCTCTTCCAACAAGCGTTGCATGTGCAACAATTCTGTTAAGTGCTCCTTCCAATTCTCTTATATTTGAAGAAATTTTCATTGCCAAAAATTCAAGAACTTTATCTGAAATCTTAATTTTATGTCTCTTTGCTTTAGATTGCAAAATCCCAAGTCTCAGTTCATAATTCGTTGGGTGTATATCTGCAACCAATCCCCAACCTAATCTGGATTTCAATCTGTCTTCTACGCCATCCAAATTTGAAGGAGATTTATCTGCGGATAATATTACCTGTCTGTTGTTATCAACAAGTTCATTGAATGTATGGAAAAATTCTTCCTGTGTTGTATCTTTTCCTCCAATAAATTGAACATCATCTATCATCAAAACATCAACAGTTCTGAATAATTCTTTAAATGACATAGCATCTTTATATCGAAGGGACCTTATAAAAAGATACATAAATTTTTCAGCAGAAATGTAAATAACTTTCTTTTCAGGGAATATTTCTTTAATACGCCAAGCAATTGCATGCATCAAATGTGTTTTACCAAGCCCAACACCCCCATATAAGAAAAGCGGGTTATATGCCGGAATTTCAGATTCTGCTATTCTTAATGCTGCAGCATAGGCAAATTCATTTGGCTTTCCAACCACAAAATTTTTGAAGGTAAATTTCTTATCAAGAACGGATATACCTTTTAATCCAGGCAAATCATTTGAAGACATACTTGTTTCAGATTGTGTAGCTACTTTATTCTTAGAGTCAGAATTTTCTGTAATTTTTGGATTATTGTTGTCATAAACTTCAATGTTCAAAGATTTCACATTGCTTCCGTAAGAATTAAATAATCTGATTATAAGATTAGAAAATCTTGAAATCGCATTGTCTCTTATAAAATTTGAAGGAGCTGACAATTTCAACATTCCTTCATCAAGATCTACGATATTTAATTTTGATATCCATGTATTGTAGGAATCTTTACCAATTTCTATTTTTATATCTTCCGAAACTTCAGACCAGATTTGTTTTAGTTTTCTGTTATCACAATCTGTCATAAACTAACCTATATTAATTTTTGAAGTTAAATCTTCAAAATTTATATCAGAATGTGTTTCCATTTTATAAGCCGCAAATCTTACAACCAAATTTTGAGTCATCCCGATATTTTCTGCAAATTTTCCGGGAGTCAGATATTTCGCATATACAAAAGCACCTTTAGCTTTTGTATATGAACGGAGTTTTATTTCTTGATTCAGTTTATTCCTGCCTGGAATCAAATCGTATGAAAATGTTTCTATAGAATCTTTATAAGTTTTTTTTAAAGAAGTGCTTTGTGAAAAATAATTTTTTGAATCCATACTTTGAAGTTTATCATAAAGATCTTTGGAATAAGCAATAACTATATGACAAACAAAAGGTTGCCTATTATTTGCATTTGAATCAACTTCAAAATCAACTTTTTTCAACCAAACAGTCACATTGGGAAGCATATCACAGGACGCGAAAAATAATCCTGTGATAAGAATGAAGATTTTTAATAATTTACTATTCTGCAACAATTCTGCTTCTTCCTTTGTTGCTGTTTACAACATAGACTCTTTGTCCCACTGAAATATGTGGTTCTATTCCCTGCGTTATTGTTATTATAGATCCATTATCCAATTTTACTGTATATTCTATACCTTCTTGAGATTTTGAACCTATAGCATTTCCAGCAACGCCTCCTGCCACAGCGCCTGCAGCCGCTGTCAAATATTTTCCATGACCTCCTCCAAACATAGATCCTAACAGTCCGCCACCGACAGCTCCCAAAGCTGTCCCTGCAACAGAACCATCAGGTTTTATCTCAACTTTCCTTAAAGAAAGAACATAACCTCTATCAGTTCTTGAAACTTCACCAACTGCTGATCCTTCATAACGATTTCCGGAAAATTCATTTGTAGAACATCCTGTGAGCAATAAAGCGCACAAAACCAATGAAACACGACTTAAAAGAAATTTATTTATCATATCTTACAAAACCTAAAACAAAATCTTATTATAGATTATATAATTTATTAACTTCTTGGGCCAGATAATTTTTCAAAAACGATCGTTCAAAATTGTTTAATTAAATGGTCGGGAAGAGCGGATTTGAACCGCCGACCCTTTGCTCCCGAAGCAAATGCGCTACCAAGCTGCGCTACTTCCCGACTACTATATGATAATATAAATCAGTTGATTAATCTAGAAGCTTTTCTTTGATACACTATGTCTACCGAAAACGTTGGAGGTACCTCTGCGGTGTCAATGAAGTTTTCCGGTGAGGCCATCTTTCTAATTCATGCTTCGTGCCACACTTTAATTTATACGTCGCAAATCGTGCTCCATTTGCGATATGTCTAAGGGTTAACTAACATCAATCCCGAAGGTGGAAGTGGGGATAAAGGTTGGAAAAAGCGGGTTTTATTGGCGCGCCGCATGGTATAATATCAAGTATACCACGCCGCGCCCCTGTATATCCTCTATATTTTCAGTATATCCCCTGCTCCTTTCCCAAGTCAAATCTTAAAAAGTCCCATAAAATTTTAGGTGTTTTTACTTGTTCTTCCTAATCGTTTTAAAATATCTGATATTTTTTGTGAAGGATAACGATCGATTGGTTTTAATCTCTCTCTTAATTTTTTGAATTCCTTTATTTGTGTATTTATCGATAATCTTTGAGAGGTATTTAGTATTTTTTCAACACTACACTCTGTTTGAATAAGTTCAGGAACAACAGCTTTATTTAAAATTAAGTTTACCAGAGATATATAACTCACTTTTACGAAGTGTTTTAATATATGATAAGTAACAGAGGATAACCTATAACAAACTATCATTGGACATCCTGCGAGAGCAAGCTGCAAAGTAGCTGTTCCACTTGCAACTATTGCCATTTTGGAAGTCTTATATAATTTTATTTTTTCCTTTTCTTCACATGCTAGTTCTATATTCTTGTAATTCTTAATAATCGGATTTATAATCGGTAATAAATTTGGAAGAGTTGGAATTATGATTTTTTCGAAATTTAATTTTTCAGATGCTTTCAGAAATATAGGTAAAAGAGCGTTAATTTCCTGTTTTCTGCTCCCTGGAAGAAGCAATAAAGTATTTTCTTTTGTGGTATTATCTGTTTCTTCAAAATATTCCACTGCAGGATGCCCAACAAACGTTGTTTCTAATCCAAATTTTGTGAAATACTTAGGCTCAAAATCGAACAATGTTAATAAATGGTCATACAATTTTGACATGCTTTTTGCTCGTCCTTGTCTCCATGCCCACACACTAGGGGCAACAAGGTGTATTAACTTAATATTCTGATTCTTTTTTCTTAATCGTTTTGCAACACGAAAACAAAACCCAGGAGAATCGATTGTTAATAAAATATCTGGATTTTTTGTTATTATATCATCTACGGTTCTGTTTATAAGGTTTTTTATATGAAATATATGCGGAACTATTTCAATTAAACCACCAATCGAAATTTCTCTTATATCAAATAGAGATTTTAAACCCGCTGATTCCATTAAATTCCCCCCCACTCCATATATCTCAAAATCTGAAGATTTATTCAACGACTGAAGTATACTTGATCCAAGAAAATCTCCTGAAGCTTCTCCTGCTATTATATAAAGCTTCTTCATTTTTTAACTCAGAATAAAAGACGAATTGACCGTTAGCGTTTCGTTATTCAAATCAATTTCCAAAACAGAGTTTTTATTAAAAGGTAAAGTTGATATTTTTCCATTAATATTTAATTCCAAAAACACTCCTGCTCCATAATCAAAAGCTTCAATCACTTTTCCTATTGTTAATTTATTTTGATTCAAGACTACAAGGTTTTTTAAATCATTAAAATAATACTCATCAGCTTTCAAGGCCTTTAGATTTTCACGATTTATATAAAGTTCTTTTAAACGAAGTTTTTCAACCGAATTTCGATCTTGATATCCTTGAATAATTGATATAATAAACCCTTTTTCATTAAGTGTAGGAGAGAGTAAAACTATCTCTTCATTATTGCTTAAAAATAATTTCGGAAATTTGAGAATTGTATCAAGAGAATTTGTGAAAGGTTTTATTTTCACTTGGCCTTTTATACCTACAGGCTTTAAAATAACACCTACACAAACTCTCTTTGAAACCATAATTATGCTTCTGCAGAAGAGTTCTCTTCAGCAGCTTTTAATCTTTCTTGAGCTTTCTTTTTTGGAGCAGATTTTTTTGGCCTTTCAGAAATTGCTGGTTTTTCCATAATATTTAATTCAGCTAACAATTTTTCTACTCTTTCAGATGCTTGTGCACCAACGGATAACCAATGTTTCACCCTTTCTGCATTTACAACTAATCTTTCCTGATTATCTTTTTCCAAAAGTGGGTTATAAGATCCCAATCTTTCTAAAAATTTTCCATCTCTTGGAGCTGTATTTTCTGCAACGACTAATTTATAAAAAGGCCTCTTTTTTGATCCACCACGAGCTAATCTGAGTCTTAAAGCCATTTATTTTCCTCTTTTATAATAATAAAAATATCACGAATAGTATTATGATAACTCATTCTATTATAATTAGCAATGATTTTCAGCTTATTAGAAGTGATAATTTAATGAGAACAGGATTTTTGTAGATGAAGTTTGGAAAGAGAGGCCGTTTATGTTGAATTTTGAAGTTAAGCCTTTTATGAACTTCGCACTAATAGAAAATCGTTCAGACAAAGTATAATCTGAACCAACGCCTATTTCATATGAAAGCTTTCCTTTTTTGACATGGAACATATCGGATTTTATATCCCGTTTCGCGCATTTCACACCACCCAACGCATATATTGTCCAATTGTCCTTCTTGATAATTCCAACAAATGGACGGAATCCAAATGATTTTTCCTTAATTGAAAAACCGTTTGATTTCGATTCATTCGGATTGATTTCAGCAAAACCTTCAACTCCTGTATAAAGTCCAAAGGTTGAACTTGTTTTTGGAAATAACGCCTTGCTGTATGCTCCACTCAACCCTAATGTCAGTCCATTTTTCTTTGTTGTGACAGGATTTGTTGCAGAATCCCAAGATTGGAGGATTTTTACAGTATCGGGAGTAATATAATCAACTATTTCTTTACGTAAAATATCTGAATCAAAAAAACTCGCTCCTGAAAAAAGAGCTTCTCCCCTTCCTCTTAAAATTTCAACTTTGAATTTTGGATAATTAATATTTGTTAAATAAACTGGCTCTATTTTTAACTCGTTAAATCCTTGATTGCCTAAGTCATCAGTTGAAGAAGGCATAACAGTGATGGCTCCTGTTGACGAAACTCTGAATCCATCTGACAAAGGAAAGTGAATTGCTATTTCAGGTTTCCAGTATCTTTCATACATCCTCTTTAGTTTTGCCTCGCAAGAATCCTTATTTGTAAATCCCCATGGATTATTAGGTACATTTGTAAGCTTGTCTATTAAAGGTTTATAATCTACATCTTCTAGCTGAAGATGGTATCTAGCAAGAACATTAATTGAATTTCTAAACTTTAATAGATTATCATATATTTTTGCATTTGAATTTCGGAGATGTTGGATAACAACACCTCCATTAATTGACACTCTCCACTCCGCTTGGCTTTCTATGCAAACAGACATAATTACGAAAATTTTTATGAAGAGTTTTTTCATTTTTTTGTTTAAAACATCCCATCAGTTTGTGATTGTGCTAAAGGTGAAGAAGCAGAAGCTGAGCCTTTAGCCTTCGATTCTGGAACGCCTTCCCCTTCTGAAACATCTTCCTCTTCTGAAGATAATGCTGCAGCCTTATCAAGCCCATCTAATTCGCGATGCATAACTCCTAGAAATGTTTCCATTACAGAGGCATACTCCTTAAATTTTCCTTGTAATGCATCCATAACTTCTTGATTTATATCTCCTAAAGCTTTTGTTGGTGTTGTTTTTTTCACAATAGATTCGGATAAAGACAAAAATTCACCCTGAATTGCTGGAGAGATTAATCCTTTGCTCGATGCAATATAAGCTTGAAGTTCTGCTAATTTTGATTGATAATATTCATTAGCTGACAAGGCAGCTATCTGAAAAGCCAATAAAAGATCATCATCAGAAACTCCCGTAAACTTTTCATCTAAGAGAGCTCTTATAGCAGTAGTATCGTTCTCTTCTGCTAAGTCTTTTAATTTGCCGCTTGTTTCTGTGTCGTCTCCTAACAGTTCTGTCAGTTTATTCCTTGCATCCTGTCTTGCTTGGGTTATGAATTTAGAATAACCTATTTGAATTTGCTGTTCCATGTTTCTTTTTGTTAAACTGGAAACCTCTTGTTTCAATTGTTTCTCGGATGTTTCTAAAGCTTTGGTTCTTTGTAATGCTGCTTTGGCTAAGGGGACAGACGATCTTTTGCTTTTCGTTGTTTCATAAGTTGGGTCATAGGTGAATCTTGCATTTCAGCAGTAAGCTTTCGCCTATCCACGAGCGGAGAAAAAGGAGTGAAAATGCTTGATGCCATTGCTTCACAGGCTATAAAGGATACTAATAATCCCATCAAAACTTTTTTATTCATTTGTATCTACCTTTCTAAAAATTATACACTTTAATCTTTTAACTCCCCAAAATTTTCTATATTACCTTGATCTTTCAGATCTTCATAGCCATACCAATAGTAATAATCCAAGCAATCTTCCAGATCGGTAATCAATTTATTTTGTTCTGCTATTTTTTCTTTTAACATTGCTATTTCTGCATCTTTTTCTGTAATCAGTTTATTTAATTCTATTGTTTTTGCAATAAACGCTTGTTTGACCTCTTCTTCGTCTTTCCTCATTAGCTATAAGTTGTAAGCGAGGTGTATTTCCGTTCGGTACAACAACAGTTGGTGAATTAGACCTTGCAATCATAACCTTACCACTAATTGCAGATACAGATCTTTGTTGCATTGCTGAAATTTCTATATTTCCCAAGATCGTTAATAAAATTGTTGCTAAAAGTACTTTATTCATGTTTTTACCTTCCTAAAACATCCTTAAAAGATCCATTAATTTAGATTATTATTCAAGTCCCAATTGTCTTCTATAATTTGCCACAGCTTCTTTAAAACCAGGCTTTTTAACGGATTCATCGTATAAAGCTAAAACTATATATAGCAGAAAAAGTCGCAACTCTAATTGCTAAAGGATTCTTAGATTTTGGCGCTTTATCAATTCCAATATAAGTTAAGATAGTCTCCACGTCTGCTCTTATTCCTTCCAAATCCATTGCGTCAACTTTTTCAGATAAACTCTGAATCTTAGCTGTTAATTCAGAATCTCCAGTACTTATCGATGCCTTCAATTCATCCAATTGCGTATGCAACTCTTTGATTTGCGAAGAAAAACTCTCTGATACTTTAGTCATATCAACTTCAGTATGATCAGACTCTGGGGCTACAGTTACTGAAGCTGCCTCTACTGTTTTTTGAGCTTTTAATTCCTCTATTTCCCTTTCTAATGCCTCTCTTTTCTCAGTTTCTTCCTCCAACCTTTGTTCCAAAAACGCTCTTTTTTCGCTCTCTATTTTCAACATTTGTTCCAAAGCTTCAAGTCTCGATTCCAAAACACTCTTTGATCCTGACGATTCTTTAAGCATATCGGCCTGCGAATCAAGTCTAGTTGTCAAAGTTGATATAATATCAGACTGTGTTCGAAGTTGTTGTAAACCTGATATTTGCTGTTGAAATTCGATAGTTCTCTGTCTCTCAATCCTTCGGCAATCTACCGTTTGGAAAAAAGCTATCCGATTCTTCATAGTTCCAGAATGGCAAAATTTATAAATGGACCTTGGATCATCAACTATTTTTTTCCTAAAGTCATCCCATTCACTCGCATGCTCTTTTGCATATTCTGCAGCAGAATCAATAGCCATCGAATACCATGGAGAAGATGGAACTCCGTATGTTTTTATCCACTTTTCCCAACCCGTCTTATTTAAACTCTCTAAATGATCCAAAGTAAGATGTTGTGGTTTGGAAGGAGGAATTGCTAACATAAAATACGTTTAGTGGGGGATAATACCGCAATGTATCCACTGTGATATGTTGGCTTATCCTTTGCAATTGGACACGATCCCAATGTATTTCTGGCAAAACATTAGGAGAAAACACTCTAGGAGATGACATTTGTGACAAAAGAGGAGTCGTTTCTGCCATATAGGCTTCCTCACTTGCAACACATAAATTACATATTGATAAAGTTAAAAATGTTAGTAATAATTTCCGTTTCATAAATTAATTTCAGGACACCTACCTGTTTATAAAATGCATTATAAAGTATTTATTTTTTAAGTCAAGAGAAAAAGCACAATTTTTTGTATTTTTGAAATTTATTTATAATTTTAAGATTAAAATTAATTAAAATGTTTTATTGTTTTTAGAAATATGTTATATAAAAACCCCGAAAAATTGTTTTCCGGGGAAATTAAAAGAGATACAAAAATTTCTTAAGCGACTTTTAATTTTTTTCTTCCAGTGCTTCCTAGACCAGTAGTTTTTGCAATATCACTACGCCTCTTTGCATAATTTGGAGAAACTACAGGATAATCAACAGGAAGAGCCCATCTTTCTTTGTATTGCTCAAGAGTCATATTGTAGACAGTACTCAAATGTCGCTTTAACATTTGAAGCTTCTTTCCGTCTTCTAAGCAAATTATATAATCATCATGAACAGACTCCTCAACAGGAACTGCTGGGGTTAAAGCTGGACGATTGCGTAAGTTGTAAGCTTCTCTAGTTATCTCTGCTATTGCAGAAAAAGCTTTTCTCATTACTTCTGGTATATTGTCTATGGAAACCTCGTTATTAGCTAAATAAGCTGAAACAACTTCAGTCGTATAAGCTACTACTTCTTGAGCAGTTAAATTTTCGGACATTAAAAACTCCGTCATATTAAAATAAAAATATCTTATATACAGTTTTATTATAATTCGAAAATTAATGCAACAAAAAAATCATCTTTACATCAAATTTTTTAAAAAATATTATTATGTTACCAATATTGATACAAAAAATCAATATTTTTCAGTGTTCGATTTAAATAAACCAATCATTCTCAGAATTTTAATTTTTTATTAGAAAACAAGCTTTTAACAGAAATATTGAAAAAATTAAAGCTGGTATAAAAGGAATTTTCTTTTCTTGACGTATCACTGCAATCAAAATCCCAAATATGCCAATCATAATTATAAACAATGACCAATAATTGTTCGGTAGAATAAATGATATCGCAAAAACTATTATATAATCTGCAATCCCAAAGGCTTTTTTACGTAATATTAATTGATAAAATAATCCAATGATGGAAAATATAAAAACAGGATATAAGCATATAGGACTATGATAAACAATAAAATCTGCAACACAACTAACCAAAAAACCCAAAGTAGGAAACAGATTTACGGTTTTCGATTTCCAATCTTGAATAATTAGGATAATCCTAAAGATAAATATAAAAAGATAAGTTATTATTTCAAATAGCATAAAGTTTCATAAGTTGACCTTGCTTTATATGAAGACCTCACAAGTGGACCTGAAATCATTTGTAAACCTCTTGATTCCCCATATTTCTTGTATTCTTCAAATTCTCTAGGAGTAACATATCTATCAATCGGATAGTGTGAAGTTGAAGGGGCAAGATATTGTCCTATGGTTAGTATATTTACTTTTGCATCGACAACATCGTCGATTAATTCAAATACTTCTTCCTTTGTTTCTCCAACACCAACCATTATTCCGGTTTTGGTAATCATATTTGGATTTATCTCTTTTACTTTTTTTAAGACATTTAAGGAAATTCCATAATCTGCAGGTGTTTTTTTCACGTTCTTGTGTAATCGTTTCACAATTTCCAAATTATGTCCATAAACATCAGGATTCGCGTTCACAACGGTTTTTATATCGTTTTCATCACCTTGTAAATCTGAAATTAGAATTTCTACGTTGGTTTCCGAATTAAATTCCCTGATTTTACGTATTACTTTTGAGAAATGTTCAGCACCTCCATCTTTCAAATCATCACGTGTAACGCAAGTTATCACAGCATATTTTATTCCAAGATCTTGTACAGATTTTGCAACTTCTTCAGGTTCATTTTCATTCAACTTGTTTGGACATCCCGTTTTAACGTTGCAAAATCCGCACATACGTGTACATGTGTCTCCCATTATTAAAAATGTCGCTGTTTTGTTTTTCCAACATTCACTTATATTTGGGCATAATGCTTCTTCACAAACAGTGTAAACATTATGTGTTTTTACTACATTTAATGTTTCGATAAATCCTTTTGAAGATGATGATTTTACTCGAATCCAATCAGGTCTTTTTAAATTTTCCATAATTTAACTCAAAAAATTTTTGGTCACTTCAATTAATTTATCAAAATCCTCGCTATTAATCCCGCCGCATTGCACCAAATCATCACGTCCTCCAAATTTGATATTTAATTCTAGAGAACTATTGATATTTTGCAAAATAGATTTCGCACTCAATTTACTCAGAAGATCTTTACTTATGAAAACACTTAGCGACATTTTGTTATTCAATGTATTTTTGTTCGCAACAATTAAACATGTTTGTTTTGAAGTTTTTTCTTTATCAACTATAGATAAAATTGCCTTTTGATCTGCATCATTAACAATTGCGTATTTAAATTCAAGATTTCCAATTTTTTCTGATTTTAAATTTATGTTGTTTGAAAATTTCTGAGATTTCAAATCAGAAATTTGCTTTGTAAGGTTTTTTATTTCTTCATTTTGTTTCTCAAATTTCTGGGAAAATTTATATATTTCATTTTCGAAATAATTTCTTAATTCACGTCCTGTGACAGCTTCTATTCTTTTTATTCCTGAACCTATAGAGGTTATAGAAGTTATTTTAAAACATCCAATTTGAGAGGTATTCGAAATATGTTCTCCTCCACATAACTCTTTTGAAAAATTATCTCCAATTGTTACAACTCGAACTTTCTCTGGATATTTTTCCCCAAACAAAGCCAAAGCACCAGTTTTTTTTGCTTCTTCAATCGTCATTATTTCTGTTTTTACATCTAATGACTCATCTATCGAGCTTATTACGATTTCTTCAACTTCTGTTATTTGATCCTTTGATATTACGCCATTATGAATAAAATCAAAACGCAAACGTTCATTAGTAACCAAAGATCCTTTTTGAGTGACGGTCTCTCCCAAAATTTTCCTTAAAGCAGCTTGTAACAAATGAGTTGCCGTGTGATTCTTGGAAGTTGCAAAACGTTTGTCATAATAAATTTCTAAAGTAATTTCATCATCTATCTTAAATACTCCGGATTTAACAATACAAGAGTGAACAATTAATCCTGCTATTTTTTTTGTATCTATAACTTCAGCGACACTTGACTTGATAAATATTTTTCCCCGATCGCCAATTTGCCCACCGCTTTCAGAATAAAATGGAGTTTGTTTTGTAATTATGTATGCATTTTCATCTGTTTTTACAAATTCTGCTATATTCGAATCCTTGATAATTGCCAAAATTTGGGAATCGAGCTTTTTAGTTCCTCTGATAAACTCAGTCTCTCCAATTTTTTCTTTTATATCAAACCAAATTTTATCCGTGAAAGAATCTCCAGAACCAACCCACGCCTTCTTTGAGAGTTTTTTTTGTTCTGATGATATTTTTTCGAATTCTTTCTCATCAGCGTGTTTTCCTTCATTTCTTAAAATATCTTGTGTCAAATCAAACGGAAAACCGTATGTGTCATATAATTTATAAGCAATGTCTGCTGGGAAAATGTTGGAAGAACCTAGTTTATTCAATTCACTCTTCAATATGAACATGCCTTTATCTATAGTTTTCATAAAGCCTTCTTCTTCATTTTTCACTATTTGCTTTATAGTCTGTTCATTAGAAATCAGTTCTTTGTAGTATTCTCCCATAACATTTTTTACGCTTGATACTAACTTATATAAGAATGGTTCCTTCATTCCCATCATATATCCATGTCTCAAAGCTCGTCTTATGATTCTTCTCAAAACATATCCGCGTCCTTCATTGGATGGTATAAGTCCGTCAGAGATCATAAATGAAATTGCTCTTATATGATCAGCAATAACTCTGTTGTTTGAATCAAATTCAGAAGAATCTTTTCCTGTTAAGGATTTTATATCTTTTATTATCGATTGAAACAAATCTATATCATAATTATTATGAACACCTTGCAAAACTGCTGCAATTCTTTCAAGCCCCATACCTGTGTCTATCGATGGTTTCGGAAGATTAATACGAGAATCGTCTTTTAAAGTTTCATATTGCATAAAAACCAAATTCCAAATTTCAATAAATCTATCGCCATCTTCATCTGCTGATCCCGGAGGGCCGCCTTGAATTTTGTTACCGTGATCATAAAATATTTCACTACATGGTCCACATGGTCCTGTGTCTCCCATCGACCAAAAATTATCATTTGTTGGAATTCTAATTATTTTTGAATCTTCTAAACCCGAAATTTTTTTCCAAAATCCTGCAGCTTCTTCATCACTTGAATGAACAGTTACGAGTAATTTTTCTTTTGGAAGTCCCAGACGCTTTGTCACTAAATTCCATGCGAATCCTATAACTTGTTCTTTAAAGTAATCTCCAAACGAAAAATTTCCAAGCATTTCAAAAAAAGTATGATGTCTGGCTGTATATCCTACGTTCTCAAGATCATTATGTTTTCCGCCAGCTCTTAAACATTTCTGTGATGTTGTCGCTCTTTTGAATGGGAGTATTTTCTTCCCTGTGAATGTGTCTTTAAATTGAACCATTCCCGCGTTTGTGAAGAGTAATGTCGGATCATTATCCGGAATAAGAGAACTTGAATCAAGATGTTTGTGTCCGTTTTCTACAAAATATTTTATAAACTCGGACCTTATATCACTAACCGAAAACAACATAAATTTTATATTAACTTAACTAATGATTTTATTATATCATTTTTGAAATTCTTTGTAATTTAAAAAGCGCCGATCAATTTATAGTGTTTTAAGATTAGTTTATTGATCGGCGTTCTCCCCACAACTGCACTCTTTTTATCAAGGTACAATTATATTTTAATAAATAAATCTTAAAATTTAGTTAATATATTAAAGATTTTTTAGGAATCAGAACTCGTTACAATATTTTTTTGTATACCGAAGATGCTGGAGATGTCCCTACGACATCATCAACCGTTTGTGGTTGTGGCCATCCAAAGTTTTATGTAAGTGGGAAAAGAGATAGGAACAAGAAAAAAAATAAAATAGAGTTAATAAAAAAGAAAGGTTTATACAATAATATTAGGTGATTTTTCTCGAATATATTTTCAACATTTTCTTTCAATTCAAGCTTGTCCTACTGCTTTTTGGAGGAAGAATCGCTTATTTTTTCTGTGGATTATTTTAAAGATATTTTAGGATAAATTAATTTTTCTTTCCCCTATATCAGATATCTTAACCTCTAATATTTTCTATTACATATACTAGCTGTTAACATTACTTATTACCTCGACTCTTCTTTGAAAAAAATATATAGATTCTTTCGAACTCATTATAAACAAATACCATTAATATTTGAGTAGATTTTTCTAAACTTATTTCGATTGACTTAAAATGACTTGGCTGGGAGACCAGGATTCGAACCTAGGTTGACCGGTCCAGAGCCGGTAGTTCTACCGCTAAACTATCTCCCATCTATATTTATATTAAAACACAAAAAGCTTTTATTTTCAATATTATGATCCAATGTTTTTTCTTTTGAATATCTTTTTATAAAGTCTTTCAAAAAGTATTGCAAACATTCCATGACCGAAAACATTAGAAGATGTTGCAATTGGATCAAATAAGACGTATATAGCTGTTATAGCAGTAAGCATCGGAGCAGAAAAGCCAAATAAACTTTCAAAGATAGGAACAAATATCAATGCACTGCCTCCAGGAATTCCTGCCGCAGCAAATTTTGCGACAACACCATAAAGCGTAAAAATAAAATATTGAGATATACTAGGAAGTTCGTATCCGAATGATACCATTAGCGCAAGGCCTATTATTGGAATAGCAAAACAATCACCTAAAAGATGCATATTTGCAGTGGCTGGAATAATAAATTTTGCTATATTCTTATTCTCCAAATTTTTTTCACTACCTTCTATTGTCGTTGGAATTGCAGCTGCGCTAGACATGCTAAATAAACCTATTAAAACGCTTGGAATTAAGTTTCTGAATTTATGAAATGTTTCCTTTAAATCTCGTCCAGATAAAAAAAACATAATTGAAAACATATATCCATAAGCAAGCACTGCAACTAAACCTAATAACAAGGCATATTCTTTTATTACTAACAGCAATGTTCCTTCATGCTGCATTTTAATGATAAATCCCAGAACAAAAATCGGTAATATAGGACAAATTATTTTCTTTAAAATAAAGTTGGCAAATGCATTTAATCTTGAGCTTATCTTATCAATAAATTTTAGTTTCGTGAAATTACCAATTATTCCTAGAACGACTCCGGATATTAGGGCTAGGTCATTTTTTATTAATGGAACAATATCACAATTCCAAGCTGGAATTAATGGAGATGAAGTGTTTAATTCCGAAATAGAAATAATTCCGGTTCTAAGAATAGGTGTTGCAAATATGTATGACGCCCAAAATCCTGAGAAATTTGATAAACAAACAAGTGGAACTAATATTAGTATTACTTTTATCGATTCATTTTTTAAACTTAATATGCCATTAAACACAAAAGAAAATATAATAACAGGAAGAACAAATACTATAAGATCTTTTAATAAAATACTGACTGAGTATAAATTTGATTTTATAGAAATATCTACATATTTTCCAAAACAAAGCGCTGAAATAAATAGTATTAAGACGAAAAACGGTAAATTAATGAATCTTTTTATGAACATAAATGAATTTAAAAATTTAAAATAATCTTGTTTCAAATAAATATATGTAATACTACTATGCTAGCCTAAAAATGACGATTTGTCAATCTTGTGTTATATGAGAGATTGCAAAAAGATTTTACAATTCTCTATGTTTTAATAATGTTTATCAAAAAGAAGTATTTCTGCAGTGCCATCAACTGTTTTCCCGTGATGCTATTTTTCTAATTCACGCTAAAACTGTCTAAATTGTGTAAAGCATTAGCGAAAAGGACATTAATCCTCTAGCTAACTTTGAAAAAAAAACGGGGTATAGGTACTCGTAATAATTGTTCTTATGGGTTGTAAACAAACGATTGAGGTAAGTCATTTCTATATACAGATGTAACTTATTTGCGGATAGGTTGGTTAACTATAACCTTTGCCCGGCTTATATAAACTTTTCTTAACAATATCCCCACAAATAAAAAGAAGTAAGATTAACGGAAAATTTACCTTTTTTTAGAATTGAAAATAGGGAAGAAAAACGGTTAGTATAATTAGATTAAATGGAGTTTTTATGAAAAGAATATTAAAAATATCAATGTTAACAATTTGTGTTATGACAAGTAATTCGTTATCAACAGAAATTATAGATGGAGAAAATTATACGATTATTCCGGAAGGTAGTTATGAATATAAAAGTATATATGAAAATTCAGTTATAAAAAGTGGAACAATAGTAACTATTCCGAATAGATCATCAGGAGGATGGAACTCATTTTCTGTCAGGGCAACATTAATTAATAATGGAACTATAAATATCACAGGAATTGTTGGAGGTTTTAATGTTTATAAAAAAGTTATAAACAATGGAGTTATAACTTTAACTGGCGGGGAATCATATATTCGTAATTCTGGAGTTTTTGAAAATTATGGCAGAATTAATTTACCCGGATGGGTAGCCTGTATAAACAACAATTCAACTTTTATCAACAAATCAAGTGGGATAATAGACTTATCCAAAACTTCACTTTTTGATACTTATTGGGATAAATATTTTCGAGGAACAGTTGATTGTGAAGCTAAATCAACTGTGATTCTACCTGGTCCAAGTTTTACAGGCGTTAAGGCCAATTCTAATCACACAAACAATCCTTTTGCTTTAAATATACTTATAACTCCACAATAATAAAATACCCAACAAAAAGAAAGTTATCCATATCTGAAGGTAAAAAATTAATAATTTCAGGAAGCGAAGTTTTATATAAAGGCATCGATAAAATAATTGAAAAAACAGGAGTTGTATTTAAAGGTTATGATCCTGTTATTATTCCTATAATTGAAAATATCACAATGCGAGATGTTATATCCGATCCTTTAAATTCCCCAGATTATAAAGAATATACATTTGATAATAGTCAAGAAGGACTCATTTTTCCTGATATAGAATCAAGCAAAGATGAAACTATTTATTTTAAACTTATAATTTCTCAAAATACAAATATTCACTCTAATTTGGAACTAAAAGGCGGGACAAAACTATTAATGGTGCGACATTATCAGTTGAAAGGGATTTAATAATGCAAGAAACACAAAAAGGAATAAAATACTTTTATAAAGTTCTGTAAAATATCTAAAGAATAAATTAATTGGCGTCTCCTACGGGATTTGAACCCGTGTTGTCGCCGTGAAAGGGCGGTGTCCTAGGCCTCTAGACGAAGGAGACAAATATTTTGGTGGGCTCAACAGGGTTCGAACCTGTGGCCCTCTGATTAAAAGTCAGATGCTCTACCAACTGAGCTATGAGCCCCACACTTATAAGAATACTAGTTTTCTCAGATCGCGTCAAGAGAAATTATAAAAATTTATTTGCTTTCATGTATTTGATGAGTATACTGTACTTGATAAGGTTTACAAATTAGTTAAAATTATGTCAAATTATAAAATTGTAGAATTAGGAGAGATAGAAAAAGTTGAAAAAATTAATAATAGTAAAGTATTTTTGCATGATAAACTTGAATTAACTAGTTGTGAGATTTCTATTAATTGTGTTCCAGCTGGTTTTAAGTTACCATTTGACCATAAGCATATTGAAAATGAAGAAGTTTATATATTTCTAAAAGGTACAGACCTTTTTACAGTCGATAAGAAAGACTTAAAGGTACAAGAAGGAAATGCTATAAGAGTTGCCTCTGAAGCCTCAAGAACTATTTTTAATAACAGCAATGAATTTCTTCAGTTTATTTGCATTCAGGCGAAACAAAATTCCCTTAAACAATTTGGATTGAAAGACGCTATAGCTAATTAATACTTATTTTTCAGATCTCGCTAAGAGAAATTATAAAAAATTACTTAAGTTGATGGATTGTAAAATTTCTGTTGTATAAAGTTGTTAATAAAAAGAAGAGGATAATATATTATTTTTTTCGGAATTAACGAGAAGATATGAATCGATTTACGAAATGTTAGTTAAGTCTGAAAAAATGTGAAGCGTGAATACAATCGTTACCGCCTTTTGGAAATCTTTATTGGCAAGTTGTTTCAGAATTAGGTAGTATGAAAAGCATAAAGTAATTTGTTGATTTTCGCATGGCACTCTAAACAAGAAGGTGAAAGAATGCGATTAGTGTCTAGAGATATACATGAGTGGACACGACGACATGTTGAGGTAATAAATCGTGAGAGACAACGCAATGAAAAATTTAGAGTTAGATAATATTCGCCGTGATGAATGAAAAATTAATGAAACTTTTGTCAAACAAATAGATATAACCTAAGCTTACCCATCGGTTATAATAGCTTTACTATGGAACATAATGCAGTCTGTTTGTTTGCTAGAATTTATAAACATGCTTCATAAACCAGAAGACTATGGTATAGAAAAACCTATTTGGGTATGTGTTGGAAGGTAAAAATCAGCCAAAAATGTCTCAAGAAATTCTGTTTTGTTGCTTGATTTTGTGTCCATAAATTTGCTTGTATATGAGGATTCCATTAATATGATCCATGCCACACGTACATTGCTGAAAAATAGAAAGTTACACATTAAATCTGAAATGCATAACCTCTCCATCTTGAACGATATATTCCTTTCCTTCCAGACGTAATTTCCCCTGTTGTTTCGCTCCTTGTTCTCCTCCGCAATTGAGATAATCCTGCCAGGAAACAGTTTCTGCACAAATGAACCCTTTTTCAAAATCAGAATGAATAACTCCAGCAGCTCCAGGTGCTTTTGTCCCTTTTTTTATTGTCCAAGCTCTGGATTCTTTTGGCCCCACTGTAAAATAAGTAATTAGTCCCAAAAGATCATACCCTTGCTTTATTACTCTATCTAAGCCAGTCATTGTTAACCCTAATTCTTTGAGAAATTCCATTTTATCCTCTTCTGAGTCAAGCAAAGCAATTTCCGATTCAATAGCTGCGGAAATAATCACAACAGGTTTGCCATTTGATCTATCCACAACTTTTTTTGTATATTCATTTCCTGAAACAACATCGTTTTCAGAAACATTGCAAATATACATCATTGGTTTCGTAGTTATCAATTGAAGGTGCTTAAGATTATCTTTTTTATCTTCAGATATATCAGCTTCAATTGCAGGTTTCCCACTTTTCAAAGCATCGTAAACGGGCAAGAGAATTTCCAATATCTCGCTTGATTGTTTGTCTCCTGATTTTGCTTTTTTTTCTAAGTTTGGAAATCTTCCTTCAACGCTTTCCAGATCTGCTAAGAGCAATTCTGTTTCTATTATTTCAATATCAGAAATTGGATCAATTTTTCCTGAAACATGTGTGATATCTTCATTATCAAAACACCTAACAACATGAAGAATCGCATCGGTTTCTCTTATATTAGAAAGAAATTTGTTTCCAAGCCCTTCTCCTGAACTGGCTCCTTTGACTATTCCTGCTATATCGACAAACTCCAGTTGGGTTGGTATAATATTTTGAGATTTTGCTAATTTTGCCAGACGAAATAATCTCTCATCAGGAACTGCAATACGTCCTATATTTGGTTCTATTGTGCAAAAAGGATAATTTGCTGACTCTGCGGCAGCTGTGGATGTTAATGCATTAAATAAAGTCGACTTCCCAACATTGGGAAGTCCAACTATTCCGCAATTAAATCCCATAAATTACTTTATTTTGTATTCTTTAAATACGACATGCTTCCTGATTTTAGGATCATATTTCTTGAGTTCTAATTTATCAGTCATGGTTCTAGGGTTCTTTTTTGTTACATAAAAATAACCCGTTCCTGCAGAACTTAGCAATTTAATTGTGATAACTGGACCCTTCGCCATAATTAATAATCCCTACAAAAAAATAAAACTTGGAGCGGGCAAAGGGATTCGGACCCTCGACCCCAACCTTGGCAAGGTTGTGCTCTACCACTGAGCTATACCCGCATTTATATATTTCAATATATCACATAATGAATCTTTATTCAACAAAATTTTGTGTATTTTGTAATATCAATCAGAATTTTTAAAAACTTTTATATCTTTATAAAAGTATCATTAGTAAGAAAATCACTTCTGTGATAGTATAGAAAATAGCTTGATATAGGGAATTTATAAAAGGAGAAAAGAATGATCAAAGATTATTTATCAAAAATAATAAGTTTGGTTTTCGCGATTGCTTCGGGATTTGCTCAAAGTTCCTAGAAACAATCAGAAGCATTGAAGATTCTAAAGTAAGAGATATCTTAGCTACTCTAAATCCGGAGAAAAGTCTGGTTCTTTTTGATTGTGATGATGTTTTGTTTCATAGCAGTGATTCTGTCCTACAAAAAACCGCATTACCCAAATTAATGAAACTTCTAAAAGACACACTCTCGATTGAAGAAATGAGCTCAATACTTCCAGCCATAACAAGATCGGCAGAGAAAGAAGTTGTAGAAGCTCCTATGCTTTCATTTATTCAAAAGATTCAATTAAGACATGTTCCCGCATTTGTCTTAACTCAATGCAGTTCAGATGAAAATGTGAGAGAAGAGAGATTTTCAAAGCTAAGAAAACTTGGAATTAACTTCTCATCTTCATTACCACAAATGAGTTATCATGAATTTGATATTCCTGAATCGGAACTGAAACTACGTCCATTCCAAACACACACAACTAAACCTGTTTATGATTCAGGAATCATATATTGCGGAAGTGCTGCGAAAGGATTGGTTTTATCAAAGTTTTTAGAATTTGTTCCTATGACATGCTCTCTTTCAGATCTACATGTTGTCTTTATTGATGATGCCCAACAAAATTTGGTTGACGTGAGAGGTATGTGTACCAAACTTGGAATAATTCATTTCATAGGAATACATTATACAGCAATAGAAAGTATTCATAAAATTATTGATGCTTCTATACTGCGCTTCCAAGTGAACCATTTATTAAGTAGTAGCCTATGGTTAAGTGATAAAAGTTCATCACTTGGATTAGGTATGACTAGTGATCTATCGTGTTTTAGTCTTTAGATTTGTTTGCTGCCACTGTTACGCATGAATCTGACCAAACGTTTAAGGATGTTTCAAGCATATCTAAAACACTATAGACAGGAAGAATCATGCCTAGCAGAGGCATTGGAATATTCATAGAGGAAAGAAGACTTGCACTCAGGAAAAAACACCCCATTGGTATGCCTGCGTTTCCTATCGCTGCAATAGTCGCAATTATAATCCATGTAAAGATGGTTGAATAACTTATATCAATGCCATAATTTTGCATTATATAAATCACCGTAGTAAATATAAATGCAGCACATCCATTCATATTAATAGTGGTACAAAGCGGTAAAACAAATCGACTTATTTCTTTTTTCACACCTAATTTTGATTCAATAGCTTCCATTGTGACTGGTAATGCTCCCGAAGAAGATTTTGAGAAAAACGCAACAGAAAGTGCAGAAAACATAGATTTAAACATTAAAAATGGATTTATTTTTTTTGACATAAGCCATAACGGTAATATTATTATTCCTTGAACTAAATTTGATAAGATGATCACAAGGAAATATTTCCCCATTCCATGTGCACTCATTCCATTTTTCAAATCTATAACACTTACAGTTATAAAGCCAAACAAACCAATAGGAAGAACCCTAACTATAAATTTTGTTATCGTGAAAAATATACTGTGTAATCCATTGAAAAATGAAAGAACCGCTTTTTTTGCTTCTGACTGCTCTATTGAACGTGCTGATATTCCGATAATTACACTAATCAGTAATACAGTCAAAACCTTATGTTCAACAAACGCCCCAAAAATATTATCCGGAATAATATCCAAAAGATATTTTGAATAATCTGTAGTAATTGAACTTTCCAAGCCTGAATCAAAACTTAGCACAGCATTATTAGGAGATATGATGATGTATAGAAAAGCACTCACACAAGCTGCGACTAATGTTGTTCCAAATGTATATTTCAATGTCTTTTTCCAAATTCGATTCATAGATTTTTCGGCACCATAAGTCGAAAGTGCGACAATAACGGATAATGAAATAACAGGCATGCTTATACATTTGAATATTTTTATAAAAATTTCAGAACAACATTTTCCAATTTGTTCCAATATTTCTATATTTGATAATCCGCAAATAATCCCTAAAGTAATTGCTATTATATAAAACACAAATTTTTTATTGAAAGAATGACTACAGCACTCACACATTATTTTATTGCTCCTCAAAATCTTTTAAAAATCTAGCTATAGAAAACTCGGCGAAATCTTTTTCAGATTCTCCAATCCCAACTCCTAAAATTGGAATTTTGAATTCATCTGCAACTCTCACAATAACTCCACATTTTGCTCCTCCATCAAGTTTATTAATAATCAATCCAGATATAGGGTTAATTTTTGAAAATTCCCTGACTTGATCAATAGTATTTTGCCCTATTGTTGCATCTATTGTCAATATAGTCATGTGAGGGGCTGATTCATCTAGTTTTTTTACTACCCGATGTATTTTCTCTAACTCATTCATCAAATTGATATTGTTCTGCAATCTTCCTGCGGTGTCTATTATTAATACATCACTTTTTGTTGTTTTCATAGCATCAAATGCAACACTTGCAGGATCTTTCGGAGAATCGGATTTGAATATATTACAATTTAACTTTTTTGCCCAAATTGCTAACTGATCAACAGCTGCTATTCGAAATGTATCACAAGCAGCAATGTCAACACTGAATCCTTGTTGTTTCAAAAAATAAGCTAATTTTGCCACAGTTGTTGTTTTTCCACTGCCATTTACGCCTTCAAGAATAATAACGAATGGTTTTTTAGTTATATCAATCTCAACATTTTTAATAAGAGGAGTTAAAATGGATATGATTTTGTTTTTAAAAGCAAAATATAAATCGGAACTTTTTAAATCTTTTATGATACTTTCCGCAAAACTGATTCCAAAATCAGCCTCGATCAAAGCATCTTCCAAATTTTCCCTATTAAGTTTGTCTTCTCGGTTGATTACTAAATTTGAGAAAGTTGATTTTAGCTTTTTGAAAAACGACATAATATTTAAATCCTAAACAGAAAACCTTTCAATATTAGCTCCACAATTTCTTAATTTTTCATCAATATTTTCATACCCACGATCAATATGATAAAGTCTATTAATAATTGTCTCTCCTTCTGCAACTAATCCAGCAATCAAGAGGGAAACAGAGGCTCGAAGATCTGTTGCCATAACAGGGGCGCCATTTAACTTGTTGACTCCAGTCACGACAGCCGTTTTTCCATGAACTGAAATATTTGCTCCCATTCTTGTTAATTCCGGAATATGCATAAACCTATTTTCGAAAATATTTTCCGTAATCGAAGCAGCTCCTTTACAAAGCGACATTAAGACTGTATACTGAGCTTGTAAATCTGTTGGAAATCCTGGATATGGAGCTGTTTGAATATCGACAGGTTTAATTTTCTCGCTTTTCCTGTATACAATTAAACCATCTTCTTTTTCCTCATGAACGACACCAGTTAAAAACAATGTTTCAAAAAATGATGCCAAATGAGAATACTTACAGTTTTTTAAGAAAAGTTTTCCATTAGTAACAGCGGCAGCAATAGCAAATGTTCCAGTTTCTATCCTATCAGGAATTATCGTAAACTCTGTTCCGTGAAGAGATTCGACACCATTCACAACAATTGTGGATGTTCCCTGACCTGAAATTGAGGCTCCCATACAATTCAAAAGATCGCAAAATGCAACAATTTCAGGTTCCATAGCCGCATTAATAATATTTGTTGTTCCTTTTGCCAAAACGGCAGCCATTATGATATTTTCAGTTCCTGTCACTGTTGCTATTGGAAAAATTATATCACAACCGGTCAACCCTTTTGGGGCTTTTGCATTTATATAACCGTTATCTATAGAAATTTCTGTTCCCATTTGCCTCAAGGCTTTTATGTGAAGATCAACACTTCTCGCACCTATCGCACATCCTCCGGGTAATGAAACTTTTGCTTCTTTATATTTTGCAACAAGTGGCCCCAAAACTAAAATGGAAGCCCGCATTTTTCGAACGTAATCATACGGAGCCTCTGTTGTTTTCAAACTTTTTGTTAAAAGCTCGATAGTTCCGTTTTGTTGAAAGTTATAAACTGTTCCTAAATAAGTCAGAAGATCCAATAAAGATGTAATATCAGATAAATGCGGAACATTTTTTAATATAATCTTATCGTCAGTTAATAATGTTGCTACCAAAACTGGAAGTGCTAAATTCTTTGCTCCACTTATTTCTATCGTACCATTTAAAGGAACACTTCCTTTGATTCTCATACTTTGCAGCAATTTCGAAACTCAATTTCTTCAGATTAATAATTTATATTAAACACTAAAATATTTAAAAAATCAATATTTTCAAGTAAATTGAACTAGCAAACGTTTTTATAAGTTCGTAAAAATCTTTAAAATTTTATGGAGTTTTTTAGCACTTGAAATTTATACCAATTCATAATTAATAGTAATTAACAAAGAAATCTCGCTAAAAAGTTAGCAATGTTATAAGTTGGTTTCAAAGAAAGTATTTAAAAAATTCTAGGAAAGAGAACTCTATTTTACTCGAAATCGCTTTAGATTGCTCTATAAGTTTATACGTATAAGTCCATTATTAACAATCTATATCAACAGTTACCTTTCCTCACTTCCCTAATATGCTAATTTAACAGGACTACTATTATAAACAGATTCTATAAAGGGAAACTCTATCGTTTCTGTAAATATAGGTTATTACCTATGGATATCCGTCCTTTAACCATTTTACACAAAACTCTGGACAGTCTAGAAATATATACGAGGTATTAGCTCAAGTTTATACCTCATATACCTATAATTTCTTATATTGAAAAATCTCTTTTAAGCGTTTCTATAATAGTTTGAAAATTTGTATTAGATTTTATTAAAACATTAGCTTTTTTATTAAAGTCTCTTAATTTCAATTGTCTCGTAAGCGAATTTCCGAATCCTGGATAATCAATTTTGAGCTTTTCTTTATAGTCTGCCTGCAAACTCTTTAATTCCAACTTTTGTTTTTCTACTGAAGCTTTTTCTTTAATTTTATTAACTCGTGCATTTTCTTTAGCAGTTCTTTCATTCGATACGGATTGATTGGCAGAATTGAGGTTAACTTGAGATTGTTCTAATTTCATCTGTTCTTGTGTGATTTTAGTTTTTACAGACTCAAGTTGCTTTTCCAATTTTAATTTCTCTTGATTTAGTTTGTTGATATTATTTTGAGTTACAGTAACGTCACTACTTGCTATAAGTTGTTGTTTTTGAGCATTACTTTTTCCAACCCCTTTTATTTTTGCTCCTAATTGATTAAATGATGAGATAGCACCACAGTCTGTTATAACAAAATCCGATTGCAAAACAGCTAAGGCCATCAGAGGGATTACCAATAATTTTTTCATAACAAAACCAATATAAACTTTATATTTTAAGGTTATCTCAAAAAAGTTAAAAATATATTAATATTCTGTTTTATCCAATTTATTTTTCCAGTTTTCAAAGATTTCTTTTGCTTTTTGTGAATCGATTTTGCTCATCTTTAAATTTCTCAATTTAGGAATATAAGCAATTTGATCATAAATATAAGAATCATCAAATCCGATCTCTGCTGCGTCATACCTTGTATTTGCATAATAAATTCGACTTATTCTAGCCCAATATATAGCAGCTAAACACATAGGGCAAGGTTCACAACTTGTATAAATATCAGAATCAATTAATGAAAAAGAATCTATATTTTTGCATGCGTTTCTGATAGCTACTATTTCAGCATGAGCAGTAGGATCATTTGTTGATGTAACCAAATTTTTTCCTTCCCCTATTATTTTCCCATTTCTGACTATAACTGCCCCAAAAGGCCCTCCTTCATTTGTTTTCAAGTTTTCTTCAGATAATGCTATTGCTCGATTTATAAAATCACTTTCCATTATTCACCATTCTCCAAGTAGTTGGGGATGACTAAAAGGTTTTTTAGAAGCTATATCATCAAATAAATGCATTGCTTCGGTTTCGTGTAAAACAAATGCCCTATATTCAAGGGAATACATAGCGTCTATGAAGTTACTGTACTGTTTTTCAGTAATTGAATTTTGAAAACTCCATACATCAATAGAAAAATCTTGACAATCACAGGTAGTACAATCTGTTATAGAGGCCTTTATATTATATAACTCCATTATTTCAGAAGATAATGCTAAAGTTTCTGTGCTATATAAAGTTTGAAAAACTAGCAAGAATAAAAATGCTTTTTTTATCATAAAAACTCCTAACATATCCTATACTTATATATTTTACCACATTTTGCGAAAATTCTTTAAGATTTTATGGAATTTATAGCGTATTCGCAATCCTGAAAATGTTTTATGTAAATTTATAATAAAATATGATACAATATAATTAGGAAGTATTCTAGAAAATGAAAAATGCTGCGTAAAATCAAAGAAATATTGGTTTCATCCTATTCATTTTGGAAATCATTTATATTCACTAATAATAAAAGATTTTTTCTTATTGAAAACAAAGGAATTTTGAAAACTCAAGTGATAATTCTGCTATCATCCGTTTTAGTTTTATTTATTACATGTAAGTCTTTAAATCCCGCTATGAAAGGAGTTTGTCGCATTGTCTTATCATCTAATGATGAGCTGATGGATATGGGAAGAGACAGATTAATTGGAGTTGAAGCAAGCAAAGCAAAAACTGGCACAACATTGAGAGAAGTGAAATCTATTGGAACTTTGAAAGCTAATGCAGAAGTTGTTATAAAATCCGAAATTCCTGGGAAAATCAATGAAATACTTTTCACTGAAGGAACAAATGTTAAAAAAGGCGATGTATTGATTAAATTTGAAGATGATTTGTATCTTTCTGAAAAAAATAAATTTGAAGCAGAGTTTACCTTACGAAAAGCTGAATTTGAACGTATGGATAAGCTATATCAGAAAAAAGTCGGATCCAGAAAAACATATGATGAGGCATTAGCCCAGATGAATGCCGCAAAAGCGCAACTCGATAGTGCAACATTCCAACTTTCAAGAACAGTTATTAAAGCTCCTTTTGATGGAACTATTGGTATTATGAAAGGTTCTGTTTCTCCAGGGAATATTGTTCAGCAACAAACTGAATTGGTTGATATAGTGGATAATTCAATGGTCAGAGTCGAATTTCTTGTTCCTGTGAAGTACATTGAAGATATTGCAGTTGGTCAAAATGTGGAAATTACGGTTGATGCATTTAAAGACAAGGTCTTTTCAGGAACTGTGGATGCTATTGATTCAGAAGTGGACACGAGAAATCACAGTATTCTTGTTCGTGCGATTATTCCAAATAAAAATGGAAATTTGAAACATGGAATGTTTGCAAATGTAAAATTGATAACAGGCGAAAAAAATGATGTCGTTCTTATAGATGAAGATGCCCTTGATCGAGAAGGTGCTATTGAATTCGTTTGGGTTATTGATGACAAAGGAAGAGCTTATAGAAAACGTGTGTTGGTTGGCGCAAAAGATATCAATGGAGCTGAAATTATTGCTGGTTTGAAAGACGGTGAAATTGTTGTAACAACGGGACAATTGAAACTAACTGAAGGCTCTTTAACAAAGATTTTGAATAAAGAGGAGTTAGACGAAGAAAAAGCGGAAAAACCTCAGGAGAAAAAAGAATCAAAAGTACGAAAAGAGTCTGTTTTAGATAAAATAAAGAGTCTGTTTAAAAAAGAAAAAAATTCTCAAAAAACTGAGGAGAAATCGAAATGATTTTATCTGAGGTTTGTGTAAAGAGACCTGTTTTCGCTTGGGTTTTAACATTAATAGTTGTTCTATTAGGACTTGTTACGGGAGATCGTCTTCCTGTTCGCCAATATCCAAAAATGGAAAAAAACCATGTTACCATAAAAATGTCATATCACGGAGCAGGTCCTGAAATTATAGAAAGTCAAATTACAAGAGTTATTGAAGAAGCGGTTGCTGGAATTGAAGGAATTGAATCAATACAATCAAAAAGCAGTAGTGAAACAAGTGAGGTCTCTATCGAAATTGCAGATGGAAGAGATCTTGATTCTGCAACAAATGATATCAGAGACAGATTGAGCAAATGGCGAGACAGATTTCCGGATGCTGCTCAGGAAGCTATCTTAACCAAAGCTGGATCTAATGAAAAATCTATAATTTCTCTTGCTTTAATAAGCTCGAAATTAAGTGAAAGTGAGCTTTATGCATATGCACAAAACGAAATAAGTCACACTTTAGAAGCTGTTCCCGGAGTTGCAAGGATAGATGTTTATGGAGCCGGAGATTATCAAATGTCAATTTCTCTTGATCCGCAAAGAATGGCTTTTTACAATTTAACTGTCATTGATGTTATTAATGCATTGAAAAGGCAAAATGTTGAAAGTCCTGCCGGAAAGATTATTAATAAAGACCGAGAATATGTTGTGACGACTATTGCGGATTTGCAAACTCCGGAAGAATTCGATGAAATTCCTATTGTTAATAAGAAAAATAATATTGTAAAGTTGAAAGATATTGGTATTGCCAAGTTAGATAAGAGTAATAAAAAAGTGATGGCAAGATTTAATGGAGAAAAAGTTGTGACATTATCTGTCATAGCTCAAACTTCTGCAAATCCAATCCAAGTCGCTCGCGGAATAAAGGATAAATATGATGAACTTCAAATGCAAATTCCAGCTGATATCAAATTCAGCGTGGCATACGACAGTACGACTTTTATAGAACGCTCTTTGCATGAAGTTTACCACACAATATTTGAAGCCGTACTTCTGGTTGTATTGGTTGTTTTCATGTTTTTACGATCATTTAGAGCAGCTCTTATTCCTTTAATTACTGTTCCAATATCTCTTATTGGATCGTTATTTATTATGTATTTATGTGGTTTTACACTTAACAGTATGACTTTGATGAGTATGGTTTTGGCAATAGGATTGGTTGTTGATGATGCAATTGTTATTCTTGAAAATGTTTATAAATATATAGAGCGGGGTTTTCCTTCAATAAAAGCCGCAATTGAAGGGACAAAGGAAGTCAGTTTTGCTGTTATTGCTATGACACTCACACTTTGCGCTGTTTATGCTCCAGTGGCATTAGCAAAAGGAGAGACCGGAAAATATCTGAAAGAATTCTCCATTACATTAGCCGGAGCTGTTTTGTTATCAGGTTTTGTTGCTTTGACCCTTTCTCCTATGATGTGTTCCAGAGTTTTGGAAGAAAAAGAAAAACAAAATTCCCATAAACTTTCTCTATTTTTCTCAAATCTTTTACAAAAACTTGACGCTTCTCGGTTCATAAAAGTTTTAGAACAAAAATACTCTACTTTGTTAGACAAAGCTTTGGATAATAGAAAATACGTGGTTTTCATTGCAATTATGTTTTCGGCTTTCGGATACTTAACCTATTATTTTATGCCGAGTGAGCAAAAACCTTATCAAGATGTAGGAATGTTTAGTTATGAGGGGCATGGTCCTCAGACTGCAACTTTGAATTTCACGCAAAGATATGTTGATGCAATAGACAAAGTTATTTCCCAAGTTCCTGAAATAGAATCTAGGGAATATATCATTACAAATCCGACATTTGAGGGAGTTGCTATTATAAAAGATAAATGCGGGAAATCTACAGAAGAAATTATGAAAGGAATTGTAGAGAAAAGCAATGAAGTTTCAGGTATTGATGTTAGATTTAGTTCAGGAAGGGGTGGAGGAGATGATAGTTCAAGGTTGGTTACATTTGTTGTAAGAGGGAACAAATCACATAGGGAATTACGTGAAATATCAAATAATTTAGTTTCCGAGATATATGCAAGTGGTATTGTTCAAGCTGTTCGTTCGTCTGCAAGAAACGAAGCAGAAGACTACACAATAGAAATATTACGTGATAAGGCATCTGCTTTGAATATAGAACCAAGAACAATATCTGACACGTTATCAGGCTTGATGCAAGGAAGTGTGGCAACTAAATTCAAAAAAGATAACAAAATTTATGACGTGTTGGTGGAAATTGACCAGCAATATAAAAGATCTCCTGAACAATTGACTGATGTATATGTAAAAGCTTATTCAGAAAGAAAAGAATTGCTTGTTCCTATAGCTGAATTGATCAATGTTCATGCAAGATCTGGCCCTGTTTCAATACATCGTTACAATAGGACTAGAGCTAATACCATAATGCCGATTTTGAATGACACAACTTCTCTTGGAGATGCTATAAAAATCATCAGAGATATCGCTCACAAAACATTGCCTGATGATGTATTTATTGAATTTATAGATGAGACTAAAAGATTCCTGACTGAATCAAACACTATGGCATTGATATTTATGTTGGCGCTAAGCTTCATTTATCTTGTTATGGCTGCTCAATTCGAAAGTTGGAAAGATCCTTTTATTATAATGTTGACTGTACCTTTAACATTAGTTGGAGGAGTAATAACCCTAGCTTGCGTAGATAGTACTATTAATATGTTTTCTAATATAGGATTCTTGACTTTGATAGGTTTGATAACAAAACACGGAATATTAATTGTCGATTTTGCAAACAAACTTTCAGAAAAAGGAAAAACTCATAAAGAGGCAATAAAGGAAGCGGCGATTATGAGATTGCGGCCTATTTTGATGACGACATTTGCAATGGTTTTAGGAGCACTTCCTTTGGCTTTGGCAAGAGGAGCTGGCTGTGAGATACGTATACCTCTTGGAGCTGTTATTGTTGGAGGAATGACTGTTGGAACTTTATTTACTATTTTCGTTGTTCCAGTTGTATATACGTACATTTCTGAAGCTGATTTCCAAAAAGTTAAACAGTTTGTAATTGAAAAAAGTATGCGTTGCATCATAAAAAGATAATCAAATTTTGATAAAAACACATAAAATTTTATGGGACTTTTTAGAATTTGACATGCAGGAATTGAGTTGTATATCTTAAATTAAGAATGCATGATGATGTTTGCTGAGAATTAATAATTTTTTCAAAAGGAACGAGAAAATAGGAATTGATTTCGTCTTTCGGAATATAATAATTGGAGTTAGAGTGTCTTGCGCTATGGTGCGAGCCACGTACTCAAAAAAACTATCCAAAAAATACTTTTAATTGATTATTGGCAAATTATAAAACGACCTTAATAGGAAAAATTATATATTATAAATGGAGCATAATTTGCAAAGAATTATATAAATTTTAGCTAAAAATGTAAATTTGTAGTAAGTGATTTAAAAAATATGTTTAGATTTTCTAAATTTTTTGATAAAATATGTCAAATTCTTTAATCTTATGATTATATGTTTAAGTTTGAGATACTTTCTAAAAGCAAGAAAAGCGATGCAAGGCTAGGTAAAGTTCACACACCTCATGGAATAATTAATACTCCGGCTTTTATATTTTGTGGAACAAAAGCTAATGTGAAGGGAATTACAACTGAGCAACTGAAATCGGAAGGTACGCAGATTATTCTATCAAACACATATCATCTTATGTTGCAACCTGGAAGTGAACTTATAAAATCTGCTGGAGGATTGCATAAATTCACAGGTTGGGATGGTCCTATGTTCACAGATTCTGGAGGATTTCAAGTATTTAGTTTAGGATATGGTAGTGTTAATGCTGAAATAAAAGGGTCTCAACAAATAAAAGGGAAAAAAACATTGTTGAAACTGACTGAAAACGGTGCTCGATTCAGATCATATATTGATGGAAATATTATCACATTAACACCTGAACTGTCAATGAGAATACAAATGGATTTAGGCGCAGATATAATTGTTTCATTTGATGAATGTACTCCATATCATGTTAACAAGATCTATACTGCTAATTCCATGGAGAAGAGCAAAAGATGGGCTTTGAGATCATTAAATACAGTAAAACAATATGGAAATAATACCCAAGCGCTTTTGGCCGTCATACAAGGCGGTGTTTACGAAGATCTGAGAAAAGAGAGTGCTAAATTTGCAAATGAAAATGATTTCAGTGGATTTGCAATAGGCGGATCTCTTGGAAAAACTTGTGAAGAAATGTATGATATTGTTGAAATGACAAGTAAAATGCTAGATAAAACAAAATATGTTCATCTGTTGGGGATAGGCGGAATTGCAGATATATTCAATGGTGTAAAATGTGGCATTGATACTTTTGATTGTGTTGCTCCAACAAGAATAGCAAGACATGGCACCGCTATAGTGAAAAAACGTGAATTGCAAGATATAAATAAGACACATTTAAATCTTAATAATTCTACTTTTCAAAAAGATTTTTTTCCAATAAGTCCTTCTTGTGATTGTTATACTTGCAGAAATTTTTCTCGTGCTTATATACATCACTTACTGCGAGCAAAGGAAATACTTGCAGGAACGTTAGTTTCCATACACAATATCAGAACTATGAATCGATTAATGGAAGATATACGAAGATCCCTTGAAAAAGATAATTTAGAAGAAGCATATAAAGATTGGTGTGAAGTTTAGTTATTTTTTCAGAAAAACTTAAAAAATTATTTATTGATTCTCTCTACTAGATTAAAAATATTAAATATTTCTAGAGATAGAGAGATATTTTAAGTCTAAAATTAAAAAAAAAGCTCTAAAAGTAATGGATGATACAAAAGATAGGAAGAACGGTTTTTTGAAATCTGGTTATAAATGGGTACGAAGGATAATGAAAAAGCGAGATAAAGGAAGTTTGTAATATTTATTTATGGCTACTTTCTTAAAAAGTTAAATTATTTTAGGATTAATAAAGCAACATATAAATCCCATAAAAGTTCCTAAAATTTTATAGGACTTTTTTGTTTTTGACATGGAAGAAAAGCAGGGGATATACTGAAAATATGGGGGATATATACAGGCGCGCGGCGTGTGGTAAAATTAATGAGTATACCACACGCCGCGCACCCTCCATGTAACTCTCATATAATATATTATAT
>CAJUOM010000004.1 GCA_910588255.1 uncultured Alphaproteobacteria bacterium
TATCATATTATAATAATACAATCAACATCTTTTCCATAATTATCTATCACAACATCCCATTATAAAATCCAAAGAACCGAGTATTGCGGTTATATCGGATATATTAACATCTATTAATAGTGTTTTTAACAACTGGATAGCTGCAAAACTTGGAGATTTAAAATGCATTCTGTAAGGTTTTGTTTTATCTTCTCCGATAAATAAATGTATTCCAAATTCTCCTCTGGGAGTTTCTGTGGCTGAATAAACAGTGGTATTTACTGGTAATTCTATGCTTCTTGAGAAAAAGAAAGCATGCGTAAGTTCAGCTAGAGTATTTTTATCTTTTGTTTTGTTAAAGAAATTATTAGTGCAAATTTCACCTGGCTCTAAAATGGCAATTGCTTCTTTAATCAGTTTCACACTTTGCTCAATTTCAAGATATTTAAGCAAAGCTCTAGAATAAGAATCTCCATCATTTAAAGTTATCGGACTGAAGTTTAAGAACTTATAAGCTCCATAATTATTTGAAGAACGAATATCATACGCTATTCCTGAAGCCCTTAAATTAACTCCAGAGATTCCATTCTTTATTGCCAAATGTTTTGATATAACTCCTATTTGTTTTGTTCTTTTTTGAAATATGCAATTATCAAGAGCTAATTTTTTAACATATCCTAAATAGATATTTAAATTATTTATAAATACTTTTATGGTATTTAATATATCGTTTGAAACATCATCTAAAACACCACCTGGAACATAATACGCCAGATGCATTCTGGCGCCTGTTGTTACTTCGAATATATCCATGATTTTCTCTCGTTCTTCAAATCCATAAAGATGCAAACTTAAACAACCTAGATCGTAAGTCATTGTTCCTATTCCCATTATATGGCTTGATATCCTTGTCAACTCATCAAAAATAACTCTGATTAATAATGCTCGTTTTGGAACTTTTATATTTAAAACTTTTTCTATTCCCAAAACATATGCGTGTTCTTGAATCACTGGAGATAAATAATCCAATCGATCTATATAAGGAATTATGGATATGAGTTTTTTTGATTCAACAATTTTTTCAACTCCTCGGTGTAAATATCCAATATCAGGATCACATGATTTCACTGTTTCTCCAGATAGTTTTAATATCAACCGCAAAACACCATGTGTTGAAGGGTGATGAGGTCCAAAATTCAGAATATATTCTGCATTTTCATTAAGCATTATTTTTTAATAAATTATCTATTTTTTCAGAATAATCTAAACTGTCATCTAATTTGAAATGCAAGTTAGGAATAAATCTTAGTTTTAGTTTCTTTGCAATAAGTGATTTAAAATAATGTGTTTGCAAATCAAAAAATGTTTCACATTCTGCTTTCTTTAATCCTCCAAGTGGAATATAATATATTGTTGCATTTCTAAGATCTGGTGATAAGTTTATATACGTTATCGTGACGATTGTCGGAAGTCTAGATTCAATTTCATGTGCTGGCAAAATAGGAAAATCTCCTTTTGTTAATACTCTTGAAAAACATTCACGAAGCCGAGCTGCTATCTTATCATTCTTTCTGGATGAAGTTTTCCTTTTTTCTGGTATGAATAGATTTAAATCAGACATTTGAAATCATGATAAAATATAACTTTTGCAAGAATGATATCACAAAATGCTCTAATTTTAAAGTATCTGTTGATTCATGAATTGACAAATATATTGATAATAACATGTCTACCGAAAGCGCTATAGGTACCCCTGCGGTGTCATCAGCCGTTTGCCGGTGAGGTGAGGTCTTCTTTCTAATTCACGCTTCGTGCAGTGACTTATTTTGATAGGTTAATTGTAAAGTCACAACTTCTTCAATATGGTTTAAAGTTAGTTTAACATCCATCCCTAAGGTGGAAGGGTTTATCGGGATAACTTTTCTTACGAGAAGTTGACTTTAATTTGTCAAAAATTAATCGAAGGTAGCTTCTAGATCAATTTTTGAAATTTCTCTTAGCTGATGCCTTAGAGAGCTTGAGTGTGCTGTTTGTTACAACTGCCTTTATATTATTTTTTCGAAAGGAACGAGGAAATAGGAATTGATTTACGAAGTTTAGTCAAGTCTGAAGAATGAGAGAATCGAACGAGACTTGACGAAATGGGAGTAAATCAATATAATCGTTTCTACCTTTCGGAAAATATAATATAGAGTATGAGAGTTACATATGAGGACGCGCGGCGTGTGGATATCCTCTATATTTTCAGTATATCTCCCGCTCTTCTTCCAAGTCAAATTCTAAATAGTCCCATAAAATTTTAGCTATTTTTCTGGGACATTGTTTCAAATTTTCATATTATTATCAACATGTTTGTCACTTCCTTGATTCATGATATTTTCTGAAGGATGGCTTTTCTTATGAAAATATCTTTGAAACATTGTATAATTAATTTAGTAACTAAAAAATTGAAAAACAAGAAGTGTTTGCATTTTGTAAAAATGATATGATCATTCATTTCATAGGAATCGGCGGAATAGGAATGAGTGGAATTGCTGAAATTCTTCATTCATTAGGATATGTTATTCAAGGAAGTGACAAGAATAAATCTCAAAATATAGAAAGATTAGAAAAATTAGGAATAAAAGTTTTTATAGGACACAGAACTGAAAATATAGAAAATACAGACATAGTTGTTTATTCCTCTGCTATAAAATCTCTTAATCCAGAATTAGTAAGAGCAAGAGAACTGAAGCTACCTTGTCTATCTAGAGCTGAAATGTTATCTCAAATTGTTAGATTCAAAAAATCTGTAGTTGTCTCAGGATCTCATGGAAAAACAACTGTAACTTCACTTTGCGCTGCAGTTTTGGAAATGGCAAATTTCAATCCAACAGTTGTTAATGGAGGAATCATAAATGCCTATAAAACCAATGCAAAATTAGGAACAGGAGATTGGGCAGTTATTGAATCAGATGAGTCAGACGGCAGTTTTGTCCAATTTTTCCCTACAATTGGGATAATCACGAATATAGATCATGAACATGTACTCCACTATGGTAATTTTGAAAATTTAAAAAATGCTTTTCGAACTTTTTTAAATAATCTTCCTTTTTATGGAATTGGAATAGTTTGTATTGATGATGAGAATGTCGCAGATGTTGTTAAAAATATAACAGATAGAAAAATAATAACATACTCAACAGAAAAAGACTCCATGTTCAAAGCAGTTAATATTTCTAAAACTTCTAATGGGGCGGCATTTGATGTTTTGCATAATGGCGAGTTGATTAGAGATTTTTCAATAACACTTATAGGAGAACATAATATCAAAAATGCATTGGCAGCTATTGCAATGGCCTATGAACTTCAAATTGATATGGATATTGTCAGATCAACATTATCTGCATTTACGGGTGTAAATCGAAGATTCACAAAAGTTGGAAAAATCGGTGAAACACTTGTGATAGATGATTACGCACACCATCCAACTGAAATAAAGGCACTTTTAAAAGCAGCAAAACAAAAAGTTTCAGGAAAGATTACGATAATATGCCAACCACACAGATTTACCAGGCTTAATATTTTATTCAAAGAATTTTGCAGTTGTTTTGAAGATTCGGATAGGATCATTATATTACCGGTTTATAAAGCAGATGATTTGGAATCAGCGGAGATTACATCTATTAATTTGTATGAAAAATTAATAGAAACAAACAAAGAAGTTTTGTTTGCAAATGATCAAAACGACGTAATAAATATATTGAAAAATCTCAAAAATAACAATAAGTTTGATTCAAATGATATAATAATCTTCGCAGGAGCTGGAAGTATTTCCAAATGGGCTCATGAAATAGTTTCAAAAATAGGAACACATATATGAAAAAATGGATTTTTGTTTTAGGAATTATTTTTTGCAGCTTATTGTTTTTTCTCTCCGGAACTTTGGTTGGGTATTCTGTTTCCCAAAATAATATTCAAGAAGAGGTAACTTCAGATGGAAAAATTACTCGAAAGCCTTCCAAAAACATAAATCCAATTATTGGAAGAATTGTTCATCATCAAATATCAAGATTTAACACGAAAACCAGAGTTCCCACTCCAAAAGCCGTGATTCAAGCACGACGTTATAAATCAATGATTATAGGCGGTTGAATTAAACTATTTTTCTTGTAATAATATCATGTATATGAACTAAACCAATTGGTTTTTTATCAGAATTTAATACATATATATTAGTGATTTTTTTGCTTTCCATAATATGAAGAAGCTCGGAAACTGGAATATTTCGATCTATTGTAATTGGCGATTTTGTCATAATCTGATCAGCTTCTTTTTGTAACAAATCATTACACATATTTCTTCGAAGATCTCCGTCTGTAATAATTCCAATAAGTTTTCCCGTATTATCAACGATTCCAACACATCCAAAGCCAAATTCCGACATTGTTATTAAAGCTTCTTGCATATTTGATCCAGTTTTCATAAGCGGTATTTTCTTATGCATTATATCAAAAACAGAGGAAAGAGTCTTACTAAGAGCGCCTCCGGGATGAAGGATTTTAAACTGTTCTTTTGTAAAACCTCGCTTTGACAAAAGCGCAATAGCCAAAGCATCTCCCAAAGCAAGAGTTGTTGTGGAAGAAACAGTTGGCGCAACCCCAAGAGGACAGGCTTCTTTTATTGATGGTAAACTCAAAGAAATGTCAGAATTCTTGGCTAGTGTCGTTTCATTATTTTTCGAAATGGAAATGATCTTTATACCAAAGCGTTTTGCAAAATCAATAACAGGAATCAATTCGAGCGCTTCTCCGGAATATGAAATAAGAAGTAGAATATCATTTTTATCCAACATTCCAAGGTCACCATGATGTGCTTCACTTGGATGTAAGAAAAAAGACTTTTGACCTAATGATGACATAGTTGACGAAATTTTCCGTCCTATATGTCCACTTTTTCCTATTCCTGAGACAACTAATCTCCCTTTCGAATCAAAAATCAGTTCGATTGCTTTTTCAAATTGTGTTGGCAAATTTTCTGCTAACAGTCTCAAGGCATTAGATTCTTCAATTATGACTCTTTTTGCTTCTTTTAAAAAATCCATAGGTTATGCTCCATGTGAGAATATATCGTATTGTTCATTCGTTAAAAGATCCAACATAACTCGCGTTTTCAAAAACTCAAAACAGCTATTTGCCAAATCAACCCGATTTTCCCGAATCAACATTTCATCTAGTTTTTCTTTAATCTTATGCAAATACAAAACGTCATTTGCCGCATATTCTTTTTGTTCCTGAGTAAGTTCTTTAGCCCCCCAGTCTGTGCAAGTCTCTTCTTTTGAAATCTCAATATTCAATAAATCTTTACATAAATTAAGAAGACTATGTTTTGATGTGTAGGTTCTCACTAACTTAGATGCTATTTTCGTACAGTATATATTTTCTGTCATAACACCAAGATATTTATATAGCATCATAATATCAAATCTAGCATAGTGAAAGATTTTTAAAATTTTATTATTTGTTAATAAATATCTTATATTTTTTGCATTACCATAATCGTTAAACTTAATCAAATATGCATCTTCATTTCCTTTTGAAAACTGCGCCAGACACAATCTATCACGATATGGAAGAAGGCCCATTGTTTCAGTATCTATTGCTACAGAAGTTGTATTGTCAAGGAAATCACTTGGCAAGTCGTCATAAAATGTGTATATCATTAAATATCATTACGCAATTTGAATATACTCATTATAACACATTATGCTGTAAACAGAAAGTTTGTTCAAAGCCAAATTTTGTGCTTTAGGTTTCTTTATGTATAGCGAGTTTTTAATTAATAAATGAATTTATAAGAGTAAAATCATCTAAAATTTTGGGGGAATTTTTAGAATTTGACATGTGAAAAGAGCGGGATATATACTGAAAATATATGAGGTATTTAGGGGCGCGGCGTGTGGTATAATATCAAGGATGCCACACGCCGCGCCCCTATGTTGACTCCCTATACTATATTTTCCGAAAAGCAGATCGATTTATTCCTCTTCCGCCAAGTTTCGTTCGTTTCTCTTACTCTTTAGAGTTGGATAAACTTCGTAAATCAATTTCTATCTTCCCGTTTCTTTCAAAAGAATAATATATTAAGCTAGAGAACGTCACTACATTTCTAATTTTAGAATATAATCTCATATATCAAAAACAAAAATCCTATAAAATTCTAAGGATACACGAGTATCTCTTATCTGTTTTTTCTTCAGTCTTGCCTGGATTATGAAAATTAATGCGTACTTATAAGTCTTCAACATAAAGAGTTTCAATAAATGCCTTTTTCAAATCTTTCATAACATCATGAACTGCATCCAGATTTTTGCTTCTGCCTTGTAAATATAAATCTTTTAGTTAATCATATTTGGCTTATTATTCTTTCAAACAACAAGATTTAGCTCTATTTTCTCCATTTTGAATACATTCGATTGACATCTTTATTATTCGTTGGAGGAAACGTAAACCATTTTAAGTCATTTGATTCATCAGAAATATGAATTTTATCTGAAGAATTTGTTACTTTCAATAAAAACCTAACATCATAGTGATAATGACTAGGGACTCCTTTATATTCAGGTATTTCATGAACGCCTATATCAAATATTTCAGAAGAAGCTAATTCCAAACTTGTTAACCCTGATTCTTCATAAGCTTCTTTCATAGCGACAGCTATAATATCACTATCTCCATCTGCATGTCCACCTAATTGCAACCAGGTATTTAACTTTTTATGATGAGTTAATAAAAACTGAGAATTATCATAATTTATAATCCAAGCAGAACCTGTAAAATGACCTAATTGTAAAGATCTTTCAAAGTAATTTGAATTAGTCTTAAGAAAATCCAACATTAACTTTTTCGCCTGTTTTTCCTCCTCAAACTCAGGCTCATAAACAGTCAAGAGATTAAAAAGTTTACTTCTGTGCATTTTGATAAAATAAAAATCTATACGATATCAATATTATAACAGCAATTGCAATTAAAAAAACTTTTATGAATAATTTTCCAGACCAATCTTTTGTCATTACATCGAAAGCACAACATAACAACAACCAGAAGGTAACCAACTCAAAAATCAAATAAATCGAAACAAAAGAAACTTTTTCTGTTAAATATAAAAAATCTTCTCTTATATTAGCTTCAAATCCACATTCATAGCCTGTTGAATTGTTATCTGACTTTTTGATTTGACTGTTTTTCCAAAAAACAAGTAATCTTGAAAACAATAAAGCAAAAACAGAAATCCCTCCGGCAATTGAAGTAACCATCATCGCTAAAGAAACTTCTGTTGAAAACATTTCTATTTCTTCCTAAAACAAGAAGGAATATCTAATTCATCAGAGTTATCTAAATTGCTTTCCATCAATTTCTCTGAAGATATAGGTTGAGAAACTATTTCTTTTTCCTCATACTCATCGCTTTTTCTTGATCTCGAAAACCTATCGAAAAAAGACTGTTTTTTTCTTTGATCTCTTCTTTCTGGAGTTCTTTCATATTCAGGATTCTGTTGTTTGGAAGGAGTAGAGTTTAGTGATTCAAAATTAGTTGGATTCTCGTTATTTACTAAATCTGTTGGTTGAGTTGAAAAATTCATTTTAAAAATAGATTCATCCAAATTTTTATTTAAATCCTGCTTTGAAAATCCCATAATATTTGAAACGTCTCTTGATTTAAATAAATTATCCTGAGGAGCTCCGATTCCTGTTGCAACAACAGAAACTCTTAATTTACCATTTAGTCTGTCATCAAAAGTAGAACCGAATATAATATTTGCTTCAGGATCAACTTCTTCACGTATTCTATTTGCAGCTTCATCAACCTCATATAACGTCATATCATACCCACCAGTGATATTTATAAGAATTCCTCTAGCTCCCTGCAATGAAACATCGTCTAATAGAGGATTTGAAATAGCAGCCTCTGCAGCATCAAGTGCTCTTCTTTCTCCTTCTGCCTCTCCTGTTCCCATCATGGCTTTTCCCATTTCACTCATAATAGCCCTTATATCTGCAAAATCAAGATTAATAAGTCCTGGCATAATCATCAGATCAGTAACCCCTCTAACTCCAGAATAAAGCACATTATCAGCCATTTTAAACGCATCTGAGAAAGTTGTTCCTTCATTGGCTAACCTAAATAAGTTTTGGTTTGGAATAACAAGAAGAGTATCGACATATTGTTGTAATTCTTCAATACCTCCTTCTGCAGATTTTGCTCTATGAGATCCTTCGAATAAAAATGGCTTTGTCACAACACCAACTGTCAAAATTCCTGCTTCTCGAGCTAATTTAGCAATAACGGGAGCTGCTCCGGTCCCTGTTCCTCCTCCCATACCTGCTGTGATAAACACCATATTGGCGCCTTCTATAAATTTCAGAATGTCTTCAGATGATTCTTCTGCGGATGCTTTTCCAACATCTGGTTTTGAGCCAGCTCCTAAACCTTGGGTTATAGATAAGCCTAATTGAATACGTTGCGATTCTTCAGTTAAAGATTGTTTTAAAGCTTGTGCATCTGTGTTTGCAACAACAAAATTAACACCTTCCAAATTGGATTTTATCATGTTATTGACCGCATTACCTCCTGCTCCTCCAACACCTATAACAACAATTTTAGGCCCTAAGCTTTCGTTCTCCATTATTTGTCCTGTCTCTCTCTTTGCCATAAATATTCCAAAAACCTGTCTGATATAATCAGTATACTATTCATTTGGAATATTTCAAATTAAAATTCTTTAAAAGTTCTATTTTGTTAGTCGATTTTATAAATGGAAACGTAGGTGTTAACAATATTTTCAAAAATTCCAAATTTTAAAATATCTTAGTGAAACTGACTATGATCATATTTTAATAACATAAAAAATTTTTTTATAACATAGATTTTTTAATAGAAATTTAACAATTTAGATGTAAACTATTACTTAGATAGGCATAAGCCTTAGTTAATTTTATTTTAGGAGTTTTTTATTATGATGAAAAAAATCAGCGTTTTAGCTTTATTACTTGCCGCATTCTCATTTGGATCTTATGCAGATGATGGAAAAGAAGATGCTCCTGCTGAAGAAACGGCAGTCACAGCAACAGATGAAGCAAAACCAGATGAAGCTGTAAAAGATGAAGAAAAAGCAACCGAAGAAACATCCGCAGATGAAGAATCCGTAAAAAATGACAAATCAGAAGATAAAGATTCTAAAGAAATAAAAGAAGATGAATCTGACAAAGAAGTCTCTAAAGATGAAAAATCCGAGGAAGAGATAACTACTGAGGAAAAAGAAGATAAGGAAAAAACTGAAGAGTAAATCTCTGCTGAAATACGCTCAATTAAGAGCGTATTTCCCCGTTAGATTTTCAATGTTATGTATTTATAGAGGCCTTTCCAAAGCCTTGTAGAAGTACTAAATAATAGAGCTATAATTAAGAACTTGTCAAATAAAAAAATAAGGAAGTAAGAGCTATTGAATTTCTATATTTTAGGCATGAAAAAGATTTTTCTCAGCGTATTTCCAAAGACCAAATTGCATTCCTAATTTATACTGTTATGAAATCTATACCTATTATGGTTTTCCTTCTAATCTTACTTTGTTCATTCTTATTTCCCTTATGACCCACACTATCTATATTATACTCCTTTCTCTCCCCTCTACGTACATGTCGATTCCATTATTGCTAAAGAAATTTAGAAATGTTATTAATACATATTCAAAATTAGTTTGACGAGAAAAATTATTATATCCTTCAATTAAGGTAATATTTGAGAAACAGTGACATGCATGTGAAAATAAGAATAAATGAGCACTAAATAACATTATTTCCTGTGGTATTCTTGGATATGAAATCATGTTTTATTTATTAAATCAGGAAAAATACACAAATTTCAAAATCAAAAGATAAGATCTTCTGTATGGTTTGACTCAATTGGTATTGGAAATTTGTTATTCGCAAAATTTGATATAAACGTTTTTTCACTATACCAAATGGTTATTTCATCTTCGTTTTTCTCATTTTGAGATTTTATTATAAAAGCAGCTTTATCTCCTGGAATTTCTGAAGAAAATCCTGAAATACCGAGAGTTTTATTAGAAAAAGAGTTTTTACCAAAATTAGGATTCATTTTATAAAGCAACCATTTCCCTCTATCGTTTTTCGCAAATTTTTCCATAATGCCAAGAGTTTTGAAAGGTATAATTCCGAATGAGTTTTCCATAGTTTTAGATTGATAGCCAATATTATTTTTCATATCAGAAGGAAAAGGTATATTATTACAATCGCTTGCAAGATAAAATGCCGCGATGGATTTCACCACAAAATCTATATTTGATTGTGTTTTTTGAGTTCTATAAACACGATTCATTATGTTCAGCTGGCTCATACCAATTGTCGAAATTATCCCTATTATAATCAGAGAGATAGAGACTTCTATCAAAGAAAATCCCTGAAAATGTACTTTTCTTACCATTATAATTTTGTTAAAATCTTCTGCAAAGAACCTATTATCAGGATTACATAAAATGAAAAATAATTCAGCTGCTATTTTTATTCCTGCAAGATTAAATTCTTCCAGATTTCCAAAAAAAATACTTACTCCAATCAATGGAAAACCTTTGATAATTCATGTTTTAGAACGAGCTCAGAAATTAAATTTGTGTGAATGTTATATCGCATGCTGTTGTGATGAGGTGAAAAGTTTAGTTGAGGAATATGCTGGAAAAGCGATTGTCACAGAACCGAATCTTCCTTCTGGATCTGATAGAATATTTGCAGCTGTTGAAACTTTAGAAGTAAAACCTGAATTTATTATTAATTTACAGGGCGATAATCCGGTTTTTGATGGTAATATTCTTGTTGATATATTAAAAGTGCTGCAGGATAATGAAAATATTGATATAACAACTCCAGTTTCGTTACACAGCGATATATCCGAAGCTCAAAATGAAAACTTGGTAAAAGTGATCTTTAATAATATGGAAAATAATCAACCAGGAAAGGCTATTTATTTTTCAAGAAATATTATTCCAAGCGGATTAAATCATTTCTATTCTCATATTGGAATATATGCCTATAGATATCACGCGTTGAAAAAATTCATTAAATTACCACAATCATTTTTGGAAAAAATAGAGCGTTTGGAACAACTAAGAGCTATCCAAAATGAAATGAACATTTGGGCAGTTCCCGTTATAGGAAAAGCAATATCAGTCGACGTAAAAGAAGATCTTGAGGAAGTTTTAAAATATATATAGTAAAGAGGTGGCTTAAATAAGCCACTTCCTATTCACTTAATGCGGATCTAATAGCTGCTACAAGTCTTGCCTTGTCCTTTTTGCTGGTTATAGGTTGTTTTTTGAAAAACTCATGGCATTCATCAGTTAAACCCTCGAAACACCATAATATTCTCTTTATGTATGTTTCAGTGGCACCTAATTTCCTTGCTATTGCTTTTAGTTCCTCATCCATGCATGAATCTTCACCTTTATTTTGAATTGATTCTATGAATTCAGATAGAATTTTGTTATCGGAGGTTTTCTCTCTTACATATGTTTTACAAATTTGTAATAGCATAAAATATTCTAAAAATTCTTCGGTGGCTCTTTTGAGTTAATTTTTGTATAATGTATACATACAATTTTAAAAGAGATAAAAAACATGTCTGAGCATTATATTGTTTTGAGCAGGAAATACAGACCGAAAACTTTGGATAATATAGTTGGGCAAGATGTATTACAAAAATCTCTGAAAAATTGTTTGGATTCAAAGAAAGTTCCTCATGCTTTCTTATTCCATGGCATAAGAGGCGTCGGAAAAACGACGTCTGCGAGAATATTAGCTCGATGTTTGAGTTGTATTGGAAGTGATGGAAAGACAGATATAACATCCAATCCTTGTGGAATTTGCCGATCTTGCATAGCATTGGATAAAGATCAGCATATGGATATAATGGAACTTGATGCTGCAAGCAAAACGGGAATTGATGATATACGTGAAGTAATAGATGCAGCTCAATATTCTCCTGTTCTTGGAAGGTATAAAATTTTTATAATCGACGAAGTTCATATGCTTTCTAAAAGTGCTTTTAACGCCTTGCTAAAAACTTTAGAAGAACCTCCGGCTCATGTGAAATTCATATTTGCGACAACTGAAATCAATAAAATACCTGAAACTATCTTATCCAGATGTATGACGTTTCATTTAAATTCTGTTTCAAAAGATGCTCTCTCTGATTATTTGATTACAATAGCTGAGAAAGAGGGTTATGTTTTGGAACAAGACGCAGCAAAAATAACATCAGAAGAATCAGAAGGTTCCGTGAGAGATGCCTTATCAATATTGGAGCAAGGCATTATGATGGTTCAGGATACTAACTCTTCGATCACTGCAGATCTTGTTTTGAGTATGCTTGGAGGAGTGCGCATTGAAGAAACAGAAGTTTTGTTGAATTTAATTCTAAATGGAAACACAAAGGAAGCGTTGTCTAAATGTGAAGAACTTCAAAAATCTGGAGCAGATCCTTATGTCTTATTTAAAAACTTACAGTCCGCTTTATATAAGATGATTACGGAAAAAGTTTCAGGAAAACAAATGGATTATACTCTTTCAAATTTGCTTTATTTATGGCAAATTTTCCTGAAGCAATCGGAAAATTTGAGAAATGCAAGTTATCCAGAATATATTTTTAATGCTATTATAGTAATCTTAGCACATACAGCTTCATTTCCATGTATAGAAAAATTAATGATAAATGAAAAAGAAATTACTTCAGATGTTTCATGTGCACTCGAAGAGAGGCGAAACCAATCATTAAAAAGCGATTTAGCTGAGAAAGTCGGAAATATTATTAACAAAGAAGTTACTTTAGAAAAGGATAATTCAAGAGAACTTGTAGGAAATATATTAAATAAATTTCCCGGATCGACTGTTACAGAGATAGAATAGATCTTTAATATAATAAAAATTTGTGGTATAATTATATTATTAAGTAAACAGTTCTTTCATTCAAACATGAGGACCCGAAGGATAAAACTTTATTTATACAGTATTGCACCTGAGATATTTTCTCTTTTTAAAAAAGGGTATTTTTTTAATAAGCTTTATAAAGATGTATACGCAGGTTTAATAGTCGCTATTATTTCATTTCCGTTAGCCATGGCTCTTGCTATTGCATCTGGAGCTTCTCCAGATAAAGGATTGATAACAGCTGTTGTTGCAGGAGCTTTTACGTCTCTTATTGGCGGATGTCGATATCAAATAGGAGGGCCTACTGGTGCATTTGTTGTTATTATATTTAATATAATACAAAACTTTGGTTATAATGGCCTAATACTTGCGACTATAATGGCTGGTATTATATTAATTATTTGTGGTTTTCTTAGAATAGGCAAAATAATACAATATATTCCATACACTGTCACTGCAGGATTTACCGCTGGAATTGGGATTACTATATTATCCACACAAATACATGATATTTTGGGAATTAATTTACCAGATACTTCAGGAAATTTTATTGATAGGATGATTTTTATTTTTAATAACATTTCAAATTCATCCTTATATGCAATTATTCTTGGAACACTAGTTGCTATTGTAATATTTATTCTCCAAAAATATAAATCTTCATTTCCAAGATTTTTATTAGCTTTGGCCATGGGAGTTTTTGCTGTTATGATTTTTGGAGATTCCTTTGAAACAATAGGATCGAGATTTACGGATTTAAAATGGAATGGATTTTCTTTACAATTTCCTGAAATTACCTTTTCTCTGATTCAGCAACTTTTCCCATCAGCATTAACCATAGCTTTTCTTTCTGGTATTGAATCATTATTATGTTGCACAATTGCAGATAGTTTAACTTCTACAAAACATAAATCTGACAGTGAACTAATAGGGCAGGGGGTTTCAAATGTTTTTTCAGCATTATTAGGAGGGCTTCCTGCAACGGGAGCATTAGCAAGGACTGCAGCTAATATAAAAGCTGGCGCTGTTTCTTCATTTTCTGGCGTATTCCAATCTTTGTTCGTTTGTTCTTTTATGTGTTTTTTGATGGATTATATGCAATATATCCCTATTGCTTGTCTTGCTGGGATGCTTGTCACTATAGCTTGGAATATGATAGGATTTAAACAATCTTTATATATTTTTCATTCTTCCAAAAGCGACTTATGCGTTTTCTTGGTGACATTAATATTAACCGTCGTTGTTGACATAACGGTTGCTGTTGAGATAGGCTTTTTAACGGCAGTTTTCTTTTTTGTGAAAAGACTCATAGAAAGAACTGAAATAGAAATATCTCATATATCAAATAATCAACCTGAATTGGAAAAACACGATAATATTGAACTGCATGATTCCATTCAATGTATTAATATAAAAGGGCCTTTGTTTTTCGGATTAGCTCCAGCTATTGGGGAAATTTTGAAAAGAGTATGCAGAAAACCTGAAGCTATTATTCTGAATTTTGAAGATGTTCCATTAATCGATGCAACAGGGGCAAGAATGATCAGAAACCTTGTTTCAAATTCAAAAGGAATGCCTATTATTTTAACAAACCTCAGGAAATATCCTTATGAATACCTTTCGCATATTGATTATAAACAGGAAAAAATATATGGTTATCTAACAACTAATATGAAGGATGCAGTAAATATTGCTAATAATATTGTTTCTAAAATCTGATTAAACGCAGTATAAAATATTACCAGAATGAAATTATCTAGCAATTTTCTAATATTAACTCAAAAAATTAATCTATTCCAAGCTTGCCTCTCAAAGATTCGTTTTCATTTATCACTGGTATGTTCCTCAGAAATTCATGCAGCTGCTCTAAAAGAATCAGAGGCTCAGCTTTTTTTCAAAGCAGATCTATCAAATTTTTGCATATCCTCGTCGTTTAAAAGTAAAATAATTCCTTTTTGACGAGTACCGCTTTTTAGTTTAGCAAATGCAGACCCATTTCCGTTTGAATATGCGACATCATATTCTATAACCTTGCTTAAAGTGCATATTTGATCAAACCCCAAAGGCATTATATCAGGAGATACGTGTCCGGGATTATGAAAACATACAGCTTGGTTAGAAAAAGAAAACCCTTTTGTTTCTTCAGATCCGATACCAGTTATTGTTATGTCACAATCAGTAGCTATCCCTATCTCAAATTGATTGGCTCTTCCTCCCCAAAATCCATTTGGAAGGCCTCTGGCAATACTCCACTGAGGTTTGAATTGAACTTGACCACCGCCACATAATTTTGATGATGTATGTGTTAACTGTTGTATAGAAAATATAATATAACTGTTATCAGGCAATGGAATAACTCTGTGAAATATGCTCGCTCTAGAATCAACGGTATTGTAAGCATGCACTAAAGGTATTAACGGAATCCCACAATCTCCCACTGCAACTGGAAGACAATGCAATGATCTAGGATTCCATGTTGCATCAACCGCTTTTGCAACAAATACATTCGTTGTAAGCAATATAGACAAAATCAATTTTTTAATCATAAAAGAACCTGGAAAACGCCTCCATATTTATATTCTAAACTTTATTAAACATAAAATCAAGTTCTATTTCGGGATTGGCAAATATATTATAAACTGTTAAATTTTTTCATATTTAGACACATTTATAAAGCTAATAAATATAAAATTGCATAAACTCAAAAAATATCATTACACCAAGTGTCATTAAATTTATCTTAATTCTTTTTGTTAATATGTTTGTTAATCCCGAGTCAGCAGCAATATATAAAAGCTTCATAAAATTTTAAGCAAATCTTCCCATCACAATATCCATTCAATAAAAGGAAGTAAAATTAACGGAAAATTAACCTTTTTTTTAAATTGAAAATAGGGAAATAAAACTTTAATACAATTAATTTAAGGAGGTTTTTATGAAAAAGCTACTATTAATCGCAGCTTTGGTAGGAAGCGTGAATGGAACAGAGATAGATGTGACTAACTGGAATGAGCTAAAATCACATTGCTCTGAAGATCTGACAGATCCAATTTTCACAGGAGGCGTGTATACGTTAGGGGAGGGGGAAACTTATAATTGGATATGGGTATCTTCTTATGAAGACTTTAGTTCGCAATACTTTGAAGGTGTTTCCAATGAAAACAGTATTCCAGAAAGCACGAAATTAATTATTCCAAAAGAAACTACTTTTAAAATTTCTGAACATTATGATGAAGAATCCGAAAAATATTATTCCAGCTTATTTTTGAAAAATAGAGTTGCCATTGAAAATAATGGAAGTTTTATTAACGAAGGAGTCTTACTTACTATAGAAAATGCCGAAGTAACTTTTATAAATAACTCAGACTTTAAGAATGAGAATATGATATGTACTGTCAACTCTAATTCTCATTTAACATTTTTGGGTTCTGGAGATATAAATAGTGAAGCAGGTATTTATACATATGTTAGTGATATGGAAAACATTTCAAAATATTCAGGATCAAGTATAACTTTCTCTGGTTCTGGTAAGATTATTTCCGATGATGGAGGAATAGGGGCATACTGTCCAGAATCGATCATTACATTTTCCGGTCCTAGAGATATTTTTGTTTTTATTTTTATTATAGGGCATTCAAAACTGATATTTTCTAGTGCTGGAGACATACTCTGTAGAGGCTCTATTTCTATAGATTCCCAACCGAACTCTCAATCATCTTTGATTATATCAAAAGGTACTAACTTAATTTTTGATGATGATATGGAGTTAATTCAAGACAAACTTGATGAATCAGCTACTATTATAGGATCAGGAAGTATTGATATTGAGGGAAAACTTATAATACAAAGGACCGGGACATCATATTATCCCGGAATAACTCTTATATCAGGTATTACAGGTTCCGGAACGTTAGATATATCCGGGATTATTGATTGTGATATGAGCGATGATAACAATGGGACAGAAAAAGGATGTATTGATATTTCTGCAGAGGCATTTTCTAATAAAAATCCATTCAGAGGAACAATCAAGCTTCCAATTAATACAAAATGTAAAACTTTAGACTTATCAAATGTTTCAAAAGCTAAGATATTTTATGGTGATTCTATTGTTGCTCCATATTTAGGACCGAATATGGAAAATAGAATCATCTTCCAGAAACCTTCTATTTCAGAAGAGTTACGTAGTGACAGATGATATCGAAGATAATGTTTTTGATACTGGAACTTCAGAATATAATATCTACTTTGATATACAAGGAACAAAACCGATATCATTTGTTGGAAGAGGGACAGTTAATTTCTATGGAGATAACAGAGGATACAAATCAACATATCCAACAGTGAATTTCAAAGAAGAAAATTCAGTATTGCCAGGATATGGAGTATATAGAGATGTACATTTTGATGAAGGAACTATAATTCCAGCAGGAGCAACAATCGTATGCCAAAATCCTCAAAATTTATCCAATGTTACTGTTAAAGGTAAACTTGTGATTTAGTTTATACAAGGCGCTTAAATCACAAGCGCCTTAAAATTATTAAAACTATTTATTGAAAACGAAGTCATTTTTATCGTAAGCTATCTATAGAGTGTGGATTTAATAAGATAGTTTTGTATTTGGTTTCCATAATATAAATTATGAGGACTAAATAAAATCTGAAAATCTTATTATAATGGAGTTATTTTTTATGATTGAACGAACTTTTTCGATAATTAAACCTGATGCAACAAAGAGAAATCTAACTGGAGAGATCAATAGTATGATTGAAAAAGCTGGATTTAAGATTGTTGCACAAAAGCGAATTAAATTAACACTAGACCAAGCGAAATGTTTCTATGCCGTTCATGCTGAAAAGCCATTTTATAATGATCTTTGTGAATTTCTGAGTTCTGCGCCTATAGTTGTTCAGGTCTTGGAAAAAGAAAACGCTATAGCTGATTATAGAACACTTATGGGAGCTACAAATCCAGCAAATGCTGAAGAAGGAACCATAAGAAATAAATTTGCTTTATCAATTGATCAGAATTCCGTACATGGTTCTGACGCTCCTGAAACGGCACCAAATGAAATAAAGTTCTTTTTCAGCGATATTGAAATCGTTGGATAAGCTGTTTTCTGAATATGTCTGATATAAAAAAATTATTACCAAATATTATTAGCATATTCAGAATTGTATCTATCCACCTATTCTTCTATTCCGTTTTTAATAAACTTAGATTTATCTCTTTTTTAGTATTATTACTTGCTGCTTTAAGTGATTTTTTCGATGGTTACATTGCGAGGAAATTAAAAGCTGAATCAAAAATTGGAGAGTTACTCGATCCTATTGCTGATAAACTATTTTCAAATGCTGTTTTGTGGGGTATTTGTTTTTTTAAGTCCCCTACTCTTCCAAATTATATCATGGCTGTATCACTCACCTTACGCGATTTGATATTGCTATTTGGAGGGTTTATTGTAGTCTTAAAAAAAATTAAAGTCACAATGAAACCTATTTATTTAAGTAAGATTTGTACAACGCTTATTTTTACGTATATTATACTTTCAATAACTTTCAATAAAACTGTATTATTAGAGGTTTTCGGTTATGTTATAGTTTTATTAATTATTTCAACTTTTTGGATTTATCTCAGAAGGTTTTTTAAAGGTTTCAAAGTTTGATAGAGAAAAATTTAAAAGATTTTGATATAGCTCAAATAGCAGATTCAGGACAGTGTTTTCGATTTTCCAGAATAGCTCCTCAAATCTGGCGGGTTATGGCTTTCCAAAAAATTTTAGATATTGAAAAAATTTCTGAAAATGATTATATATTTCATTGTGATAAAACGGAGTTTAGAAATATTTGGTATAGTTACTTTGATTTCCAGACGGATTATGGAATCATAAAAGACTTTGTATATAAGCTTCGAGATGCTTATTTAATATCCGCAATAAATTATGGCAGAGGCATAAGGATTTTAAGGCAAGATTTATGGGAAATGATCGTGAGTTACATAATTTCTCAAAGAAATAGCATAAAGCGCATTTCTAATACAATTAATAAAATTTGTTCCCATTTTTCTGGAAATTTTCCCTCCCCAGCTCAATTATCACAATTCAGTGAAAACGATTTCATAAAACTAGGTTTAGGTTATAGAGCAGGATATCTTTTTGAAATAACAAAATCTGTAATTAACTATGATTTGGATCTCGAAAAACTGAAATCAATGGAAACACTTGATGCAATAAATTATTTAAAACAATTTAAAGGAATTGGTGAAAAAGTTGCAAATTGTATTGCTTTATTCGGGTTATATAAAACAGATGCTTTTCCAATTGACACTTGGATAAAACGGATTATTCAAAAAGAATATTCGGGATTTTTCGATGTGAATAAAATAAAGCCATATGCTGGAATAATTCAACAATATATGTTTTTCTATCAAAGATTCCTAGAGAAAGAGTAAATCTTCTCTGAAAATCTTTAATTATAATTTTCTTTGTTGATATTGCTCTAACAGAGCCTTTAGTCTTGCATTTTCCGCCTCGACGTTCATTCTAGCTTGAGCTTCTGAAGCTGCTTTCTCTTCTGCTTTCCTCTTAGCTTCTTTCATAGCGGCCTGTTCTTTCCTTAACCTTTCGAGTTCTTTATCCTTATCTTCAGATTCTTGTATTGCCAAGAGTTCTTTCACTAATTTTGCTCTTTCCTCTCCTGATTTCATTTGATTCTGGATAAATTCTATCGCATCTTCCACTACAGGATCTGTTATATCTGATACATCATATAAATCTATTTCATCTTTTGTTTCTTCACATTTTCTTTCGGGAGATAATTCTATTGTCAATAATTTTAGCCAATCTGAAATCTCTCCTACACATTGTTTCAATTGTATAAACGTATGTAGTTGCTTCGTAGTCGCTATAATAGGTTTTTGTGTTGGAAATACTATTGTACTTAGTTTCATGTTTCCCTTATAGACTTTTCCTGCAATTACCATGGGAGCTACATGAAAACAACCTCCCCATGCTGCGTTGTAATCTTCCAATAATATTGATAAATGTCTAACTATAGGTATATTTTCTTGAAATTTCCGATCATGACTTGCTCCGCTCGGCATCTTCTTTCTCTCTATTGTACCTATTGCTTGTCTCCTTCTTGATGATATTTTTGTACCATCACTCATACTCCTTGTATAATCATCACTAATAACTATACTTGATTCTAGGTTTGTTCTATCCATAAATGCGGACTGCTTTTTTCTTTGCATTTCCAATATGAATTCTATTACTCCATTTTCATCAAATGTATTTAATTTGCATTTGCATCTTATGTCACAACTTGTTCTGCCTCTGTGATGTATTCCTGTGTGTTCTGGCGATAGATATTCTATTTTATCTATATGACAAGCGGAATCATATCCGTAAATATCATTCAAAAATGCCTTTAAATATTTTTCTTGACCAAATAGTAATTTAAATGTTGTGTCATAAGTAAGAGCTGGAATAAGCCTTCTTGGTTTTGCAGAAAGTTCCAAACTTCCTGAATTTGTTATATCCGAAGAATATGTTTCCGAAAATTCTTCTGAATATACTTGGTTTTGTTCCAAATTGATACAGAACAATAATCCCATAATTGACTTTATTATATTTTTCATGTTATTCTAGAGGAAATACCAATATTATTTATTATATCATATTACTAATACATTTATCAATCCATGCACGTCCTAATTGCTAGCTATTACTTTTAATTTTGACAAAAGCTTGGTTATTAGATAGAATTAAGATAAGTTTCTTCCTGAAATTTGTTAAATGAATAAAATTTTTTCTTTCACTGTTCTTTCCTCTTTATTTTTAAACATGAATGTTATTAGTGCTATATCTGAGCAATGCTGTACAGTTATTCCTCAGAAAATTTCAAAATCAGAGACACATGAAGAACTAAACCAGCAAGAGTTGATACTATACGAAAAGGCGTTGTTGCCATAAGAGTAACCGCTCATTTGATTCTTGATAGGTATGTAAACGAAAAACTTTGGTATGGAACAGGATTTATTGTTAATACAAATTCAGGAATAATTGTTACAAATGCTCATGTTGCTGGAGAAATGGCAGTTTGTACTTATGAAGTGAAATTCGGAAATGGAAAAACAGTAGAATCAAAATTATTATATATCGATCCACTTTATGATTTTGCAATTTTATCAGTTGATCCGAAAAATATTCCAATATATGTGAAATCTTTGAAAATTTCTGAAGAACAACCTGTGATTAATGCAAAAATATATGCAATGGGGAATTCGAGTAAAAATGAGTTTTCGACTTACCAAGGATATATATTTGATACAGAAAGTATATTATGGCTGAAACCTTTTGCAGAACAGTCATTTCAGTTTTCCGGATTGACGGTTCCTGGAGCAAGTGGATCTCCTGTTTTCAACACCAAGGGTGAAGTTATAGGTTTGCTTTATGGAGGAAAATTAGTTTCAGGAGCAGCACTTCCGATTTCATATGTAAAACCAGTTATAGATAAATTAAAAAATGGGGAAATTTTCTACAGATATTTTTATGGCGCTATACTGAATTATATACCTATTCAAGATGCGATAGATGCTGAAGATATACCAGAGTCTCTATTACAAGAATATGAAACTTGCTTCCCAAACTCAAATAATAAGATTATCTATGTACGTAAAAAACTAACTGCATTCAATAATGAAAATTCCCAATTAAATTCAGGTGATATTATTTGGAAAGTTGAAGATGAAATTATAGGACCAAATTTAAAGAAAATTGATCAAATTGTTCAAGAAAAAGCTGGAAAAAATTTAAACCTTGTTGTTTATAGAAAAGGAAAAAAGATAGAACTTGAAATTCCTACTTTTGAATTAAATTGTTCTGCAAAATTGAAGCTTTTATCCTTTGCTGGAACTACGTTTTTTGAAACAACTCCAGAGATAAAATTAATTTCGGAAAAAGCAATACCGCAGTTTATATCACAGATAGTGAAGCAAGATCACCATTCATGGAAATATCAAATCCAAGCAATGGAACATATCAAGGCGGCGCATTTCAAATAACTGAAATAGCAGGAAAGAAAATATCCACGATTGACGAACTAATCGATATTATCCCTGATTTGTTTAAGAAAAAGGTTTTTGATGTGAAATTTATTAGACTAGGTAGCGATTTTGGTGAATACACAATAACAACTAAATACTCTCCTGAATTTGCTGATGCAACACTTTATACATTTAATTCATCAGAAAACAAATGGGAAGTGAAATCTATAAAAAATCCTAAACAGAATTAATTTTTAAAAAGATTTTAACGAATTTTTAACAACTCTTTGTGATAATAGACTTAAGAGGTATATCTATTTGAGCAAAAAATGAATATAAAAAATCTTTTAAAATTAACTTGTGCTGTTTTTGTTGTTTCCACTATTTCTACGGGAGAGGTTTCTTCAAGTATATTTTCAGGCTTAGCAAATAAGGCAAAATCCGCAATGGGAAGTGCAAAAAGCCAACTTACAACTTCAGTTTCTGGATTGAAAAACCAAGCAAAACAAACTCTTAAATCAGCAAAAACAGCAGCATCTGATACGATAAAATCCGCACAAGATCAGGCAACAGCTTCATTATCTGCTGTAAAAGAAGCTAGTTCTAATGCGATATCATCTATTATCCCAGTTTCTGAACAAACTGAAAAAACAGAAGAAGATGGACTACTATTAGATAAAGAATTAACTGATGCAGACAATATCTTATCAGAATTAGAGGAAGAGAATTCAGATACAATATTACCTCAAAATGATTCGGAAGAATTGCTCTTAGATGAAATATCTCCTAATGATATTTCCGTTTCAAAAACACAAAATGAAATTTCTGATGAACTTTCTCTTGATGAGGATTTAACTAGTGATTTTCCAAACGAGGTTATTGAAAAAATCGATTCTCTATTTCCTGATACAGAAAAAATAGCGTCTGGAAAAATAATTGATTTGAGTAATAAAAACTTAAATGATAAAGACATTGCTTATATAGCAGCTGTAAAAATTCCATCTTTGTCTGAAAAGATCGAGAAAATTACATTGAAATTATCGAATAACAAATTTTCTAATGAAGGATTAAAAGTCCTTTTAGACAGTTTAAAAACTATGCCAAAATTGGTGTCCATTCTTGATTGTTCCGGAAATAATATAGGTGATGAAGGAGCTATGGCAATAGCTGATTCTTGTCAACATCTTCCATTGAGCCATACAATTATTTTATCAAACTGCGGAATATCTGGAACAGGCATACTTGGAGTTCTTTCTTCAATATTGGAAATAAATAACTCAGCTTATCAATATCTTGACTTATCCAAAAATAATATTGATCCAAGCTACGCTCCGTTAATTATTGAAAAATTGCAGACAATAAAAGAAAACAGTTTTGAAGATGGAGTTAATATTAGTGAAACAGGAATTGCTCTATCTGAAGGCATCGATTTGCCTGGAAATGTGATTTTGGGAAAATAATAAAAAGGCGCAAGCAAAAAAGCGCCTTATGTTTTTGTTTATAAATTCTCATAGAAACTGTTTGAATTTTATGAGATTTTTAATATGAACACAGTATAAATTCAAACAATTTTGTGACAAAACAGAGTTTTTTTGTTATCATATTATTTAGAAAATTATGTAATTATCAGAAAATGAATTTTTCAACAAAAACTGATTTAAGAACTCACACGTGTAATGAGCTTTCTATCGAAAATATTAATGAAACTGTGAAATTATGTGGATTTGTTCACAGAATAAGAGATCACGGAGGATTACTTTTTATTGATTTAAGAGACCATTATGGAATTACTCAATGTGTTCTTCAACAAAGTGATTCTTCTTTTTCTGTTGCAGAAAAATTAAAAGACGAAACGATAATCTCCGTGAAAGGTAAGGTTGTAAAACGTGATGATTCAACGGTTAACAATAATATGCCAACAGGAGAAATCGAATTATATATTGATAAGATAGAAATACTTTCTGAACCTGAAGGACCGTTGCCTTTACAAGTAAATGTGGAAAATGAATTTCCAGAAGATACACGTTTGACTTATCGTTATTTAGATCTCAGAAAAAAAGAAAATCATGATAATATAGCCTTGAGATCGAAAGTCATTTCTCATATTCGAAGAGAAATGACAAATCAAGGATTTTTAGAAATTCAAACCCCTATTTTGACTTCTTCTTCTCCAGAAGGTGCTCGAGACTATTTGGTTCCAAGCAGAGTTCATCATGGAAAATTCTATGCCCTGCCACAAGCTCCTCAACAATTTAAACAATTATTAATGGTAGCTGGATTTGACAGATATTTCCAAATAGCTCCTTGTTTTCGAGATGAAGATGCGAGAGCAGATAGGTCTCCTGGAGAGTTTTATCAACTTGATATGGAAATGAGTTTTGTTTCTCAAGAAGATGTTTTTGCTGCAATTGAGCCTGTTTTATACAGCACTTTTAAAACATTTGCTCCTGAGGGATATGATGTTACCAATTATCCATTTCCCAGAATAACTTTTGATGATGCTATGCTTCATTATGGTTGTGATAAACCTGATCTCAGGAATCCATTAATTATAGAAGATTTAACTGATCTTTTTGAAAATTCTGGATTTGGAGCTTTTGCAAATTCAATCAAATCAGGAGCAAAAGTGAGGAGTATCAATGTCTCGGGGGGGGCTAATGAGCCACGAAGCTTTTTCGATAAATTAAATAATTGGGCAAAAGAACTTGGACTTCCAGGTCTTGGATATATTTCCAAACTTTCCGATTCTGAATACAAAGGCCCAATTGCAAAGTTCTTGAATTCAGATGAACTTTCGAAAATTTCTGAAATTAACAAAATGAATTCAGGAGATGTTGTATTCCTTGTTTGTGATAAGAATGCTGCAAAACTATCAGGTGTTATCAAAACTAAATTAGCAGAAAAACTAAATTTAATAGAAGAAAAGTCTTATAAATTCTGCTGGGTTATTGATTTTCCAATGTATGAATATGATGAAGATTTAAAACAAATTATTTTTTCTCACAACCCTTTTTCTATGCCTCAAGGTGGTTTGGATGCATTAAAAAGAAAAAATCCACTAGACATAAAAGCTTATCAATATGATATAGTTTGTAATGGTATAGAGCTATCCAGTGGAGCTATAAGAAATCACATTCCTGAAATAATGTATAAAGCTTTTGAAATCGTGGGATATAGCAAAGACTTTGTTGATAATAAATTTAGTGCTATGATTAAGGCTTTTAAGTATGGAGCTCCTCCTCACGGTGGTTGTGCTCCAGGAATTGATAGAATAGTTATGATCCTGGCAAACACTGAAAATATCAGAGAAGTTATCGCTTTTCCATTTAACCAACAAGCGCAAGATCTTATGATGGGATCCCCAGCTGAGGTTACACCTCATCAATTAAAGGAACTTCATATTTCAGTTTTACCAAAAATAAAACAATGATATTGTTCAATTTTTTAAGGAGATATTTATTATCTCCTTCAGTTTAATAAGGTCCTTTTTTCCTTTTCTTAGTTAAACAAAATGCAACTGCCAAGCAAAATGTAACAATTGCAATAAGGAGCGTTGCCAAGGCATTAATTGCAGGTGTTACGCCAACTCTAACATTTGAAAAAATAAGAATTGGGAGTGTTGTAGATCCTGGACCTGACAAAAAGCTAGCAATAACCAAATCATCAAGAGAAAGTGTAAATGCAAGTAACCATCCTGATATAATAGATTTAGAAATAATTGGAACTTTTATTCTTAAAAACACAGAAAAAGGAGCAGCCCCAAGATCTAATGCAGATTCTTCTATAGCATGATCAAAGGATAACAACCTAGAACGAACAGTCATATGAACATATGCAACAGTTGCCATCATATGCCCTATTGTAACTGTCATAATCCCTCGTTCTTTAGGAAATCCGAATATACTTTCCATTGCCATAAATAGCATTAATAGAGAAAATCCAATAATCAATTCAGGCATAACTATCGGAATTACAATCATAGTACTCAAAAACTTTTTTCCACAGAATATTCCGGAATTAGTTGTAGCAGCCGCCGCCAAAACTCCTAAAACAACAGCTCCACTTGCTGAAATACATGCAACTTCTAAACTCGTTATTCCTGCATGAATCAAATCTGAATCTTCAAGTAAAGCTTCAAACCATTTTAAAGAAAATCCAGTCCATATACCCGGTATCTCTGAAGCACTAAAAGATGTTACAATAAGAAATACTATAGGAGTGAATAGAAATGCATATCCGAAAATTAAAACGGTTCCTATGGTTTTTGAGATCCTAATCATTCAACAGCCTCGATATGTGTAAATATTCCCATTCTTATTTGAGACCAAGCTCTAGCTGCTAATTTGTCATATTTTGTATCCTCTAGATTTTTGTTTGGTACTCCCATAATAAGTTTCGATATAATTTCATTATCTACTGGACAAATTTCGGGATCATTAGTGATCTCTTCGTTATATAACTCAACACTACTTGGAACATTTACAAGTATACCTGAATAATTTGTTATCTTTGCAGCAACTTCAGGTCTTAATAAGTAATTCAAGAATTTATAAGCATTTTCCTTGTTTGGAGCTTTTTGAGGAATTCCAACGCAATCTACCCATAATATCCCAGCATCTTTAGGAATAATATATCTTATATCTTTATCAACATATTTTCCTGAACGTTTTGCACGCCATGCTGTATCAGATGAGCTAATAGCAATACACACTTCTCCAGATATTAAATCTGTGGTTATAGTGTTAGAAGAAAACTTTTTTATGTATTCTCTAATTAATTTAAAACAATCAATATACCGATTAATTAATTTAGGATCTCTTACTCCTTCCAATTTGCCATTGTTTAAATATACATTAGTTTGAAGGAATATATCTATATACTCTTCAGGAAAGCTGATCCCATATTTCGCAAGCTTTTTGGCTTTTTCTGGATTTAATAGGACATCATAAGAATCAATTTTCTCATTTGGAAATAGTTTTGATAAGACATTGGCATCATAAGCAATGCCTGTTGTTCCCCAAAATATTGGGATAAGATATTCGATATCTCCACCTGATTTTTTATAATTATCAGTAATGCCTCCGGATATATTTTTTATATTAGGTACAAATTCCATATCAATTTTCTGATAGGCCCCCATGTTAAATTGACGAGCAGCATATGGAATAAATGATGGAAAAACAATATCATAGCCACTATTAGTTGCTAATAATTTTGCTTCAAGCGAATCATTATTATCGTAAACATCATAAACTACTTTTATTCCTGTTTCTTTTTCAAAATCAGACAAAACTTCGCGACTTATAACACCATACCAACCATAAATATTAACTCTCGGTTGAGATAGTCTCTCCATGTTTAAAACAAAGATCGCTAACAAAATTATAACAAGTATAAACGGGATCTTATTCATTGTTATTACTCCGCTTTTTTATTTTAATTTTATGTTTATCTACCCAATTTTGAAGCAATCGCTCATATATTAAAGCAATAATAATTATAGTTAACAAGCATAGAGAAGTATATTCAAAAGAAGTGATATCAAATAACGCTGAAAAAACAGATTTTGAGAGATCTGCTTTTAAATTCACCCCTCCGGAAAAAGAATGATTAATCAACTTAAATATTTGCCTTGATGCCATCATAAAAACAACAATTGCAGCTACTGCATAGATATAAAATCTTTTAACCTTATAGGTCAACTTCACTCCTATCCATGAGCCAAATGCTGCTCCTGCAAATAAAAGCAAAACAAAAAACATATCACAACAATAATCACTTAAGGAATATATAAGCGCGATAATTGCTGTTACTACACATCCAACTAATGCGGTTGTCCCATTAACTACTGGGCTTATTCTTCCGATCAAGTATGTTAATATCGGCGTCATAAAAAGATTGTTTCCGCCCCCAAGAGAAGATACCAAAATCCCGGCAAGAAATCCAACAAATACAGGAATTAATATACTCATTTCTGCTCTTGATCTGACAAAAATTTTGTGAAACGGTAAATAAATCATCCATCTTATCATAGATACAGTTTTTAAGTATTTTCTGTTTTTTTTGTGTTTCCAAGCTTTATAACTTTGAAATAGCATAACAAAACCGAAAATTATTAATATAGTAATGTAAACATAAAGAAATTTATTAAAAACAGCCTTTGAACTATTTGAAAAATTTAACATAAACCATTCTGTTGCTGCTCCTAACAGACCACCCAAAAGCATATATAATGCTAGATGGTAATCAACATCCATTTTCCTTTTATATGTTAAAAAGTTTGTTAAGTTAGTTCCCACTGCATGACAAAGTTGTGTTGACACAGCTATCAGAGGAGGAACCCCAAATTCCATAAGCATCGGTGTAATAATAATTCCACAACCTACTCCAAGAAACCCAGAAACAAACCCTCCAAATAACCCTGTTGAGAAAATTAATAAAGGATCTAGAAATATACCTGTAATCGGAAAAAACACGTTTAGCATGAAATATATTTCTCCAATTACAATAACGACTTTTTTATAATATCACAATTTAAAGACTCGTATATGAATTTTCTGATTTTTTCAAACAAAAAATATGTTTTTCGGAATTATTTTCAATTTTTTAAAAATTTATTAAAAATTTGTGTAATTTTATAACTGGTATACTATTTTATTTGTTAGTATTTTATTAGAGGCAACTTATTTGGATAACTTATGAGATTATTAGTTGTGGAGGATGAAAATAATATTGCTAAGCGTATAGAACTTACGTGTACATCTGACGGATTAATTTGTCATTTGGCTGAAAACGGTTCTGAAGCTTTGGAAATGCTGAAGTTCTATGATTACGATGCTGTGATACTCGATTTAATGCTTCCTGATATAGATGGCTTCGAAATCCTATCAAGAATAAGAGCCATAAGAAATAGTACTCCGGTTATCATTCTTTCAGGATTAACATCAACAGATGATAAAGTTAAATGTCTTTCTATGGGAGCTGATGATTATTTAACAAAACCTTTTAGTAAAGTCGAGCTTTTAGCAAGAATATATGCGATCATCCGAAGAAGTTCTGGACATTTTTCATCGATTATTAAAGTTGGTCCTATGGAAGTCGATATACGACAAAGATGCGTAAAAATCTACGATATGGAAATGCCTCTAACAAGCAAGGAATACTCCGTTTTGGAGTTATTAGCCCTGAAAAAAGGCTCTGTACTTCCGAAAGAAGCTTTCCTCAACCATATTTATGGAGGTATGGATGAACCAGAATTGAAAATAGTCGATGTTTTTATCTGCAAACTTAGAAAAAAAATAGCAGATTTAACAGGAGGATTAAATTTTATAGAAACAATTTGGGGAAGAGGATATACTCTTCGAGATGCTGAAAATGAAACACCAACAATTGAAGAATTAAAAGTTGGATAAAATAGCTCATTTTTTTTGGTAATTTCCATCTTTCATTTCATAATGTCTACCGAAAGCGCTGGAGGTACCTCTGCGGTGTCAATGAAGTTTTCCGGTGAGGCCATCTTTCTGATTCACGCTTCGTGCCACACTTTGTTTATATACGTCGCAAATCGTGCTCCATTTGCGATATGTCTAAGGGTTAGCTGACATCCATCCCTAAGGTGGAAGGGTTTATTGGAATAACTTTTCTTACGAAAAGTTGGAAATGAGGAGTTAAATGGGGGCAGCGTGTGGTATATTAATTAATTCTACCACGCGCTCCCTGTTATTATCCGCAACTTTTGAGGTTTCCTTTTGTTTTAGTCCTCTTTCGAAGAGCGGATTTTCACGCCTCATATCTTTCCCGTTCGATTAGATTAGGAAAAGTGTTCGCATTGCCAATGTCTATGGCGGAGAGGACGCTGAAATATCAAGAATAATTGATAAAGCTTTACATACATTATTCTTAAATACTAAACGATTTTTCACAACAATTCTCAGAAAATATCCATAATATGTGATACGTTTCAGGAAAACCGGAAACCTCCTCATACGAAGTCGATATTCCATTTTCTTCCTTGGAGCATCTCGTTCCTTCAGAATTTTGATCATCGCTTCGCGCTTTTGCTCCTCACGAATTTCCTTTTTCGAAGGTATATGACGCACGAATTTCGCATTGCAAACATTCATCAAAAGCTTCTGAATATAATGTTTCGAAGGTAACCCAATTCCAGGAATCCGAAGATATCTCGCGACAATCTCGATACCTTTAAAGTCATCTATATCAGACTCATAACACCTGAAATTCAGACGAGATTCCATAGCAAGAAATAGCGTTTTTCTATGTCTATCATGAAGTTTTATAAGCTGAGGACGCATAAAATATTCCTCATATTTCTTATGAATTCTAATAAAAATCTCTGGTTTTTTGTGATCACCAATATTGCGATTATCAAATCTAATCTGTTGGAGTTTAATATCCTTCTCACCAGCCCAAATGGTCACATAAATTCTCATAAATTACTCCTAAATTAATAGTTATTTCAAAAAAGTTGTTAAAGTTAGCACCATAATAAGCCTGAGTACACCGTTTGTTACGTCTCTTTTTATATTATTTTTTCGAAAGGAACGAGAAAAGAGGAATTGATTTACGAAATTTAGTCAAGTCCGAAGAGTGAGAGAAACGAACGAGACTTGGCGAAATGGGAGTAAATCAATATAATCGTTTCTGTCTTTCGGAAAATATAATATAGTATGTGAGTTACATGGAGGGTGCGCGGCGTGTGGTATACTCGTTAATTTTACCACACGCCGCGTGCCTAAATATCCTCTATATTTTCAGTATACCTCCTATATTTTCCTTATGTCAAATTCTAAAAAGTCCCTTAAAATTTTAGGCTTTGTTTGCTAATTACAGATATCAATAAAGTAGTTAGAGCTGTTTATTATGCATGTATTATTCCAGCTCCTATTACTTCGTTTGTAGCATTGTATATCGCGCAAACTTGCCCGTTTGTTAGTGGTGTTTGTGATTTTTCAAGAAGTTCTATAGATGCTCCGTTAATAGTCTTTTTTATTTTTGCTTTTACTTTTTTGGCAACGGATCTTAATTTTACATATCCTTCAAAATCTTCTGGATAATTCAACAACCAGTTTGCATATAGAATATTAAAACAGGATTTTTCCAAATTTTGTTTTGATCCGACAATAACTTCGTTTTGTTTTGAGTCTAGATTTATTACATATAAAGGCGTTTCATAAGATACTACCAATCCTTTTCGTTGACCTATTGTGTAATTCGTTATACCATTATGTTTTCCGAGAATCTTGTTGGTATTTAGCAATCGTATATTTCCCTGTCGAAATAAAGGTATTTTAGAATAAAATGTTTTTAAAAATTCTTTATAATTGCCGTTTGGGATAAAACAAATATCTTGGCTGTCTTTCTTTTCGAAATTATGCAAACCGAATGATTCTGCAATTTTTCGGGTTTCTGATTTATTCTGAATTTTTCCTAAAGGAAATTTTACATATTTTAAATTATCTTTACTAACTAACGATAAAAAATAACTTTGATCTTTAGATTTATTTTCAGCTTCACTAAGAATAATTTCGCCTTTACTAACTTCCAGATTTGCATAATGACCCGTTGCCATAAAGTCAGCTCCTTTATCTTTTGCAAACTGAAGCAATAAGTTCAATTTTATATCACGATTGCAAAAAGCACATGGATTTGGCGTAAGCCCCTTTGTATAATGATCTGCAAAGGTATCTATTACACACTTTTTGAAGCTTTTCCTTATATCAAATACGAAATGCTGTATATCAAGTTTTTCACATACTTTTTGGGCATTTATGATCGAAGATTCGGAATATTCATGCAGGAACATAGTAATTCCAAACACATCTTGTCCTTCATTTTTCAAAATTGCAGCAACGGCTGAGGAATCAACGCCGCCAGACATTGCAACCGCATATGTATTCTTCAATTCTTAACCTTTTTCACATAATATGAAACTATTCTTGCCATTACAAAAATAATGAGTATCGGATATATCTTTTCTAAAATAATTGACATATATGAACAAATTGTTGTAAATCCAAGAAGAGATATTGTAAATGTTAATATTCCAACAAATACTAAAAGGATTTTTCTATTGATTTTTTCTTTTAATATGTCTTTATGAATATAATCAGTAAATACAGAGGATAAAATGATATTTGTTGCCAGGCAACAAACAGCTATGACAATTGCGACAAACCATGATGCATAATTTCCCATTGCTGTTTCTGCAACTTTTGTGAAAAGTGCTTCATCAGGAATGTCTTGAAGCTGTGTAGCGTATTTTGCCCCGATAAATGCTAACCCGGAATATACCATAGTCAAGATTACCCCTCCAATAAAACAAGCCCAGGCACAAAATTTTAATAACATATTTTTATTTTCTTTTTCATCTTCTGGAATAATATTCTTTATATAAATATATATAGAGGTGGAAACAATAAAAGCTGCTAAAAGATCCATTGTTTGATATCCCCATTTAAACCCTTCAGTTAAGGCTGTTGATTTCGAAAATTCTGTTAGTTGTATATTTGAATTGGAAAAATATATTGCTCCTAATATGACAATTAATATTCCTCCAAATTTTAAAGGGGTAAAAACTAATCCAAGAATTTGAACTATTTTGCCTGGATGCCAAGCTAAAGCTATTGTTATTATACAGAAAAGCAAATTGAAAATAATTTCAGAAGTTTCTGGAGAAACAATATGAATTCCCCCAAATGAAACATTAACACCCCTTGAAATTACCCCTAAAACCATCATCATCAAAATGAACATTAAAATAGATATAGTATGTTTCCCTAAAGGCTTGAGATATTTTTTGTTATCAGCATCAAATAACATTGCTCCATAATACCCAACCATAGGGATTAAAACTGTTGCTAGACACCATCCAAAATTTGCAATAGTCCAATTTGATTCGAAATTTTTTCCTAAAATCAAGGGAAATACAACATTACTCGATCCAAATATCATTGAAAATATTGCAAATCCTGCTATGACGATCTTTAAAGGAATATTCATTGTGTCTATTAATTATAAAACTTATCCATACCATTATATTAAATAAATATCGCAAAAACAAGGTTTACGAGGCTTAATGCTTTATTATGTTTCATAAGCGCCGTTTCTGAAGATATTAAAATCAACATATGTTATCACAGTGAGTAAAAAATAACCAGCCAATCTCCCAATCTTGTGATAATTTGAAACAGAAATGCTTTTTGTAGTATAATATTGTCTAAGATTAAGCTAAAAAGATATAATTAATGGATACAAAAATTTCACAACTAGGAAATAAATTAACCATTGCAACAGATACGATTAGTAACTTTGAAACTATTTCTTTAGGACTTTTTGTTAATATTGGTTCTGTAAACGAGAATTCAAAACAAATCGGTATTTCACATTTTCTTGAGCATATGGCATTCAAAGGAACAACAAAACGCACTGCATTGGATATATCTTATGCAATAGAATCAGTTGGTGGTTTTATTAATGCTTTTACAAATAAAGAAATGACTGCATTTCATGTTAAAGTTTTGAAAGATAATATTGATTTAGCCGTTGATATAATTTCAGATATAATTCAAAATTCCACTTTTGATAAAACTGAATTTGAAAAAGAACGAGGAGTTATAATACAAGAAATACGACAACTGAATGATGCTCCCGATGATTTTGTTTTTGATATGTTTCAGTCAAAATGTTTCGAAGGCGAAAAGTTAGGTACTCAAATTCTTGGAGCTGAAGAAGACATTTTATCTTATTCTCCGAGTGATTTGAATCATTATATGAAATCAAAATACACCACAGACAAAATGGTTTTTGCTGCGAGTGGAAATATTGATCATGAAAAATTTAAGATATTAGCTGAGAAATATACTACAGAGCTAAAAAGCTTTAGTGTTCCCTCTGTTGAAACACAGCTTTACAAAGGTGGCTTTATATTCAAGAAAAAGGAACTTGAACAAACTCATTTGATTTATGGATTGAAAGGTCTTAGCCATACAGATGATAACAAATTTGTTTTAAGTATTTTGACGACAATTCTCGGAGGTGGAATGTCATCTCGTTTATTTCAAGAAGTTCGAGAGAAACGGGGTTTGGTTTATACGATTTTTTCATTCAACTCGAATTATAAAGACACAGGAACTTTTGGAGTATATGCAGCTTGCGAAGATAAGAAAGCGAAAGAAGTTATTGATATCATAAGATATGAATGTGAAAAGATCAAAGAAGATATTTCTGATGAGGAGTTAAGAAAAGCAAAAACACAATTAAAAGCATCTTTACTCATGGGATTAGAAAATTCTTCAACTAGAATGGAAAGATTAGCAAATCAGATACTTCTTCACAAGAAAATTTCATCACCCTCAGAAACATCTAAGAAAATTGAAGATATACAACTTGATTCCGTAAAAAATCTTATAAATCAAATGCTATTATCAAAGCCGACATTAGCGGTTATTGGAAATGGAAAGGATATAGAAAATTTATATGAATTTTAAGAAAATCATAATTTTAACTACACTCTTTCTCATAGGATGCTCTGTAAGGACTCCTGTTGGGCCAACACATGTTTCAAGCAAAGCTTATTTTTGTCGAGGATCTTGGCATTTTCCTCAAGATTATTACGAATATGATGAAATAGGAATTGCTTCTTGGTATGGTGATGATTTCCATGGGAAGAAAAAAGCTTCAGGAGAACATTTTAATAAAATGGCATTTACAGCAGCGCACAAAACATTGCCTATTCCCTCTGTAGTCCGAGTTACAAGTCTGAAAACAGGAAAATCTATAGTTGTTGTTGTGGATGATCGAGGCCCGTTTGTTTATAAAGGGCGGATTATAGATTTGTCTTATGGGGCTGCAAAAGCACTTGGAATACACAAATGCAAACCATCTCCAGTCAGAGTTCAGACACTTGTTTCTGATAGTTTAAGTTTATCCAAATACATATCATACTATTGCAAAAAAAGAAAGGATCCATTTGGAAGAACATGGGCCGAGTTATATTTTCAGGAAATAAAAGGCCAAAAATTCAAACCCTACACAACAGTGCAAACTTCCTATCAATCCGAAAAGTCTTCAAAAAATAAAATAACAAAAACGAGAAAAAGAAAGTATAATAATTTAGGAAGTTATCTAAATAAAATTTAAAATGTTTGTAATCAAAAAATTATTTTCCGGTTCAGAAATATTAAAAGAAGCTCTTTCAAAAAGAATTGCAATTGGAGCATTTAACTTCACAAATATGGAAATTGTGCAGGCTATTGTTTCTGCTGCAAATGAATTAAAAACTCCCGTTATTCTTCAGGCATCTTCTTCTGCAATAAAATATATGGGATTTGGTTATTTAAAAGCAATAATCACAGCAGCGGCTGAAGAATTTGATATGCCTCTTGTTTTACATTTGGATCATGGAAAAGATTTTGAAATTTGCAAGAGATGTATAGATGAAGGTTTCTCTTCAGTTATGATAGATGCAAGTTCTTTATCTTTTGATGAAAATATTAATACAACAAAAGAAGTAGTGAATTATGCAAAGAAGTTTGGGGTTTCAGTTGAAGCAGAACTTGGGACTTTAGCAGGCGTTGAAGATGAAGTAAATGTTTCTGAAAACAATGCTTTTTACACAAATCCTGATGAAGCATTAGAATTTATAGAAAAAACAGGAATTGATAGTTTGGCTATTGCAATTGGAACTAGCCATGGTCCAAATAAAGGCAAGCTAGGAGTTCCAAAGCTATCAATAGAAACATTGAGGAAGATAAAAGAAAAAGTCGGAGATTTTCCTTTGGTTTTACATGGGGCTTCTTCTGTTTATTCTGATTCTGTTAAAATTTGCAATGATTATGGAGCAGATTTGAAAAATGCATTTGGAATTTCTGACAAGGATATAAAGGCTTCAATTCAAAACGGAATTGTGAAAATTAACGTAGATACGGATATCAGAATTGCGTTCCTCGGAGCTATTCGTAGATCATTATCTGAACAATCTTCAAATATAGATATGAGAAAATATTTATCGGAAGGAAGAGAAGCTGCAAAAGATATTGTTTTGAGAAGAATGAAAATATTTTGTAATTCATGATAATTGTCCAAAACTTAAGTAAATATTTCGGCGATAAAGTAATTATCAGAGACTTTTCTTATCACTTTCCTTCGAATGCTAATATTGGTATTGTTGGAGCAAATGGAGCAGGAAAAACCACATTACTTAATATGATAACAGGTATTGAAGAACATAATTCCGGAGAAGTTATCATTCCGAAAAATTGTGTCGTAGGTTATCTTCCACAATCCCCTACTCCAACGCCACTTCCAACTATTCTGGAAGAATGTGTTTCAGGTAATCAGACTTTGATTGGTATTCAGAAAAAGCTTAATGATTCACTAAAAAAGATGGAAGAAAGTTATTCCGATGAAGTTTTCAATGAATATGAATCTTTTGAAAAAGAGTTTTCAGATAAAGGAGGCTATGTTCTTGAAGCTGAAGCAAAAGGTATACTTGTTGGTTTGGGATTTGAAACTAGCCAATTTGATCAATCTCCATTAGAATTATCGGGAGGTTGGCGTATGAGGTTGGAATTAGCTAAGCTTCTTATTAATAACCCAAATTTTTTGATTCTTGACGAGCCTACAAATCATCTTGATCTTCCGAGTTTGACTTGGCTTGAAGGATATTTAAAATCTTTCAGAGGAACTTTATTATTCGTTTCTCATGACAGAGAATTTCTGAATAATCTTTCAGACAAGATTTTATATATTTCAAATGGAAACCTGAAAATCTATAATGGGACATTTGATGATTTTATTGAACAAAAAGAAGAAAATACGAAACTAGTCAAAAAGCAACTTGAGACAATAAAACGAAAACAGAATCATCTTCAGGATTTTGTTGACAGATTTAGATATAAATCTTCAAAAGCGAAACAAGCTCAGAGTAAGTTAAAAATAATCGATCGTTTGAAGAAAATGGAAGAAAAATTGGATATGGATGATTCCGAGGAAAAAACTGTTTTTAAAATAGAAATCGAAAAACAAAGCGGAAAAATTGTTTTGGATATAAAAGAAGCAACAATAGGATATGATAATGCTATTCTAAAAGATAAAATCATTTTGAAAATACATCGTGGAAACAAAATCGCAATAATTGGAACTAATGGAATTGGCAAATCTACGCTTTTAAAAACTATTGTTAATGAAATACCATTAATTTCTGGAAATATAACATTAGGTAATAACGTTTCAATAGGGTATTATGCTCAAAGTCAATTAGATATATTAGATCCCAAATTAACAGCTCTGGAAAATATACTAAAATTATCAAAAAACCTGACTCAGCAACAAGCAAGATCTCTTTTGGGGAATATGTTAATAAAACGCGATGATGTGAACAAGCAAGTTAAAGTTCTCTCAGGTGGAGAGAAAAGCAAAGTGGCAATCGCGGCTATTCTGTCTCAAAAAAATAATTTTCTTATATTAGATGAACCAACTAATCATCTCGATATCTCTAGTATTGAAGCGTTATCCCAAACTTTAAAGGAATATAATGGAACACTCTTAGTTGTAAGTCATAACAGATCGTTTATCAACTCATTTGCTTCGCAACTTCTTGTTTTTGAAAAAAGTCAAGAAATAAATCTTATAAATATGGAAAATTGACAAAAAACATAATTATAATTTAATCATTTAAAAATTCTTGTTTAAAAATTTCAAAAACGGGGTTAATATTTTTATATAGGAAGAAAGTTAAGGTTAGTATTATGAGACGATTCTACTCAATTTTAATCCTGGAATTATTTTATACTTTTGCTTCATTTGGAATAACATCGGAACTTCCACATCATTATACTATAATTGCACATAGTGAAATAATCCCTGAATTTCAAGATAATAAATTGAATTTATGTAGAATGACAAAAGAAATGGATTCTGATGTTAAATTGTTATCCCCAACAACTGGATTTGTAACTTACACAGATTTAATATCTCATCTGATTTCTGATTCTGAGACCAAAGCATCATTAGATGTATTGGTTGATAATTTCATAAAGGTGAAATTTAAGTTATCTGAAAATATAGACTTATTAAATGTCAATTTACCTATCATTTCAGCCTTAATTAATATCTCTACAACTCATCCTGATGATTCTATACGAAGAAAATTAATCAAAACTTATGAAGCAGCAACAGAACCTTCAGAAATTTATCCTATACAGCTTTTTAAGATAATAGATGAATGTGGTGCAGATATCACAGAAATGTTAGCGGGGAAATTAATAGGATTTAGATTGACAACATATGTTAAAGCGTTTCGGGATAAGATACCATCTAAAGCTACATTCATTGAATCAGAAAAAGATATTATAGAATATCAAACTTCTATCACAAAACTTATTAATAAAATTATTTCGATAAAAAATCAAATATTTAAAGATCCTCTATATACACAAATTAATTATTACATAGACTTTATGGTAAAATATGTAAATAAAATTATTACAGAAAAATCCCATCAACTTTTGACAATAGAAGGGGTGAGAGTACTAGTATATCCAACAACTCCTGAAGAAGTTTTCCCTTTATTGAATATGCAAACTTCTGGTTTTAAAAGCGAAGACATAACACACGTACAACAATTGAAACGTGAAATCGAAGAAGCTAAAAAATCCTTGGATATTATATTATTGACTCCTTTGAAGGACTTGACAGAGGAAACAGACAGGCGTAACTTTGCTGCTTATATCCAATTGCTGCAATTGTTTATTCCGAATCCTTATCGGTAGGGTTTGTTGTGCAGATAGGATTTTTTGTGGGAAGATTTATAAAATCTGTAATTTCTGTTATATGTTTATTTGAACTATATTTTTTTCTGACAGCATCAACTTTATCAGTAAAATTTAAAGAATCATCCTGAGACTCAAAGATCTCCCTATATGCAGTCATCATTTCTTTTATTTCATCAACAGAAAATCCACGACGCTTTAAACCTATGATATTAAGTCCTTTTATAGTTGTGATTCGATCGCTTCTAACTATGCCATATGGAATAATATCCCTGTCAACTCCTGTGCATCCACCGATCATTGCATGTTTTCCTATCCTTGTGAATTGTTTCACAGCAGACATACCGCCTATGATAGCATAATCTCCAACAACAACATGGCCTGATAAATTAACCCCATTAACTAAAATAACATTATTTCCAATAATACAATCATGCGCTATATGACAATAAGCCATAATTAAACAATTATCGCCGATTTTTGTTATCATTCCTCCGGACTCTGTTCCAATATTAGCAGTGACATACTCTCGTATAACGGTATTTTTCCCTATTTCAAGTTTGGATCTTTCTCCTTTATATTTCAAATCTTGTGGTTTTTGTCCCAATGAAGCAAAGGGATACACAACACATCCACTCCCGATAATTGTATCTTCCATGATTACTACATGGGATTTTAAATTAACATTATCTCCAATAACAACATTTGGGCCAATACAACAATATGGACCTATTACAGTGTTTTCCCCTATTGTTGCTCCATCTTCGATTATTGCCGTTTGATGAATGATAGCTGAACTACTAATACTCATAATTATTTTGTTTCTGGAATCATTGCTCTAAAGTCCGCTTCATCAGCGAGTGTATCGCCAACGAAAGCCTGTCCGTTAAATTTCCAGAATTTGTTCCCTCGGCGCTGATCAATAGATACAACCATACGCACAACATCTCCCGGAACTATCGGTCGTCTAAATTTTGCATTTTCGATTGATGTGAAATAGACAAAATCTGAAGATCCAGGTTTACACACTTTTTCCTCGATTAATGTTGAAAAAGCTAAAACTCCAGCGGCTTGTGCCATTGCCTCTATGATCAAAACACCAGGCATTACTGGATAATTTGGGAAATGTCCTTGAAAAAACCATTCATTATTAGAAACATTCTTATAAGCAACACAAGACTTTCCTATTTCAATATTTTCTACTCTATCTAACATCAAAAATGGATATCTATGGGGAATAATTTTTTTAATATCTTCAGAATATAATATCATTATTGCTTATCTCCCGGTTTTGTGCCATCAGAGATTGGTTCTTCAGCAGAATTTTTTTCTTTTTCCGGTTCTTTATTTTGATCTTGTTTTATTGGAGCTGATTCGTGATTCATAATTGTTTCTGTATTTCTCATATGAGCTGAGTCAATCGTTGCCATAATGACACAATTGATCAAAAATATAGAGGCAAGAACCCAAGTTGCTTTTGTCAGTATATTTGAGGTTCCTCTGGCATTAAACATACTATTCCCGCCACTATTTGCAAAAAGAGAACTGCCACCTTCGTTTTTTTGAATTAATACAACTAATATCAAAAGGATTGTCACTATAACATGTATTGCTAATAATATTCCCATAATCAATCTCCTTTAAATTTTTGTTAAAATAGCTATTATTGAAGATCCCTCAAGTTTTGCTGGAGTTTCTTCTTTCGCGAATTCTCTGGAATAGTCCAAAACTTTTTGTATTACTTCAAAGCCAAGTTCTTGTCTGCTTAATTCACGTCCCCTGAATTTTAGTACTAATTTTACTTTTGCTCCAGATTCTATGAATCTTTTTATTGCTTTACATTTTATTAAAAGATCGTTTTCTCCAATAAAAGGTCTCAATTGAACTTCTTTTAATTCTATAACTTTTTGTTTTTTTCTAGATTCTGCTTTCTTCTTTTGTTGTTCATATTTGTATTTTCCATAATCCAGAATCTTACAAACAGGAGGCGTTGAATTTTCTGCAATTAAAACTAAATCTAATCCAACTTCCTCAGCACTTGAAATAGCTTCTTTTAAAGAAACAATTCCTAAAGCTTCTCCATTTGCTCCTATTAATCTGACCTCGTTATACTTTATATTTCCATTAATCGGCGGAGAATTCTTCGCTTCAGATTTTTTGTTCGTAAATAATTTTGCCAATAATATCTCAAAATCACAATTACTCCATATGTAAAGAATAGAGCTTTTTTAAAAATCTCTCAAGACATTTTTAATATATCGTTCAAAAATAAGATTTTGGTAAGGGAAATACTGAGCTTATTATAATTAAAAAATTAGTTAAAACCATTAACTTAACCTATGTGCAAATAAGTTAGTCGATTGTGAAATTTCCTAATTAGGGATTCAGTAATAAGCCGCTTTTTCCTATCTTAATACTATTGAAGAAATAACCTCTTTGCTTAGAAATATTGTGGTTTTACTCTTTCGCCGTTTTATTTGTATAAACATTTTTCTGTATTCCGAACAAATTCCTCATTTTAGCAGATATAGTGAATATATTATAAGTCATTTGATAAGTTTCCGCCTTTGGAATTTGTTATAAAATTATTGAAAAAATGACACTTTATAAAATATCATGTAATTATATGGGAAAATATGGATATTTATGAACAAAATTTTTAATAAAATAATTTGCATTTTTGGATTTTGGGCATTACTTCAAGAAGTTAATGAAACTAACTCTGCTCAACTTCCGGTAAACTCAATCGAAAGTGAAGAAGTTGGTGCAATTTCTAATCCTAGACAAGTGAAAGTTTTAAAAGATCAACTGGAGTCTACAGGATCACATTTATATATGACTTTGGATTCTTATGTTTTTGACATTTTTAATTCTTACAATTATTTTATGGAATATATAGATGAATGTTGTAAATTCCCTATGTTTTTTCAAATTCATGAAACTGAATTTCCAGCGATCCTGATTTATTTAAAACCAGATAAACAAAGCATTCAGGTGTTAAATGATTTAACATGCGTACAAAATTTTTTTATTGAGTTTCATAATAATATTTTGGGTATCTATAAAATATTAGATGACATTTTCACTTCAAGCTTCTTTCAAGCAAACACAACAACTTCTAAAGAGACTTCAGGACAATTAGAAACCATTCCCGAAGAATCTTCAGAAAATCCGAGATTTTTTAAGATTATCAAACCAATAAATTCTGTCGATCAAATAAATTTTTCCTATGGATTATGCAAATTTAAAGAATTTACAGAAAAGTTTGCTTGGGATGAGAAACTTTTTTCTATTATGAATAATCTTAATGAAAGGTTTACGAAGTTTTCTGAAGTCTTAAATTCAATAGCTAAATCAGTAAGGAATCTTTATTTCAGTTTTTCTACTTTCGATAATTTAACAGAAGAAAGCGAACTAATCAGATTATTATTTTGTTCCGTTTCTGATATGTCAAGAGAACTTTCTAATAATTTTCGTATTTTAAATATCATTTATAAACTTCCATCAGATCTTATAGATATATATGAAAAGCTAAGTTTAAAAAATATAATGAGATCGAATTTTATGGAAGAGCTTTTTGGACCAAGTTTTGAAAGAACGCCTATTTTAATACCCGACATTACACCTGTTTTATCTTATATAAAAAATGAACTTAACCTATCGAACAACAGCCAAGCTATGGAATTATTTTCATATATTGCTAATTTGCAGTTCTTAAATCATCCGATTGATAATTATCATAATAGTATTAATACAGAAGAATTGATTAAAATTTATAAAAATATATTATTTATAAAAAAGGACTTGCAATAATATTTTTATTGATATAATATAGAAATAAAGTTACTTGTTAGTATTTTTTTATGTTAAAACGTTTTTTAAAACATGTATTTGTGGTATTAAATATTGTTCCAGCTATATATTCAATGGAACCAGGGATATACCCTTGTGATGTGAGTTCATATCATGAGTTTACAGAGGAAAAAAGTTCATCAATTTATCCAAATCCAGATATGGATTACACACCATTTGTCGTACGAAATTTATATGATCGTCAAAGGGCAGAACTTTCGAACTCAATCATATATTTTTTCATTACAGCTTACAAACAAGAAAGATTTGCCTCAAACTTAGCTAGAAGTCTGAGATTAAATTATGACAGATTGAGAGAATTTGGTGTTGATTTTCGAATCAAACTGACTTGCGATGGAAGAGATGAAGATAGAGAAGCATTTGTATCAGAGTTACAAGAAGCTTTTGAAGAAATAATAAAATCAGGAAAACTTCCTTTTGATGTTACATATAATGAACAAAATAAAGGCTGCTCTTTCACCCGTTACGAACAATTACTGTCTTCTAAAGAAGAAATAATGCGCGATATTGATTCAAGTAAACATGTTTATTTCTCTATATTCGATGGAGATGATATGATCCATCAGGATTATTGCCTCTTGATGTTGGCCACTGCCTTGGAAACAGATGCAGATATAGTTGGAGTACCTGGATTGCTTGTACAATGTGAAGAAAGCTCTGGAGATATTCATAAATTGCAAACACAGGATATCTGTAGCAGAACCTTGTATTATAAAGAAGAATCAGTAGAAGATTCTACTGTATATCTATTTAGGGCATCTTGTATATATAACGATACATTTGACTTTAGGTTTATTGATCATGTAACTAAAGAAGGTATTATAGTTTTTTCAAATCCATATACGGACTTTACAGTTCTAGACTTCTTAACTTCAAGGGACAATCTTTCATTTGCTTTGTTTAAGAAGCAATATTCTATTCACGACCCTTTACTTTCATCGGTTAACCCATATGATGACTTATTAAATACAGTTAACATAACTGATATTCCGACAACTTTTATACCAATGTTTTTCTATATGCAACATAGTGATTCAATGGAAAAAACTTTTTTAGATAATCTAATGCAAGCGTGTGAAAATAGAGACATGCTTACATCTATTTTATTTGCAGAAGCAGAAACCAGATTGGCAACCCCATATAAAATTACAGATGTAGCAATGTTACTTGGTATACCTGATTTTATAAATGGAAATAGAGGTATGATTAGAATTTTTCAAGAAGATTTTACTGAAGAATATTTAATGGAGGTATTCAAAAACAATCATATTCTTGCTAAAAAAATTCATGATATTCTAATTTGTTCAGGTTTTGCTAGTAATGAAACAGTACAGTTTATTTTAACTAATTCAAGAATGAAAATACTTCTTGAGCAAAATTATTTTAATTCATTATCTGAAGACTTTATGAAGGACTTCTTTAAAGATGTTTTTGATATAATGCTGAAAAGGATTCCTTCAACACTTTTGGGAACTGATTCAGAACGTAAAGAGAGTAGTGAAGATCCATATCAAGTAGATTATTATGCTGAAGATAAAAAATATTAAAATATCCTAATTTAGCTTAATCATAGCTCCTTGGAGTGCAATTCCTGCAGTTCCTTGGAGCTGAAGCATTGCAGTTGATTTTACCATAGCAGCAGCCATAACCGATAATTCTAAAGCAGCTTTTGATGCTATTTTTATGCTAAGTCCTCCGATTTCTACTGTCGTTTTCATATCTGCTTTTAAACTTAGTGCAGAAAGTTCCATAGCCATTTTTGCTTTTCCTGAAAATTTCATACAATCAATTTTGAAATCCTTTGTCGCTTTCAAATCAATAATATCTTTCGAATCGATAGAAGTTGCTTTTTTGGAATTAATACTAACTTTTCCATCAGCGCTGATTGTGATATCTTTAGTTGATGTAATAGAGATATTTCCAGTTACATCAATTTTCAAATCACCTTTTGAAAGAGTTATAGTCTGATTCCCTTCTTTTAGAGTTATAGATTGATTGCCTTTGTCTAAAACAATCGTATAATCTCCTTCATTCAGGATCATTTTATTATTTCCTTTTTTTATAGCCAGAGAGTGTTCTGTTGGGTCTTTTTTACTTTCCAGAATTATAGTTTTTGATCCTTCATTCAATGTCTCTGTAATACTATTTTCAATGACATAGTTCAAATCTTTTTGAGCGTGTAAGTATATCTCTTCTTCTTTTGCTTTGTCATTAAAACGTAATTCATTGAAGCCTTTTTCCTTTACAGTATTTGTATAGAACGATGATACAGTGTTTTTTTCTTTGGCATAATTTGAAGGAGGAAGATTAACTCCATTATAAAGGCATCCAACAACTATAGGCTGATCAGGATCTCCATTGACAAATTCTATAACAACTTCTATTCCAATACGTGGGAGAACAAGTGATCCAAATTTATTACCCGCCCAAGATTGAGCAACACGTATCCAGCAGGAACTTTTTTCATCTTTTTGAGATCTGGAATCCCAGTGGAATTTTACTTTTATTCTTGCATTTTCATCACAGTAAATCTCTTCTCCTGATGTACCTGTAACAATCGCTGTTTGACAACCAGAAATTCTCGGTTTTTTATGGATATTCACAGGAACAAAAGGAGTATCACTTGGAATAGCAGAAAAAGAGTTGTAATAAACAGGAGTATCCGAGTTATCAGGGATTTGATTTATGTAGTGTTTTACAGAAACAACAAAAAATTCACCATTATGAGATTTTGTTTCAGAGCCGCTTATTTTAAATATTAAACCTGATGATAAAAAAGGATTAAAGCTATTTCCCTTTAGCTTTTTGGTAAAAATATTTTCCTGTTCCAAAATCGTTTTTGAGATAGTGTTACCAAGAGATTTTTCAATAAATAATTGATCATAAAATTCTTTTTCCCCTATATTTATTTTCTCTGAAGAATTTGACAGAGCTGATAAAACCTCTGCTTTATGATAGTTATATGAAAAACTTTCAATTTTTTTAGCACCCATAGAATTTAAATAAGAGACATTATATGCAGTATCTGTTGTCATTGTTGCGTTTGTTGATGTTTTTCTTATTTTTAATTCTTCAGGTAATTTTTTGGCTGAAGAACTGATGTCCGAGATATTCAAATTATCTTGAGATTCCGTATGTTCAAAAGAATAGAAAATACCGTTTGTTTCCATAAGTCTTGAAATAAAATCAAAATCACTTTCTCCATATTGAACACAAAACTCTAATTTATTTTTTCCTTTCGAGTTTAAACTAATTTTGTGATTAGATATGCCATTTTCTTTTAGAACTTTCGAAATTATATCATTTACAGACATATCCTGAAATATTCTATATTTTTTTGTATAAACAGCTCTCGTTAATGTCGGAACTATCTTAATATAAAGTATACTATCCGTTTTTGTTTGAATTGTGCTTGGAATATTTTCAAAAGAAGCCTGTTCTATTATTCCTGAAAAATACCGTGTTTGTTTGTCATCAAGCTTAAATGATAAAGACGCTTCAGAATTTATAAGTTTTTCAATATCAATTTGTTTTGTAGTCTGAAGAAAAACATCCGCACTAAACAGATTAGAAACAGATTCAGTGATTTCAGATCTAATAACAACTGCTTCTGAAATAACAGAACATTTTATCTGAACATCTAAATTATCTTGTTTAGTGGGTAATCCTATTGGCATTTTCGGAATATCAAAACGCTATATTAAGATTTTAACAAGATTTCTAGAAAAAATGAAATGCAAATTATCAAAGTAAACGAAACTTGTAATATTCCGAATATGTTTATGAATTCTGGCTTTCCTATCTTTTTTATGGAGAAAAATATCAAAGGGTAAACTAAAAATACCCAAAATGAATAAAAAGGTATAATATCTTGGAAAACTAGAAATGGTATGAAAAGAAAGCTTAAATTAACCATAAAAAACAACAGAAAATAAGAAAATCTAAGTCCATATTTTATTGTTAATGTAACGGTTTTTCCTTGCTCGAATTCGTAATCTCGAATATTATTAGCCAACAAAACGCATGTTGTTAGTAATCCAAAAGGAACAGAAAATATTAAGTCACATAAATATAAATGATTTGTTAAAGATAATATGCACGATGAAAAAAGCAAAGGCCCATATCCCAAAAATACGCAAAGTTCTCCAAGAGCTTTGTATTTTAACCCTAACGGATTTTCGCTATAGAAAAATACAATACCAGCGGCTATAAGACCAGGAATTATCAATAATATCGGGCCAATAAACAATGAAATTATTCCAACAATAGAAGCCGAGCTAAAAGAAATTATTCCTAAATAATAGATATTTTTATATGGGACTAATCCTGTTATTAATCGATATTTTGTTCCAGGAGAATGTTTGTTGTCAACACCTTTTATACAATCCCGGTATTCTGAAATAGCGTTAGCAGCTACGTGAAAAAACAATATGCAAAGAGCAACATACATAAATGCAAAGTTAAAATTAGATTTATAATTATATTTCGCATATAAAAATGAACATAATATCAACGATATTGTCATTAATAAAGTTTGAGCCCTTGCAATTTTTGCATATAAAAATATTTTTGGCACTATCGAAAAGAAGCTAATAAATGTTATAATTTATTATGTTGTAGATAAATGCTTTTGTAAACATGTTATTTTCAAGACACAGAAGATCTCAAGAGGAAGTTGATATTTGGCCAGGGTTTGTCGATGCTTTGTCCACTGTCTTGTTGGTTTTTATATTTGTTTTAGTCGGATTTATTGCTTCTCAAGTTTATCTTTCTGGAATAATCTTAGATAAAGATTCATCTATTAGTAGTATAAAAGAAAGATTAGCAAATGTTTGTAGTCTCTTAAATTTGGAAAAAGATAAAAACAGTGAATTAAATAAAAATAACTTGAATTTATCTAATCAGATTTTGGATTTAAATAAAACAGTTGCAACTTTACAAAACATGTTCAATAAAGAAGAAACTTTAAGAAAGGAAGAACATCAGCAAAAAGTTTCTTTAGAGGAAAAACTGAATGAAATAACGAGTCAATTGAAAGATGTTATGGCTGCTTTAGAAGTTGAACATCAGAATTCTGAAAAACAAAAAGAAGCACTTGAAAATATAAAGAAAGAAAATATAAAACTTAATGATTTAAATCGCATAAGTGCTTATAGATCTGAGTTTTTTGACAAACTTCAAGAAATCGTAAAAGATAAAAAAGGAATAAAGATTTCTGGTGACAGATTTATATTTCAATCAGAATTATTTTTTGAATCCGCCTCAGATCAATTGAGTGAAGAAGGAAAATTGCAAGTATCTAACTTGGCTAAGATAATAAAAGAACTGGGAAAGAAAATACCTAAAAATATTAAATGGATTTTGAGAGTAGATGGTCATACAGATAAAAAGGCCTATAACAAATGAAAAATTTGCTTCAAATTGGGAATTATCCGCTGCAAGGGCTATATCTGTCGTAAAACATCTAATAAAAGAAGGTATTTCTTCAAAACATTTAGTTGCAGCTGGATTTGGAGACAGTCAGCCTATTGTTGATGGAATGACAGAAAACTCACTTGCAAAAAACAGAAGAATAGAATTTAAATTGGATCAAAGATGAGCAAAACAATCCTTGTGTTTTCGGGACCTTCAGGAGCAGGCAAATCAACTTTAATTAAACACTTATTATCCAATCTCAAATCAGCAGATTTGACTGTCTCGTGCACAACAAGACCTCCCAGAGAAGGCGAAAGAAATGGAGTAGATTATCATTTTGTAACTCATGACGAATTTGAAAAACTTGTGAAAGGAAATAAATTTATAGAGCATGTGAATTGTTATGGAAATAGGTATGGGACTCTGAAGAAAGCAGTAAATGATGTTTTAGATAAAAATGAATTTTGTATTTTAGATCTGGATTTCAAAGGTGCTTATAATGTTCTTTCTAATAAAATTTTCAAATTTAATTGTTTTGGTATTTTAGTTTTACCCCCCTCTCTAAAAACTTTAAAACACAGGCTTCAAAACAGAAACTCAGAAACAATTGAGTCATTGAATTTAAGATTAAATGACTCATTCCAACAAAAGCAAATCGCAAAGTATGATTTTGTCATTATAAATAAAAATTTGGAAAAAGCAACTTCAGAGCTTATCAATATAATACATTCTCTTTGATTATATTTTGAATATAGAATCCCGCCCTAAACAGATGGTAGATAATAGTAGTGAAGTCCCTATAACAAAATCAAGCTTAGCCATGAGAGATAGTGTGGTGAATATGTAAATGACGTATGTTTATAGGCTTGAAATGAACTTCTAAGATTAAGTTTGGAAAATTAAATAGAGGCTATTACGTATATCGAATAGTTAGTTACCTAGAAATTCTTTGATATAGAACAGGAGTCTAAACTTAACCTGAACCCAATTGCAAACAGAAAAGAAATTTTAATTTGAACAAAACAAATAGCCTTTAGTTGTAAATGCTTCTTTTCTCTTTTTCATTTGTACAAACTTTTTTGTTTCAGGTTTAAATAATATTTTGAATAATTTCAAAAACATGTCGGAATTTTTAAAAGCCACTCATCCAAAATACTGAAGAAACGTTTTAAAAACAAAACAGATTTGAAAATAATACATTTTAGAAATCTAAAATTAATAAAACTTTTAAAAATCAACTTTTCATAAGACAAGTCATGTAACTCAGTACTATTTATTAATCGCATTTTTTAAGAACAGATTTAAAAAATCTATTCATTTTTTTTGATATGTTGCCTTTGCCATTTCCAAATTGATTATATAGTCCCTTCCCTCTTAGGAACGGGATGTAGTTAAGCTTTAGACTTATCGCAAATGGACACACAATTTGCGACGCATATAAAATATAAGTGTGGCACGAGGTGTGAATTAGAAAGAAGGCTTCACCGGCAAACTTCATTGACACGGCAGAGGTTCACATAGCATTTTGGGTAGTCATTATGAATCAACCTTTAGTTTTTAATTTTTGCCTTCCCAAATAAATTTTGATAGCATATATAATATCAAAACATAAGACACAACTTTAAATGTTTGCAAATTTATCTCAAAAACTTTCAAAAATAATAGGAAATTTGAGAAACAGAGGAATTTTAACCGAAGAGATTATTGATACAACTATAAGAGAAATACGAGTATCTTTGCTTGAAGCAGATGTAGCATTGAGTGTCGTGAAAGCTTTTTCTCAAAACCTAAAAGAAAAATTACAGGGAAAAAGCGTAATTAACACAACGACTCCTGAACAAACAATTATTAAGTTTGTATATGACGAGCTTGTTAATATTTTGGGGGAAACTGAAGAAACAAATCAGAATATATCAGGCAAAATTTTGATATTGGGACTTCAAGGAACTGGAAAAACGACGACTTCTGCAAAGTTAGCAAATCTTATAAAATCAAAATACAAAAAGAAGGTTCTCCTGGTTTCATTAGATACATATCGTCCTGCAGCTATAGATCAGTTAAAAATTTTAGCAAAAAACAATGATATAGACTTTTTTGAAAATTTTAACTCTACTGACACACCACTATCTATCGCGCAAAAAGCTTTGGAAATTTGTGAAAGATACGATATGACAATATTCGATACAGCTGGACGACTTTATTTGGATGACGTTATGATGAAGGAATTGTCTGACCTGAAGAACATAGTAAATCCAAATGATAGTTATCTTGTGATAGACAGTATGATGGGGCAGGATGCAGTCAACACAGTAAAAGCTTTTAATGAAACTTTTCATTTGACAGGACTTATATTGACAAGAATAGATGGTGATGCAAAAGGAGGAGCAGCACTTTCTGCAAAATATATTACAAATTGTTCAATAAAGTATATTTGTTCAGGAGAGAAGATTTCAGATATTGAGATTTTTCATCCTGACAGGATTGCTTCAAGAATACTAGATCGTGGAGATGTTCTTACCCTTGTTGAAAAAGCAATGGACTCAAACATTAATGATGAAATAAAAGATATCCACATTGGAAAAGATTTCGATTTAAATGGAATGGAAAAATATTTAAAACAATTAGAGAAAATAGGTGGAATTAGTGGATTTTTGAAGTTTATTCCAGGTATGGGAAAAATAAAGGATCAATTAAAAGAAGCAAATATTTCTGATAAAACAATTGCCCGACAGATAGCTATCATACGTTCCATGACTATCGAGGAAAGAAAAAATCCAAAAATTTTAAATGCTTCAAGACGTCGAAGAATTGCAGCAGGTTGTGCTCAGGAAGTATCAGAAGTTAATAGACTAATAAAGCAATTTGAGCAAGTGAAAACTATAATGACTAAATTTCAAAATCCGGGAATGATGCAATCTATGGTTAATAGATTTATGAAATAAAAAATAGGGAGGATACTCCTCCCTTTAATTTTATTAGATTTTAGAACCCCCAGAAACTTTTTCTTTCTGAAGAATCGGATTTATCTTCATCAGATGAGGTTTCAGATTTTTCAGTTGTATTTGCACTTGATGCTTCTGAACTTTTTCCAGCAAAATAATGTGGCAATAATGGATTTTCACTTTCTTCCTTATTTTCATCTATTGCTGCTACTTCTGGTTCAGTTTCTTCTGATTTCATTATTTGAGCGCTCTCTGTTGTTTTACCTGACATTTCTTCTTTAGGCTCTTCAACCGGAGTAAATGGAGTTACTTCAATGGGCTTTTCTTGAGAAATTTCAGGTTTAACTTCTTGAGCGATAACAGGCTCTGGAACTAAATCGTTCTTTAAAGATTCTTTAGAATCAATTGGGGTATCTGTTGGTTCTATAGAAGTTTTTACGGCTTCCACTGGTACAACAAAAGGATTCGTTTCAGTTTTAGCTTCCTGTTTCTCATCAGTCACAAAAGGTGCGCTTTCCTTGAAATCTGTAGCAGTATCAAAAATAGGTTTCTCTTCTGGTTTTACAGCATCTGAAGATTTGTCCTTTGGGGCAAAGATGGATCTGCGGGTTTGGGTTGAATCTCTGTATTGCTATCAAATGTCTTCTTGTCTAAAGCAGGATCTTTATCTAAAGTTATAGCTGGCTCAGTTGTTGGTCGATTTGCTGTTGAAGTTGTTGTATCAGACTCTGTTTCAATTGGATAAGCTGTTTCTTTTGTCTCTTTACTCTCAACAACAGGGACTTGTGGAATTTCTACTGAAGGTCTATCAGCATATTGTAAAACTATTTGCCTTAGAATCATTAAATCCCTTGATATAAATTTCTTAAACATATCCTCATTTTTTCTATATTCAGGAGTATCTGTTGTATTCTTTGCCAGGAATTCAAAGTTTACACCTTCTTTGTTGTATAAATCTAAAGCCTTATTTGAAATTCTTTCTAATCTTATCACAGTGTTGAAATCAGCATAGGTTTTTGCAACGTTTACCAAATCTTGAGCAATTTCTATTACTTTTCCGAATACACTATCTTTCACACAATATTTTTGTAAAGATCTTGTAATATCATAAACAGAAATATTCTGTTGGATATCGGTAATAACATTTAATGCAGTGTTTGCAATATCGCGAATTTGTTGATCGGAAATCTTTGGTAAATTGCATTTTATTCTCATGTATTGATCAAGTTTAGCTGTTGTAGGCTTGGAAAACTCAATGCTTTGACTAGTTTCTGATACACTGAGTTTAGCATCAGCAGTCACAAAAAGTAATGGTGTTATACAGGTTGTTAAAATCAATAATTTGTTCATAAATTTTTTCTCAAAAAAAATATCACTATCTAATTTAATACTAACATTCAGATTTTTTAATGATCATAAAATTTTAAGAAAATTAGTAAAATAAAAAAATTTTTTGCTAGTTTAAAAATTTTTTCTATAAAATTAATGATTTTTTTACTATTTTTTCGGATTCTTAAAACAGCAAAGGGAATCTGGGGAAGAATATGGATTTTAGCAAGATGACACAGCATTCGAATACTAAAGAGTTTATACGAATAATTATTTCTGATGATAAAGTGAAATTATCCCATTTTAAAGACAAAACAATTATAAAAAATCTTGACGTATTATTAAAAGAAAATCAACAAATATTTAATTATTTATTAGAGAACTCATCAGTTTTCACGGAGATTGTCATTTCGAGTAATACTATATTTAACAGATCTATAAGTCTTCGGAATTTGAAAGAATCGGATATAAAAGCCCTCGCGACAAATCTTTTAATTGAGAAAAAAGAATCAGCAAATCTTGTGGCTTATGAGAAAAAATTATCGTATAGAAATGGTTTTGCAAACATATGCAATATGAACTTATCCTCAGCATTCATTTTGATTTTGGATAATTTATTGAAAATTGAAAATCCGATAATATCAATTTCAACTTGGCCGATTTGGCTTGTTTCAAGTTATTTTCAAATTTACTCAATGGATCTAAATAAATTCGAGATTTCGGTTTTCATTGGTGAATATGAAAACCGTTGGGAAATAATAGCTGTTCAAAATAAGAAATTAATAAGTTATCGACAAGGAAATATTGAAAACTTTAATAAAAAATCTGAAACTGAAAATATTTTAAAATACATAACACATACTCTTAATGTATCCCTGAACGATATCGTTATTTATTCTATTAACAATGATACAATAAGTGAATTTTCAAGTATAGCTCCAGTGAATATGAGTTTGGTATCTAAGTCGGGAAATTTTGTTGATTTTAATAGAAAACAGAGTTTAAATATAATTTTTAAAGCGGCGTGTATCATAGGGTTTTTAGTGGTATTTTCCAGTACTATCTTTGACATTTACAAAATCTTTGATTATAAAAATCAAATACAAAATAATGAAAATTTACTGGAAGGAATCCCAGATACTGTAACAAAAGATCTTCCTTTATGGAATGAGTTGAAGGAATATAATTATGATCATCACATAAGATTAAAAACCGAATTGCAGAAAGAAACGGATATGAAAAGAAAATTGAAAAATGTGAGCATAAAAATAGATGAAAAAAGTGATAAATTAACCATTAATACTATTTATGAAAATAATGATTAATAAGAAATATAAAATTATATTTAATCTTATAAAAACAAACAGCTCTGTGTTTTTGATTTTTATTTCAATGTTTATTATATGGAATGCTATCTCTCTATATAAATCTGATTTGTTTAATAAATTGCAAGAATCTGAATTACTCATAGAGCCTATTAAATCTTTTGATAAAGAAACAATAAAATTTATTTCTGAACATGATTTTTCAAATAAAAAGATTAAGTTTCGTAAATTTATTGAAAATCTTGCAGATCATAATTTGGGAATAATAACTAAAGTCTCGAAATCTGATGAAATAAAAACAGATGCTTTTCGTAAAATCCAATATAAAATAAGAGGCTATTTTTGGCATGATAAGTTTGTATTTAAATTCATTGATGAACTTCAAAATTTTCATCCCGGATTTTTGAAATTATTAAACATTGATATGGATAAATTTTCAAAAATAAATATATTCAAACCATCTATAAAATTGGAGTTAATATGCGAAATATTTCAAAGATCCTAATTATCTTCCTTATCATGAGTCCAAATTTTACAAATTCTGAAGAATCTATGTTTATGTCAGATGATGACTCAAAAAAGATATTATCAATGCTGAAAGAAAATAAAAAACCTATGAGCAATAATTTAAAAGTCACTGGAATTGTATTTATTGACGAAGCAAATTGGATTGTTTGGATAAATAACACCCCATATAGCTCTATTGGAGAAAACGGTGATTTTTCCATAGATGAAGTTAGTGAAAGCGAAGTCGTCATAACTAAAAATGATGGAAAAACCTTAACTCTCTCGGTTGATTAATAAGAATTAAAATCCCGGAATCTCATTCAGACGAGACTCCAGATAGTTTAAAGAAGACTGTTTTTATATCAACCTTCATAATAATTTGTTCCGTGTGCTTGATTATACTCCTGTATGGATGAATACCATATTTTGCCATAATTATACTATCTTTCAGTTGCTGCTCAATGGCTGATAAGATGTCTTTTTCACAGTTTGGAATAATAAAAGCTCCTGTTTCTATAGTTCCCTCTGTTGTCGAAACAGCGGAAGGGTTGCTATATCTATACTGATTCTGCTCTTCTGTTAGAGTAAAAAGATGTATCGATGCATCTGCTTTTGCCCGAAGCTCAAAAACAATCAAGTTGATATTACCGTATGTGCCACTGTAATCCGTAAAAGTGATTGGTTCTGATAAAATTGTGTTCAGATTTCCTTCAGGTTGGCCAGTTTCGAGTTTTGGGGATATATCAATATCTCCAGGAGCCGACAACCTAAACTGAGCACGTCTGACCCAACAATCATTTACATCATCGTAGGTATAAGAGAA
>CAJUOM010000005.1:0-14976 GCA_910588255.1 uncultured Alphaproteobacteria bacterium
TGCAAAGAACCGTATCCCCATTTTGTACGCCGAGCGACTTTAGAGCAATGTATAACGCACTGCCATAATTTAAATTTATTTCATATTAAGCCTTATTTATGCCAAACCGCATGCTCTTTGACATATTTAATGAGATTATTTATGAAATATTTTATAAAATAATAAAATGAGAAAAAAAATAATGCAAGATTAAAATTGAAATTTCATATGAAATGATAAGCAATTTATCTGCAATACACTAATTTGATTGATAAAAAAAAATAAAAATTTTTAAAAAATATTTTAAGAATTATTTCATGAAATATTTATATTTTTTCTTGGAATAATACAAATTAACATAATTATTTCATAATATTGTAACAGCTACTCCGTTCTGATGAAATGACTGCAAAAATTTCAATCGCAGCAATACAGGAAAAACAAAGTAAAAACAATATGCATTACGCTTTCCCCTAAAAAATTTCACCGTTCCCAACTGTAAAAAACTTCCATTCATAAAATGCATATCAATTAATTTCAAAACATCACATAGTGCAGAAAACCGATAAAAAAGAACTTGACTTTTATAATGAATTTACATACAAAGCTTTGAACGCGCTAGTAGCTCAGTCGGATAGAGCAACTGCCTTCTAAGCGAAATATTTTTACAATAAAAATTTCACTTCTTTATAAATAACCCCTAATAAAAATAATGAGTTATAAGAATATAAGATTTATAACTCATTTTTTTATTGCCAAAATTCTACTACATTTTCCCTTTTTTAAATAGATAATTTAATTTTTGAGTAATCTGTTGTGAATTTTGATTAACTATTTTTGTCATCAAAAGTTATAACTTTTCTGTCCATATTTGAACTTAAATAAACGTTTCTAAACATGCAACCTTATGCTAAAATTTAGGCAACGGGTTCTTTTGTTCATGCTTGTTCATTATTAAGTTATTCCCTCTAAAAACAATAAGTAACAGAGAACAGTTTTTATTTCAATGGTTATTTATAATCAATTATAAATAGATATAAACGTAATTGAACATATAATTCCATGCTGAATACAAGGCTAAGGGTTCTAAAAACTAAAGTTTTTCAAACAGATTAAAATTCATTTTGAGTAATTTGTTTTGGATACTACATTATAATATATTTATACTCTTTCAAAAAAACTCTAAATCCATCTGATCTTCATTTAAAAACATATATAATGATAATTATACATTTATGAACAAATATGGAGGTCACTATGGCTAATACAAAGAAATATGAAGATGATGATGTCCTTTCCATTTCTGATGTAATTGATTACCTGCAAATTTGCAGAACGACTTTTTACCTGATAAGAAAAACAAAGGATTTCCCCAAAGGCTTTTCTCTGACAGGAACAAGGGACTGTAAATGGAGATTCAAAGAAATTAAAGAATGGCTGGAAAAACAAAAAGAAATACCCGCTGAAGCATAAAAGAAAGGCTGCCTAATTTGAGCAGCCTTTCTTTTTATCTTATTGTTTTTTTGTTATTTATTATTCAAATTGAGCATCAACCCATTTTCCTTACCGGATATTACTTGAGGCAATACGCCGTCCCATTTTTCAAGCTGCATCTTTTGCAAGAGTTCAGTGGATAAACTCTGGGCTTCAACTTTGTTAGCCTCTGCCTGCAACTTCTTTTCTTCAAGTTTAAATTTAGCCAATTCAACCCTGTTTTGAGCTTCTACACGAGCCTTTTCCTGCTCAAACTTGGCTGTTTCCACTCTCTGCTCTGCAATTTTTTTATTCTCCACAGCTTCTTCATAATTGTCAGAGAAGTCATGGTTTACAATGCTCACATTGGTGACATTCAAACCATCATCAGCCATATCTGCTTTGATAGCTTCAAATACTTTCATTGAGAGTTCCTGCCGCTTACTTACAAACTCTTCAATAGTATACCGGGAAATGTTTGCTTGGATAATTTCTCTTACCCTTGGATCAATAAAACTATTTATATAGTTATTCCTGTATTTACGATATAAAGTATCAAGGTCTGTTACAGTAATTTGAACAACCATATTCAAGAAAATACTCTGCATGTCCTTGGTTGATACTTCCAAATCGTTAAAACCGTAGGAAGTGTTTCTGACAGTAATAATATCCACACTGTCAATGAATGGGATTTTAAAATGCAGCCCTTCCCCTGTTACATTAACAAACTTTCCAAACCTGGAAACTGCTGCCTGCTGACCGGTTTCTACAGTATAGAAACTACCCCAAATAATGCACACTGCCAATACTGTCAAGATGATAAATAATGGCGTTTTTGGACTGGTTGTCTTCATATTCTTCTCCTTTGCTCATCAGGCTTATAGCTCCTGATTTGTTTTGAATAATTAATTATATACAATTTAAAATAAAGAATTTACTTATTGAAGTGATTTTTTTATATTTATTATTGGGGACCTGCCAGGACAAAGTATATAAACGCAGCTTTTTATTCAAATAAATCCTTTTGAATATATTCTGATTGACATCTATTCAACACACGATCCGCCATTGCTGCAATATTCTGTTCCAATGAATGATGTATTTACAGACTTGGGATTGCCGAATACCTCAATATAGGGGACTACCCATGTCCTTTCCTTAACCTTGGCAGTATTTACCCAAATATCAATCTGAGTTGGAAGGTATTTGAAATAATCAAAGAATGTCGGAGAATACTTGGTATTTTCAGTTTGCAGCAAAGCCTCATACAAATTCTTACCTTGTTTCAAATTCTCCTGCATCAAGATAATTTTCCAGATATCACCGGCATTTTCTTCTACCGGAACCCATTCAATATTTTTATTTAAGTATTCAGTCTTTACAAGTTCCTTACAAGCTTTACAAGACGGTGAAAAATAAATCTTGGTTGCTGTATTAACATTTTCTATTACAGGGTTTGTATCCTGACTTTGATTGACAGCCACACCTGCCAGCATAATGAAAAGGATAATCCATGAATATTTGACAAAATCAGCAATGCCAGAACAAAACAATTGCACTTTTTCTGTAACGCTGCTGATACCCATGCCGGAATTTTTTATATCTGCAAGGAAATACTTAAAGTTATTCCCTTCATATCGGCAAGCAATATATGATAAAAAGATTAATAACCCCTCAAACATGCAGAAATAGCATGGGGCGGTTTTTATCATAATCCATAACAGAAATGTATCAGCAAAAAGTGCTGTTGATGTAATGACTTTCAACCCAAATCTTGACAGAAAGAATGTCCTGGACATGGATAAAAGCATTACCAGAATAAAATATGATGCACCCAAATACCATAAGGACACCCCCATGAATGAGAAATCAGCAAAAATGCTGCAATTCCTTTCACATCCAATTAAGATTTGTTTTCCATAAATATTATATAAAGAAAATACCAACCCAATCAGGCTGATAATGAAAGCAATAAAAAACATTCTGAGTTTCATAGCTACTCCTTGTAAATTCTTTCTATATGATAATTATATAGTGCTATTAATAGGGAGATTGCTGAAAAAATAAAAAAAGGACTCAACTAGCTTTTATTGAGTCCTTTTACTGAATTGTATTAGCTTTAATTATTTTCTGCTTACACTATCTGTTTCCATTCTGGAAATAATTCAGGCATAATAACTGCCAGATGATTTATACATGTTTCTATGCCTCCATATATTTTTGTTTTGTTCCCTTCCCGACATTGGTATTGAATTTGTCTTTCCACATTTTTGCCCTGGAATATTTATTACGAGCCAAAACAACAATATTGTTCTTGTAATACCTGTAATAATGGAAAGCACAGATAATAGTCTGGAACAATAGATTTTTCCTAAGATTATCTCTCAGGCTTAATTTCTTATTATAAAATTTCATTACCAGTTCATACCTTTCAGGTTTATATTTCAGCCAACTCATTAAATCATGATAAGTAGGCTCTTCAATCTGATAGACACCCAATGCAGAACCTTTTATCTGTTCTATATATAACCCAGCCTTGGATTCCACTCTCGCCGTTTCATAGAGCAGATTAACAACATTCTCATGTACGGGGATATCGTCCGCTTTGGCTAATACTCGTCTGATCATATTCTTAAATACCTTCTCTTCAATTTCTCTGCCTCCTTCCCAATTTTTGAATGAGAGAGGAAAATTTTCTCTTTTTACTTGATATTCACATTGTACCGAAGAAAAAATATTTGAAATATTACCAAATTCAATTTTTGAGAAATATAAAATAAACATTACAAGTAAATCCGACATAGACTGTTGCTGCTGCTCCTTAAATCAAAAAGTCTAGACACTTTTTAAAAATATATAGTTTTATTATAGACAATTAAAAATAAAGATTTTTGATAATAAGGCTGATTTATTGCTATTTATTGATAACCCAATTATATCGGGTTAACCATGTACCGGAAAATTTCAAAAAATTCACAATCTCCAAAAGCAAATGTAAATATTGAACAGTACAGTATGCCTGCAACAAGTTATTTTTTTTCAAACAGCTTTTTATATTCAGTCACAAAAGAAAAAACAAGGACAGGTATGCTGTGGTGGACTGGCGATTTTTTGAGTTCAGCAGGCTGCCCATGGTTAGCTATTCTTCTTTTTTTATGATTGAGTTATAATAAAACCCCCAGCTGATTGTTCAACCGGGGAATCTTGTAATAAGATTATTTTGCCTTAATAATATATTTTACAACCACAGCCGGAGGTTGGACCGTGGTTGATTTGCCATAGATAGGATTTGATAACGAAGCATCGAAAACCATTGATCCTGTTTCCCAGAAACCATTATGAGCATACGTTCTTCCTCCACCAAATACATAATTATGAAAAAAAGCACCTGAATTTAATTCAATATGCAAAACTTCACCAAATGTACCTGTAATATTAGGCAATCCAGCCTCTATTCTATCATTCACATTGCTCACAGATCCTTTTCCTTGCAAGAATCTATCACGATAATCAGGAAGGAAGGACATCAGCTTTCTAAATTCGGGATATTTGACAGTATCTACGGCTCTGCCGTCACACTCAAGCCAAAACTCCGGAACGCTCTCATGTGTCCAGATTGATACCGTCCCCACAGGGATCAATGATTTCTTATCATCATCAGAAATCCCTGATCCGGCTATGAAATCTCAGGAGAAATCCAATACCGGGTAGTCAAAAACATCATCAGCCATGCTGCTGAATGTGACCAATAAAACAAATAAAAAGCTCGCTGCTACCCTATATATGGAGCAGGTGCATAATTTCAAATTATTCATAAGATACACCTCATATGGATATTAATAATAGATTATATATTAACTATAAATTTTTTGTTAATTACTCATCAGACCGCCCCAGAGAATGGTTAAGTTGGACAGCTCTGCTGAACTCAAAAAAACCGTCAGGACCCACAGCATGCCTGCCCTTGTTTTTTTCTTTTGTGATTGATAGCCAATAAGCTTATTAAATATCCATCAAAAAAAATGAAAAATTAATAAAATTTTTATGAAATTTCTTATTTTTTATATTTTTCATTAGATATAATAAAAAATATAAACACGGGGTGGTGCTTGAGTTTGGTAAAAAGGACAGACTGTAAATCTGTTGCTTCGGCTTCGTTAGTTCAAATCTAACCCTCCCCACCATAAATTTATCTGGATAAGTGGAAGTGTTGGAAAGGTATACAAACTGGTCTTAGAAAGCAGTATATGAGAGTTCAAATTTCTCCGTCCACACCAGTAAAAATATCAGGGTTGTAGTTCAATGAGCAGAATAACAATTATGAGAATTGTAGATGTAAGTTCAAATCTAACCAACCCTGACAAACAAAAAAATATTATAGGGGTGTAACTCAATGGATAGAGTACCAGTCTTCTAAACTGTTTGCTGAGGGTTCGAGTCTCTCCACTCCTGCCAATCCGTAAATAAAAAGGAGAATTGAAATGAGTAAAAAATCTACAGAAGAAATAGGGGTTGTTTGTCGTTGTTGTAAACATGAAAAAGCATTGCCATTTGGAACAAAATGCAAGCATTGCAATCCAAATTCCAGAAATAATTATGAAAGAAAACCTGTAAAATTGAAAACGTTCAAAAAGATAGAAGAACAACAAAAAACAGCTGAAAAAGCCCCTGCTGAAGTACAATAAATTTTGAAAGGCTGGCAGAATTGGTTATTGCACTTCCCTGCTAAGGAAGAGAGCATAACAGCTCTACAGGTTCAAATCCTGTGCCTTTCGCCAAAAAAAGCCCTCATAGTTTTTCTATGGGGGCGTATCTTTTTAATTGTTTTTTACTACATGTTATAATAGATATGAAGGATTGGATATGAATTACTATGTATATGAAAAAGATGGGTATGAGTTTGCCCATGTTATAGCCACTGATCATGAGCTTTATCACTCATGTTTAACCCATTTTGACAATGAAGAAGAAGCGTGGGATTATGCTGAAGAACTTTCTGTTGCTGCAATTACTGATGATATACCTCTTGAAATTGATAGTCTTATCAATGCTAAGAAATAAATTGTGAACTGCTAAGGATTTCTTAGTAGTTCATTTTGTTTTTATCAAGTCAGACCAGGGGATAATAAATATGAACATCCTAGGATTTCTCGGCAGTTCATATAATTAGAAATAATTTATCTTATTCATTATTAGCACTAATTAGAATGGAAATTTATTATGAGAGAAAAAGTTTCATACTTAAAAAAGACCTGATAGTTATCTTTTGACAGGTCCTTACTTTAATTGTACACACTAAATGTTTCAATAATTGACTATATACAGTTTGTCCCCGTGATGTCAACCCTTAATAATTTTTTTTACATACTTGGACGAGTATCATTGTTTTGGTTTAAATCAAAATGAGTCCCCTTATCCAGTTCTTCCATGGAAAGATTCATGGATTCGGGAACAGTCTGTCCATCTGCATATACTCTTACCCTTTCATCTGAATAAGGTTCCGATTTAAATTCTCCGACTTCTCTTGCTTCAAGATCAGGAAGAGCAGGATTATCTTCACCCCAAACTTTATATTTTCGCCCTGACTTCTGAAATACCTCTCTAGGGTTTTCCATGTCCAGTTTTTTCATTTCTTGATCATATTTGCTTTCAATCTCATAAAGTTTTTCTAAGAGTTTGTTTTTATTCCCCTTAGATAAAACATCGTTCTGGGAAATCATTAGAGTATATCCATCATATTTCAGAGGATTGCAATTAGAAAAATACCGACCTAATTTGCCTTCTTTGACCAAACTGTCAATAAAGAAATTGAGTTGGCGTTTATTTACAATCACGTCATAAGGAAGTTTATCTTCCATTTTATTATAATAGATGTAACTGTAAAATTCTTTCCATTTTTCAGGGCTCATATATTCAGTAAAAGTATTAATACTAAAAAACAGAGGGTCTTGCCAATTCTTTGCAACGACCTTAAATTTTCTGTAGCAGGAAGATTTCATCATCTGATACAAATCCTCAAATGACAATACCTCTTGAGGTAAATTCAGAATTGTTTCCACATCCTTGCAATATTTTCTGTTGGAACAGTATAAAGATTTCAGTGAGATATAATTTCCTAATGCTAAATAAAAATCATTAGCCAATTTTAAATCGTTATTATTATGAATATAATCTAAAACATCAATTATTCTTTCCATATCAGACAAAGGAAGGTTATGAGTCAAAATCGTTGAAACTTGACCATCCGCCTCTAATACAGAATAATAACTCATTTTAGATTTTAAATAGCTGTAAAAATAACCTGAAGCATTATCCTTCATATTAATAACTCCATATATAAATATATTTTATAACTCTTTCTAAAAAAAATCAAATATGACGTGTTTCTATTTTATAGTTCTTGTTCAAGGTTATTTAATCCCATACTTAATTTGTCAAAATCAATTCCCATGAGAAGATTTATTTTGTCGTTGCTGTTCTGCTCATAGCGGTCAACAAGACCTGCAAGTTCATCAATGACTATTTTCTGCTGTTCAAAAGAAAGATTCTCATTGTTTTTAATTTTTGACATGGGTTCATTCAAAAGTTTTTTATTCAAGCTGGTTAATTGTTTAACAATCCCATTACAATATTTCATAATAATTCTCACTTTCCCTATTTTTTTATACTATATCAAATAAAAAAAAAGATATAATAGCAAATATATTATACCAAGAAAAGGATAGGTACAAATTATGAAAAGAAAAACTGCAAAACAATTTTTACTTGAAAAGGCTAAGGCTGACATTAAGAACATTTTAGACAGAAAGCTTCAAGTCAATTCTGAAACCTTTACTGCAAAAAAAGTCACCAATGCCCTTTTGAAAAACAAAAATGAACTCGAAACTCCAAGTTTCTAATTGGAGGGATTATGCCGTTTTTCAAAAAAAACAAAGAACAGGCGAATCATGTATCTGAAAATACTGATCAACAGCCTAAAAAGAAAAGTTTATTCGGCAGAGCTATCAGACCAGTTGGAAGCAAGAGCAATAGGGATTTTGCTAAAAACCTTCTGGTTCCAAAAGAGAGCCGAGGATTTTTGAAAAAGGTCAAAGAGTTCTTTATTGAAATCAAATTCAGATGCCGAGCCCCTCATACATTTGTTTCCTATGAAGACTGGGAAAAATATATGGGGATTGAAGGTGCCGAAGAAAAAGATGTTAGAAAAGCTATTAAACTTACACTCTTTCACCCAGCTATCATTATCTTGGCTGTATTCCTTGGCACTGTTTTCTTCAGTGACATTGTATGGTTCAATTTTCTCATTTATCTTTCAACCCTTATATTTTTTGTTTTGGTTATCCCTACTTACTTCTGGTGGAACTGGATATACAACAACAAAAAATACATAACTCTCAAAGAGTTCCTGACAGGAAAGAAATCTGTCCAAGAATAAAAAAAGCCCCGTAAGGGGCTTTTTTTATGATGCGGCAATTATTTTTCGAGTTGTTTTAAGCTGATATAATTGAGCAATGAGTACAGCAAGATTTCATTCTCTTTTAACGTAAGATTTTTGATAATCTTTTTATAAACAGGAAATTCTCTCTTATTTTCAAAAACATTGATTAATTTATTGGCAAGAATAGTTCTTCTTTTTTTATCATCAATATCAACATGTTTGCCCAAATACAATAATTTAATCTTATTGATAATAGCTTCAGCTTCTTCGCTGCTGCACACACCTTTATCTTCATATAGAATAAATCTGATACCATACCGAATATTTTTCCCATTGACAAACTCATATCGAATATAAAATCCGGCTTTATTCATATTGTCAACCAATCTGTCAAAGAAACTTTTTTTATCTCTGGTTGTAGTTTGAGCAAGCTGGTATTTTTTCATTTTAAGATAAATGCTCAGTTCGTCAGCAGAGATTGTAAAATCTTCATAGTTTGATTCTTTAATTAGGAACCAAAACCTAATAAAACTGGTTGCTGAGATAAGATTAACGCTTTTCATTTCAGCTTCATCAGTATAAAAAGCTTTAAGCTGCATAAAATCAAGAACCTTATCCTGAGCTATTTCAACTTTGAAAGAATTGGCATCACCGATAAAATAATCAGCAACAACCCCTTCATCCTTGAGTTTTTCCAAACCTTTTTCAATAATATTTAAATCAAATGTCCGCAGAATCCCTTTTACTCTTTGTCTGGTAATAACTGCTATATTTCCATCTAGGGTAAAGGCTAATAAGTTTTTTACACGGATATCTCTTACTTCATTAATATTTTTTAATAATTCCGGTAACATAATTTCTCTCCGAATATATAGGATTGAATCTCTAATTTTTATTAGTCGACACAATTCTATACTAATTTGTTTAGAAAAGAAACTAAGAATTATTCTGCCTTAATGATATATTTCACTCCTATATTGACGGGGCGGTTTTCGTTAGCTGTTGGAACCACACGAGAAGCATCAAAGTCTAATCCGAAGTAACCATTGTTTCCATCCGTTTCCTGCCCAATATAACTGTCATAAAATGGTCCGCTTGGGAATGGAGAATGAGGGCTTCCAAATCCATCTCCTCGCATTCCTCCTCTTCCTTTTATATTCCTTATTGTGTCCTCTTGCACTTGCCCAAGTGTTGTTCCATGATTTACGCTGCCATAACTTCCATGAGTTACAGTTTGGTTTCCCGCACCCCTCAGAAACATCCCCTGAAAATTAGGAGTAAACCTCATCATCTTGTAAAGGGCAGGATAATCACTGGGGGTAACAGCCTGTCCGTTACATTCAAGCCAGCCTTCAGGTACCTGCTCTTCATACCAGATAGAGATAGTCCCCAATGGTATGAGACTTTTCTTATCATCATCAGAAATCCCTGATCCGGCTATGAAATCTCAGGAGAAATCCAATACCGGGTAGTCAAAAACATCATCAGCCATGCTGCTGAATGTGACCAATAAAACAAATAAAAAGCTCGCTGCTACCCTATATATGGAGCAGGTGCATAATTTCAAATTATTCATAAGATACACCTCATATGGATATTAATAATAGATTATATATTAACTATAAAATTTTTGTTAGATGTCCATTTGGATGTCGGATTCCTGTTCTTGAAGCTCTTCGATAATTTTATTCATTTTATTAAGCAGCATCATATTCTTCTCTGGATTATTTTCTTTTAAAAGCCCAATAAACTCATCTGAAGTCATATTCAAATCTTCCACCATGTCGTAGTAAAGACACCTTTCAAAGTCAGGACTTAAATCACTATTCATGTGGGCAGATTCATATCTTTCACAAAAATCATAGATTTTTTTTCTTTTATCATTCACAAGAAGATTTATAGCAGCTTTATTTTCAGCTGTTGTATGAGCATAAAATGAATAAATTTTTGAAAGAGTATCTGTTTCATCTTCAGAATAAATCCGGATTCTGGATAATGAGATTTCATTATATTTAATATTTATCTTTTGTTCCAAAGATAGCTGGTTAAAAGTTGATAATTTTATTTTGTCTTGTATTGGGAAAATATCTTGAAGATTAAGTCCCTCATTTACCCATTTTCTGAACAAATAGACAAAAGAATAATTATTCATTAGATAATAATGGTTTCTGTCTTCTTGTCTGCATGCACCATAAAGTTCTCCAACGGGAAGCCTCATAACCAGTCGACAAAACATACTATAATCTTTATAGCTGATTCTCATTCTAGGGAATAAATAGAGAGGATAAAACTCATCTTTCAGCAAAATGTCTGAATATGTTGTTATCATATTGGTTTCAAAATTAAAATCTGATTGTTTATTGGGGACTACATTATATTCTTTGTTCATCTTAAGTTTTCTCCTTATTCTTTCATACCCCAGTTCTAAACTTGGGATTTGAGTATTTTTAAGATATTCTGAAAAGTCTATCTTTCGGCACTAAAAACATTTAAGGTTTCATTCCTTGATAATTCTTTATTTCAAGAACATCTATAATTTGCTGATTCCTTTTTAATTTATCATTTAATTCTGCAAAGTTATCATTCATCAAATAGTCTTGAAAAGATATACCGTTAACCCTTTCAAAAGCTATATCATAGCCATTTTCAATCATTTTGAGGATATGATCAGGTTTATTTTCAAAATCAGCATATTTGGTCAATAAACAAGCCTTGATTTCATCACAGAATGTTTCTTCCAAGGAATCTTGATAAGAATGGCTGATAGAATACTTCTTACATTCTGCTTTGAAGCTGTCAATATCAATAAACAGTTTATGCAATTTATCTACTAAATCTTCATTGTCAAAAAAAACATTATCAAGTCTTAAACATAATGCCCAAAAACGATTAATAAAATTAGTAAATTCAACTCCATCAATCATTTTGGGTTGTTTTCCTATAAAAGTAAGTGCTTCTTCAGAACCAAGAAATAGCTCTATATATTCATGTGGTTCAAGATTTCTCATAAGAGCATTGATTTCTTTAAATCCTTCAGTTTCAAAAGTTCTATAAATATATCTTACATATAGATTTCTAAAGAAATATTTATTATTTATTTCGTTATCTTCAGAATAATACTTATAAAGTTTAGCAATAATGTTAAAATCCAATTTTAAAACTTCGTTATCTTTAAGCTGTAATATAGTACTATCACTAAATATTTTTTTTAGATGGCTTTGGTATGCTTTCATTATATGTTTTATGTTCTTATAATATTGCAATTCGTATGAGCCTGACAGATAAATAAATTGAGTTGTATTTAAACTCAATAATTCTCTGATGAGTTTGTCATAGAAATATTTTGAATATCTTGTCATCTCTTTATCAAATTTGTCAAAGAAAGCAGGAAAACCTTCTTTAAAGACTCTGTCTCTCATTTCTCGGATAATAAGATCCATGTCTCTTCTAAAATTTTCATTCTTATGGATGCCGTCTATTGAGAAAATTTTATTTTTATCAAATTCTTTCATATTATTTCTCCTTTATAATGCTGGTGCAGTATTTAAATTATTATAATTCACATCAATAGCTTTATCCTTTATTTTTCGGTAGTCACTAAATGATATACCATTTACCTTTTCAAAAGCTTCATCATAGTTCTTATTTAAAAGTTCTATGATTTCTTCACGAAGACAGCACTCATCTTCATAATATTTTAAAAGGACATAAGCTTTAATTTCATCACAAAAGATTTCATCAACTTTGTCTAACAGATTATCAGGAAGATCTCTTCTAAGTTCATCTTTGACTGCATCAATATTTGCTAATGCCTTTTGAATATTAGGATAAACAAAGTTGTTAATATCCATGTCTGAGGTTCTCTCTTCTCTTGTAAAAATAGTATAGGGTAAAAGAAGTGTCCATAGATAAGGCATTCTTTGCATATTTATCCTCCCATTACTATCAACAAACATTGAATCTTCTTTTGCAAGGTATTCAAAGTGTTCAGCAATAGGAAAGTCACGAAAAACATTATCAATAAGTTTCAAATTTTTGTACTCATAAGCTGTAGAAATATATCTCTTTTTCAATTTTTCCATCTGAACACAAAGATTTATATTATCAAGATTATTGCTTATAATTTTATTGACAGTAGGAATCTTTATGTTAGATACATCATTCAACATAAATTTTCCATATTTTGAAGTAAAATAATCAAATATATAACTGAAATTTTTAGTAAAAATATCTGTATTTATCTTAGTTGAATCAATAAATTTTTTCAGCATATAGTTAAGCAATAATTTCTCTATTTCACCTCGCCAGTAATCAATGTTTCCCATATTTTCACAGAAAAATGAAAGGAACTCTTCATTAAAAATCTTCATTCTTAACTTTTGAAACAAAAAGTTAGAATCTTTTTTCCATTCTGCCTCAGCAGTAAATAATTTCATGATTTCTTTGTCCATATAACAATTTCCTGCATTTATAATTTACATTTCCGGACGTGTTTGATTAAGCTCTTCTTCCTTCTCAGCCAAGATTTTTCCCTTAATCTTGTATTCAGGAGTTCCTGTATCAAGATACATCTTGTCGTAATACTCTGACAAAGTTATATTATTAGTTTTAAGAAAATCATCTCCAAAACCTTTATACAACATTTCGAGGGTTGTCTTTTGGTTTTCATTTTCATTAAGGCTTATTTGCAGCAGTAAATTGGAATAAAAAGATTCAGTCAAACAATCATGAAGAAAAGTTTTGGATGATAATTTATCAAGACTCGTAATCATGTCTTCCTCGTATTCTTTGATATAGGTAAAAAAATCAATAATATTATAAAACTTCCATTTATTGGATGTATGTTCATATTTGAATGGAGTCTGAAAATCCGAATCTCTTTTCATTTCATGGCTAAGTCCCATAGCCCAAATAACAGGAACAGCCTCAGAAATTCTATGATTTACATTGTTCTCAGAATAACTGATAACGGGGTGTTTAACATAATCTATGAGATATTTTGCATATTCTTTGCCCGAAAAATTGTGCATAATAGCATCAATTTGATTGTAATCTAAATGATGAAATGACTCTTTCATACACTCATGGCAGACATTACATAAATAAACCTCTACCCAAACCCAGTCACAGGGGTTATTAACATCAATTTTTGTTTCTACTATGTCTCTAAGTATTCTTAGAATTGTAACATCTACATTATGGATATTCAGCCTGCTAAAATCTTTTTGATAACACCCTTTACAATAATAAAACAAGAGAGTCATTGTGTTTTCCAATACTCTATCCAAATCTTTTTGTTCCATATTTTCAAAAAAATTATGTGAATACAGCAAATCATAGAAAAAGTTCTCATAGACATATCTTCCATAAGAATCCAAAACTTTGTGCAGCTCTTTCATATCCTCTTTAAATTCTTCAGGGGATTTAATAAAACTTTTGGTTATCAAATTATACTTATGCAAAAGGTCTTTTTTAAATTTTTCATTATTCTTTTGACCGGTTACTGAAAACAAAGACCATGAATATTCGGGATAACTTTCTATACCCATAACAAACTCCAAAATTTAAATTTATTTTTTATTATGCAAGTATTAACAAAGACTGACGGAATTAGCTCTTTTAACTGCTTCTTTTGCCAGTTTATCAGCTAATTCATTATGTTCTACCCCACTATGAGCCTGAATTTTTGTAAATTTAATATCTATGCCTTTATACGTGGTTTGAAGTTCATTAACATAGCGCTTTGAAATAGTTTTATTAGCTGCCCAGCTACCATTAGCCCAACACTCAATGCCTGCATAGTCATAAAATATTTCTACACCGGTAATATTCTGCTCTTTACAGTAAGCTAAGGCTTCCAATGTCCCAAAAATTTCTCCGGTAATATTTCCTGAATCGTATTCATCATAGGAACTATCATTGCGAGTATAGATAACTTCATTATCCTTAAGAACTACAATCCCATAACCGGTATTCTTAGTTGCGGCATCATAGCTGCCATCGCAATAAATTTTATATTGATATTCTGACTTAGTATTCCCAACTTTACTGTCAGATTTACAAGGAGAATTATCGCCTCTAAGCCA
>CAJUOM010000005.1:14986-49512 GCA_910588255.1 uncultured Alphaproteobacteria bacterium
GGGAACCCCCTATAAACAGCCCCGGAAAAACCAATTACTGATGCTTGACACTCTTCCCAATTATCAAAAAAACCAATAGTTCGACCTTTTTTTACAGCATAAATTTTCTTGCCCATAATATTCTCCTTAAAATATATATTATATACATACATTATAACCTATGAAAAATCTCAATTTAAAAAGAAGCCCCAAGTTTTATCACTTGAGGCTTCTTTTTTATAGAATTATTTTTATACTCATATCTTTCATACCAAGGAATATTTTGCTCCCTATAGGGAAACCTAAAGATACACTTGGTACAGACATGTTAGTTTTGATTGATATTATTCTCATTATATCCCTTTATGTTATCTTATATCCCCGGGGCAAGATTATCTTCAAGAGGTTCTCTGAACATTTCAGTATATTTTTTAATTTGTTCTTCATTCAGGCTTTTGAAATTATTTAGTGAAAGCCCACAAATAAAAAATGTACCGGCAATAACATCATACGTATTACCGTCTTCATCTTTAAGCTCTCTGTTATTATCAAGACCCATAATTTTGCCTTCATCATTGCAGACAAGACCGACACTATCTTCCCAAGGGTAAATAACTTGAATATAGCCGCCAACAAGTTCCTGAAGGGCTTCAAGTTTATCCTCGATTTCCTCCACGACGGGATATTCATAGGGTCTTACAACCAGCACTTTAAGTGTTTTTTCTTTTGCCATAATTATTCCTCCTGTAAAAAGATAATACTCTTATTATACATGTCCTTTTTTACAAAAATACGAAGTTTTCTAATAAAAATTGTATATAATTAACTATAACCAGAAATTTACAAGGGGACTATTTATGGCTGGTAAAATAACGAGAAAAGAGTTCAATTCTGTAATGAAACTTCATAAAATATGGGTAAAAGATAATTCCAAAGGTCAACGAGCTGTTTTTACCCATACCAACTTTGAAGGCTTTGATTTCAAGAAAAGAGATTTATCCTATGTCTTATTTGATTACTGTAATCTCAAAGAAACGGACTTATCTCAATGCAGGATGCACAATACTTTTTTTACAAACTGTAACATGGATAGTTCCAAGCTTTATTGTGCAAAAGGTTATAAAAACAATTTTGATGGCAGCTTTATGAACAACGCGGTACTTGAGGGTGGAGAATTTATCAATTCTTCATTCAAGAAAACAATATTGACTGAAACAATCTTGAATGAAGCACTATTGGGTGACAGTTATTTTGATAAAGCTGACTTGTCTGATACTTGGACGTATAATACGGACTTTACTCGTTGTCATTTTATTGGGTCAAAAATGGTTCGTTCGGAGTTTACTCTTGGAATGTTCTCCAGTACGGTATTCCAAAATTCAAATATGAGTAAGTCCAATTTTTCAGAGACTGATTTTGAAGATGCTGTTATTACAAATTGTTTACTTAACGAGAGTAATTTTAGATATGCCAACATGAAAAATGCAAAGATTAGTGATTCCAGCCTTATTGAAACAATCTTTAATTTTGCCAGATTATCTGCCTGCCAATTTATCAATTCCAATCTTTACAAAACAGATCTCATGGGAACCCATCTTCCTGATACCATGCTTCAAGTGACTGTACCTACAGTTGTGACTTATGATGTTATCAATAACAAAGTTATTTCTACAACCATTGAAAAGAATAAATCTGTTTGCTTCTGTCTAAGAACTTTTGAACAAAAATTGAACATTCTCTTCAAACAAGGAGACCTCAACAACAGAGATTATAATCTTTATATAGCTGTTATTAAATACTTCAGGGCTGCAAGAAAACAATACAAGGGGGGCAATTAATGATTGATATTATCTTTGCTGATTGTCTGTCTATCCTTGATAGACTTGAAGATAATAAATTCAACCTTGTTTATATTGATCCTCCGTTCAACAGCAATAAAATCCAAAAGAGAGGTTCAATCTCTTATTCCGACAAATTTGGCAAGTCTGCCGGTTCCAAGCAGGAACAGATGGACTATGAGGATTTTATCAAAACTGTCTCTTCAAAACTTTACCATAAGCTTACTGCCAATGGTTCATTCTTTATTCAGGCTGACTACAGAGAAATCCATTATATTAAAGTATGGCTTGATGGTATCTTTGGTCGAGACTCTTTTATGAATGAAATCATCTGGTCTTATGATTACGGGGGCAGGAGTAAAAGAAAATGGGCGACTAAGCATGATACAATTCTTTGGTATGTTAAAGATCCAAAAGACTATATCTTCAACTATGACAATATTGACAGAATACCTTATGCTGCCCCCAGCTTATGTGGTGCCGAGAAAGCTAAAAAAGGTAAATGTCCTACTGATGTTTGGCAGCTTACCATTGTTCATACCAACGGGAAAGAAAAAACAGGATATCCAACCCAAAAACCTAAGAAAATCCTTGATAGGATTATCAGTGTTCATTCCAATCCTGGCGATACTGTATTAGATGTATTTGCAGGTTCCGGAACCACAGGAGAAAGAGCAGAACTTTTAAATAGAAATTCTGTTCTTGTTGATAATAATTTTCAGGCAATAGAGATTATGAAAGAAAGATTTCATAAACAAAATCTGCCTCATATTATTTATGAAAACCTCTTGACAATGTCACCATATTTAAATTACTAAAATAGTATTGAGTCCTGATAAACTCAAGTAATCCTAAAATGACTAATCATATTTCCCTTTTTGATTAGTCACTATTTTTGTTCACATCATAATTTAATGAGTACAAAAAATTATAGACAACCATATGGATTAATTGAAGGGAATAAGTCCTTGTTGTTGCTAATACTTTAATGAAGATTATCAATATCATTCTGTGATTGCTGACAATAAAAATTCAAGCAGCCAAAATTAAAGAGTATCAGTCTGACTCTCTTGCCTCTTACCTGCTATTTTTCTTTTTATTTTAACTTTTCCATAGTTGGCTGGAAATAAAATTAAGCTGGTTCTTAATCATGTTAGATAAATTTTGACTACTACCTTTTATTTTCAATAAATCTATTGGTTTTTCTATCAACCCCAATTTATTAAAATCATCAACCATAACAAGATGATGTTCTGGAATATCTGTTGATAATAGCTCTTTATTTTTACACAAAATTGTATATAATTTTTCAATAATTATTTGATTTTCCGGTTCTTTATAATCGCAATGAGTTAATATTACCATCTGAATTTTAGGCACTTTTATTTCATTTTCACCCAAATAGCCTTTCACCTCATTTTTAAAATTAGTCAACATTCTCATCATGAGTTCAAGTGATTTTATAGATTGCCCGTCTGGTCTAATCGGGACAATAAGAGAATCAGCCCCATACCAAGCTAACTTAGTAGCTCCCGCTACGAATGGAGAACAGTCAATCAAACATTTATTAAGTTTATTCTCTCCCATTTCTCTTTCAAGTTCTGTTCTTAATGAGTACAACATATTGTTGAGAGCTTCTTGCTTTTTTTTAGCCTGAATATGCTCAGTCTGAACAATAGCCCCATAAAATTGAGAAGGAAACACATACAACTGTTCTGATGATGGAATTAGATAACTATTCTTTTCTCTGAAATACTTATTTCTTACCTTAGCTGCTACATGATCTAATTTATTCAATCCTGTTACAAAATAAGGTACTATCATATCATAAACAGCTTTCCTTTCATCTGTTCCATATCCTTCTATATATTCATGCCCAATATCTAAAAATTCTGATAAATTTCCTTGGGGACACGTGTCAACAACCAATAAGTTGTCAGTCATAAAACTAAGATTATATGCTAATGTAGTCTTTCCTACTCCTCCCCTAAGACTAGATATTGCATATATATCATATTTGGGCAGATTTGCCTCCACCGGTTGGTTAGTATTAATTGATTCTTGTCGTTCCAATATAGTATCTATTCTCTTCATATCCATGCAACTTTATATATTATTATTTTTATATGTTATCACTTACTTATTTTATATTCAACTTTAACCTATAATAAAATTTATCTATAAAAATCCTTGACTAAACTTAGGTATTTAAATTAATATAATTTTCACAGAGTTGCCAATTATTTTAGGTAACTCGGTAGGACAGCCACTTCTTACCACGTAAGTGCACTGTCCTATTCTCTTTTAATCTTCTCACTCCATTATCTTATTTATTTTTTTATCTTTTTTATAGAACACAGTCACAAAAGAAAAAAGAGGGGAGAAGGCTCATTTGGGGCACGTCTTGTCCAGCCCTGCCTATACGTTCTTTTTTTAGTACACCGCAAGCGGTGAAGATGTGACTAAAAAAATATAATAATTTCAAGAGCCGTCTGTATTATACGGACATTTAATATTATAATTGGTTTATCTTTATAATTTTTTTATTTTTATGTATAATATATTCATATATAAGCAGTGAAAAACTGCAATAGGAGTCTAATTATGAAAAACACTCATGTATTAGGCACTAGATCCATATATATATATATATAGGATATTACTGTGTGCCTTAATTTTTTCATTTGGCAATGTGGATTACAGCTATTCAGAATCTATATTTGATGAACCAAATATTTCTGCAAATTATGGGAATAGCGGTACCGGACTTTCAGCTTCTGACAAAGATTATATTGACAAAAGATTATCCCAGCTAGAAAAGAAGATGGAAAACAATCAAATGTTCAAAAGAGGCTCGACTCAAGCCTTTGATCATACAGAAAGAAGTATCTATGGTCCTGTGGGGTCGTTTGGGACTAACATTGTATGTCCATCCGGTTATGTCCCTTTGACTTTGACTTCTACACCAGCTAGCAAGAAATATAATAATAATGGCAGTTATATTTTTACTGGTAATATATATAAAAGTCTTTGTATAAGTACTCACCTTACTGTAACACATGAGTTCTATTCAAGGGCACCCAAAGATCATTCAGATGGTAATGGATAATGAACAGAAATTTAAGAGTTTCGACTTATAGCTTCAAGACAAAAAATAAAGCTTAATATATTTGGGATGGTAGGACTAATAAAAATATTTTTACTAGACCTACCACCTTTCAGAGACATTTTTAATTATAGATAAATTTATCTTAGATTATTGATAAATTTTACCACTTTCTTTTTATGACTATACCATTTTTGATTTTTCCCAGGTATTCAAAAATATATTCACCGGTTATGGCATCTTTGATTGGACCATAGTAGAAACACTGATTTTTATACACTCTTTTGTATTGTTCATCTCCAGATACTTTGTGAACAACAATTAAGTCTTTGTCTTCAGTACTGGTAGTATAATTTTTTTCTTTTTTTGGTGGTAAAAATAATGAGTTATGGGAATCCAGAGTGTAGGTACAATCATCATTCTGAGAATAGAGATTATTGTCTACTACAGCATATTTTGTCAGATTCCCCGAAATGTCAGCTAAAAACATATGACTGAACGTAAAACAAAAGATTATGAATAAGATTAAGGTCATAAAAAAGAATATCGGAGTATTGTAATCATCATCCCTATTTTTGTATCGTATTCTATTGGCGATTATCCCTTTAAACAAAATTAAAAGAAGAAAACAAGCAAATACAGCATAAAAGAGAAGTAAGCCCCACCTAAATTCCATAATAGCCTCCAATGTGCCCGATATATAAATTAATTATATATGATTATTATTATGAAAATGTTTTTTTTATGTTATAATTATATATAAAAAATGAGGAGATTATGCGTTCATCATATTTGTTTTTGAATCTATTAGTGTACTAAAAAAAGACCGAGTGCCGGACCGCACACCTATCTTTTTTCTTTTGTGAATGATAACTTTATACACTTACCCTAATACAATATACAATACTCTCAATATAAAATAATAATTCGCCTATGTTGCAACATATAGCCTATCCAGACCATAATATTGGTTTCCCTTATAAAATAGAAGAAAAGCCCAATAAAGGAGCTTTCTACTGAAGTTTATATTCAAGTTTTTCTTGTTTGGTAATATTTAAGAAAATTTGAGCAGCCATATAAGCAATTTTCTGATACTTATCGTTAGATGAGAGTATATACTCAAATTTTGGTTTTAGTATATCAACAAGTTCAATTTCCGTATTAAGATTGTCTTTGTATTCAACAGCCAAATAAAACAGATTCATACTTTTAATGTACAGCCATTCCTGATTGTGAATATTGGTTGAAGTTTTAATATGTTTATAACATTCAATACTGGAAATCATAAGCTGCTCAATAAATTCTTTGGCTGTATTTTTGGTTTTGATAATACTTAAAAGCTCATCTTTGAGTGATTTTAATCTGCTGTAGACAGCCAAAGTTTCTTTGTTGTTGGTAAGAGCGTACTGCATAATATTCTGATCATATGAAGCCACATTGGTAAGTGTCTGTTCAAGTGTTTGCAGAAATTCATCTTTTGAAATCATAGAGCTCGCAATACCCAAAAAATACTGCTGCTGGATATCATACTGTTTATCTAATGCTAACAAATTTTCCTCCTACTAGCCAATAACAAAGGACTACAAAAATCAACGTAATCCTTTGTTATCCTCCATTATATGCAAATGAAAAAATTTTGCTACAATCTTGGGAACTCAGCTTCCTCCGGTTCATAAGAGCCGGTCAATTCTTGCGACTTTTCCTGACTCAAAAATTCACCATTTTCATTGACCCAATAAATAGTTTTGTTAATGGACTTGGCAAATAAGATTTCCCTTGTGGTTCCCTTGCTGTTGGCTGTTCTTTGATCATCAGTCTGAATAACTATCATGGCATCACAAGCCTTATCCAAAATAGTGAAATTCAGAGCTTCCCAGTTATGATATGTTCCACCCTGTTCTTTCAAAAACTTGCTATCACCATCTCTCAGTATCATTGCTCCATGAGAAATGGGACTAAATATTTTATAACCATTCTGCATGAGCTTGATAGTGACATGGTTAATAAGGTTTAGATTCTTTTCTTCATTTCCGGTATAAGGACCGGCTAAATAGTACATCATAAATTTAGTACCTCTTGATTAATTTTTTTGAATTTGGATAATAATTTTTATATACAATTATGTATATAAAAATTTTAAAAGGAACTATCTTATGGAATTTACCCTCAATGTTTGTCCTACCACTCAAATCAGAGTCAGGCATACTGTTGTTAAAAGAAAGAATAAGACTTTTGTCATGGTCTATAAGTGTAAAGAGCAGAAATTCAATGAACTAGAGCTCGAATATCACCTTATGCCTCACAGACCCAAAGTACCCCTATCTAAAGCTACAATAGTAAAATTCACAGCCTATCTGCCTATTCCAAAGTCCTTCTCTAAAAAGAAAAGAGAACAGGCTCTCAATCTTGAAATATTCCCTATAACCAAACCTGATGTGGATAATCTGACCAAGCAGCTCTTTGATGCCCTGACAAGAATGGGATTCTGGACTGATGATAAGATAGTCTTTTCTCTTACGGCAATAAAAATTTATTCAGACAAACCAAGATGGGAGGTTTCCATTGAGGAGTTCCAACCTCATAAAAATAATATGAGTATTTAATGCCTAATTACAAAAAAAGAACAAAGAGCTTGATTATATACTTTTTTGTAGATAATTAAGTCCTTTGTTCTTTTCTGATATAGTAGAATTATTTATTTTTTATAATCATAGTATTTTTTCAATAAATCTTCATAATCAATAACTAGAAACAGCCCTTTCAGCACTATTATTGACCCCATCAAATGTATTAAAACCATGCTGAAACTGAATCGATCAACAATAACTCCTTCAAGTAATAAAATCAAAACAGGTATTAATGAAAGGATAATTCCCAGAAAGAATACTATAAATGGAGCAAATTGATAAAAGTCTAATCTTCTTCTTAGATAAGACAAAAATCTGTCTGGAGTTTTGCTCGTTTCTGTTCTAATGAAATTGCTGCATCTTTCAATCTTTTTGCTTGTAATGAAAAATAACATCCAGAATATTGACATAAATATTATCAGCGATCCAAGCGGAGCTTTAATGTCCATAAAAGCTGATATGCAAATAAGAATGAGTGAAAATAAAATAAATTGCTTTTCACTTTTCTTTACTCTTGGTTTTTTTAATAAATCTAATAAAAACATAATAATATACCTCTAGTTATAATATAAAATTATAGAAAATAGTTAATAAAAAAATACCAAGATTTATTTTTCTATAACTATCTTATTATTCTACTCAATAATCTCCACAATAGACTGCACAGGTCTGTGTTTCTTAAAATGGGTTATTTGTTCTCGCTCCTGTTTCTCACCATCTTGAGGGAAATATGGTTCATAAAAAATAAGAGTAAATTTCAAAATATTCATAATAAATATTACTATAAGACCAATAAAAAGCACTAGTTCCGGCAGTGAAATTTTACTCATGGTCAGCTCCATTATTCAATAATTTCAAAACTTCCTCTTCAGTTTTACTGACTTTATCACTCACAATCTTTCCATACTCATTCTCTGTATTACTCCTGTTATCCAAAATAAGGATAATAAACTGTCAGGATGATAGTCTTCAAAAATAAAAATAAAAAAACTTGCTATAACTATTCCTAATGCAAAACAATATCCATAAAACTTAATCTTTGATTTTTCTAGTTTATCCATAACAATCTCCTTTGAAAGATAAATCAATTGTATACTATTGTTACTATAAAATTGTTATTTCTGTTTGAAATTTTATAAGAGGAAAGTCTTAGATAAGGGTTCGATAAAAACAAGAGAATCTTAACTTGAAACAAAAAGCTGGTGTTACTTTTTCCTTATAAATTTTATTTATGATTATAAAGATCGATAAATAAAAAAAAAGACCAAAAATGAATACCATTAAATTTAGTGTTTAGTTATTACACGTTTTTTTGTTCGTATTCTTTTCTTAAAATTTTTACACCATCAATAATGGAATAATAAGTTTTATATTGCACGTGCTTCTGTTTTCTATTAAGAATGGCATTTATTCTCTCCATGCGCACCCCGCTCGCTCTCACAAGGTCTTTCTTTGTTGCCCCTGTATCCCGAAAGACATCTTCAATATGCCTTATCATGTCCTCAAAATAAAACATAAATGCTCCCTCCTCCTATTATTAATGTTGGTATCAAAATTATATATTATTTTAATTAGGATCTTAAAATAAACCTGTTACTTCGGTTTGATAGTTTTTGTCATTTTTGTTTGGAATATCATGGACAGGAATTGAGAGGACTGAAGGATTATAGAACTAAAAAATGAGTAAAAATAGAGCTGTTACTTTTGTTTGAAATTCTTGAACAAATATGACTAATTATGAATAAATATGGATATGGGGGAGTTACTTTCGGTTAAATTTTAATATTGTCAATAAAATTGGGTTGATATGTATAAGAGAGATTGGAATGTAATTATAACAGTAACGGAAGATTTTCTTTAATTTATAAAAGAATAGCTAAATATCAAAAAATTAACTAAAAAATCATCCAAGAAATCAAATCATGCCGGTTGTCAATAAAAACCAATTTCCTTTAAAAAATACCCTTTTTTTTGAAAAAAAATAATTTCTCCCCAAAAATACTCATATAATAATATAAATAACAATTAACTTAGGAGAAGCTTATGTCAACCAAGCCTGCCATTGCTAAGCTATATCATGAAAGCTTGCCATGTGCTGCCTATGTCATTGGGCTGAGAGAAAAGAATACCAAATCATGGAAGACCTTCACCGTACAATCTGATAAACTCAAAGATGCATTTCCGTACAATTTCTTTAAGTCAAAATATGAGTACCACATCAAACCATTGGAAGCTATTAACTCCCATCATTACACCTTTCTTGATGACGTTAGCCAAGAAAATATCAACAGAATGAAACTTGACGGACTTATCCCTGCCATGGTTATCGAAACCAGCCCTAATAAATTTCAGCTATGGCTTAGATTTGAAAAAACAATGAGCTACGAACAGGCTCTTGCCACAAGCAGATATCTTACCCGGAAATATGAAGCTGACAAAGGAGCTATCTCAACTTCCCATTTCAGCAGATGTCCATACTTCAAAAGAATATTAAAAAATGGTACTGTCTTTGAAGCAAAGCTTGTTGAAAACTCACGAATAATCAATCATAACCTTGAAGATGAGGTTATTCAGCCGCAAAAAGAAGAAAGCTACAAAGAAACCCTAAGAAGAAGCTACTCCAAAGCCCCAAACATAAAAAGCCCTTTATCTTCTGATATTGATGCAAAATGCAAAACTTATATCTCAAATCTTGTTAATAAAGGCTACGAAGATATGAGCATGGTTGATTTTATAACAATTGCTTGGTTATACCGTGACGGCTACAGCCAAGGCAGCATTATCTCTGCTATGATGAACAACAGTCACAATCTCATAAAAAGAAAAGGCAATTTCCATAACGCTCAGAGATACCTCAATTATACTTTTGCCAATGTCGAGAAAAAAGTTGTTTGTGAAAAATCAATGAGCCCTCAATAGGACCTTTACAGCATAAGCTCTGCTGGATTTTTCATGCAGGGCTTATGCTGTTCATTATAAGCAATATTGTATCTAAAAGGCAAAAAAAGAATCAGACTGTTCATTAAATAGTCAACAAAGAATAGACATATATTCTCCTTGAACCACCTGCAGAACGAGTCTCTGCGGGGATTTCAAAACTTATATAATAAAGCATAAATTTAAATAAATGGAGAAATTATGATAGATAAGATTAAAAAATTGGCAGCACCTCACGGGAAGCTTTTATATTTGACTGAATTTGGTTCTATTCTCTATGGAACAAACACTCACTCTTCAGATGTGGACTATAAAGGCATATTTCTTCCTTATGAACATGATATGCTTCTGGGTAAACCTGCCAAAAATATCCAGTATACCACCGGAAACCAACATTCAAGAAACACTAAAGATGATATTGATGTAAGTTTATGGTCACTCCAGTACTTTATGGAACTCGTTGGTAAAGGAGATACCAATGCCATTGATTTGCTTTTCAGTATGTACAGCAGCCATAACTATAAATATTTCGATCAAGATTTTATGGATTGCATGATGGAATATGATCCAAAAGAGCTTATTGATATTAAAAATACCAAGTCTTATGTCAGCTATGCTTATGCCCAGGCTAAAAAATATGGGCTGAAAGGTTCAAGATTAGCCAAGCTCAAGGAAGTAACAGAATTTCTTGAAAGTAAAAACTTAGCTCCCGAAACCAGAATAGGAACAATCTTTGGAGGCATTATCAATAAGTTTTATGACCGGTCTTTGTGTTTTATGAAAGGGGATTTACTTTATTTATTAGGCAAAGGTTTTAACTCCCATGTGAAGATGAAAGAAGCTCTTGAAAGACTCCATGCGGACTATGACAGATATGGTGAAAGAGCAAAAGAAGCTGAACAGAATAAAAATATTGATTGGAAAGCTGTATCTCATGCGGTGAGATGCCTGTTCCAAATGATAGAACTTATTGATACAGGAAAGATTAACTACCCTCTCAAGGATGCTGGTTTCATCAAAGAAGTCAAATATGGCATGAAAACATGGAAAGAAACTGAGGAATTAATCATTGATTTGTTAAAACAAGTAGACGAAAAAGTAGTTAATATTCCGGCAAACAAGACATATAATGATTGTCATAAAGATATTATTCTAAGCCAATATAATATTGACAGTGATATGTCACCTAATATGATGTGAGGATATTATGAAAAACAGAGAAGATTATGCCCATTATATATGTGAGATGAGCAATCTCCTGAAGAAAGGAATGAAAATCTCCATAAAAAGTATTCGAACCTTTGACAAGGAATTTGATGAATATGAAGCTGATGCAATTTGGTTATTCCCCTATCTTATGGGCGAACTAATCAGCCATAATAATCTTGATACGATTGAAAAGCAGTTAGAATTTTTGGAGCAGCATTTTGAAAGAGATTTAATTCATGAACTCACCATGTATTACACCGAAGACTTTTACGGAATAGACTATATTAAATCTTTTAATGATCTGAAAAAACTGGACAAGGTTTCCGGTACAGATTTTTGTGGTTATTATGCCGACAAAGATATCTATCTTAACATTTTAGATAAATATGAACTTTTCTATGAAGATTATGAGGATGGGGATGAAGGCTTTGCCCGTGATTTGAAAATGCTGGATAGAATTGATCCGGAAAAAAATCATATAGCAAACTGTCTCATTTATATCTTGAAAAAACGTGAAAATGATAAGGCTGAAGAAATTTTTGAAGCATTTCGGATTTTCTTCAATGAGGAAGAATTATACAAAAATGCTATTCTCAAAAATTATCTAACTGAAAATGGTCTGACAGGTTTATTAGAACAGATTGAAGAGAAAGAATTTCCAACTTTATAACCAATAGGATTTATTATGAAAACAGTAAATGATTACCTAAGTTTTATCTGCACTTTTATAGATATTTCTGATTTTAACAAAAAGATAACTCCTGGCAAACTCGTCGAGTTTGACCCTGACTATAGATATATAAGTGATTGTGAAGATACTTTTCAGAACATCATGCAGGGACTTATTGACAACTATCATCTTGATACGTTTGAAACACAACTGGAATTTATCAAAGCACATTTCAGCAAAGAGCTCATCAAACTGTTATTTGACTATTATGTATTTAATCCTGAAGCTATCCAGTATATCAATTCAAAAGAAGATATGAAAAAGGTTGATAATTATACTGGTTATGGACTAGTTTATTATTATTTTCAAGATAAGACTGCCTTCTATCACCAAATTCTTCTCACTTATGATATGCATTTCCACATTAAAAATCCTTGGATGTTTATCCAAGAACTTAATTATCGTGACAAGTTTTATCCAAATGAAAATGCTCTTCCAACGTTCTTTATCTATGCCATTGAAAATATAAAAAAATATACTCCGACAGAACATCTTAATGTTTTTATTGAAAAGTTTGGGTTGGATAGACTTTGCAAAGATGATATCCTCAAAAATTATTTTACAAAGCATAACATGACTGACTGTTTAGAACAGCTTGAAGAGTCTGAAAATTCTCCCAGATTATAATTAATACTATTATTACAAAAGAAAAGCTCCCTAATTGGGAGCCTCTCTTATTTTAATTCTTCAGTGATTGTTACCAAATGCCATTTTTTGACCAAATGCCATTTTTTGAGTTCAACTTCTTCGCCAGTATCAAAGTTGACAACTTCTTTTCTTGTCCCTTCTTCCCACTGGAATAAACAATCCCCAATGGCGCAGCATTTCAGCCCTTCCTCATAAAGAGCTTGTTCGCAGAATTTCTTAGCCTCTTCCACTGTTTTGAAATTAGGTTCAGTACTGTATGTCACTGAACCATCTTCTCTAAAAATAATGGTTTCAACAAGTTCTTCAAAGACCCATGGATCTGTTACAAAACCACCATCTTCGTCCTGATAAAACAACTCACAGACATAAACCTTATCCCCAAACTTCAAATCGGAATTAATTTTGTATTCCATATCATTTATTCTCCATAGAATTATTATACACAAATTTGTATATAATTCAAGTTGTTTTTTCAGAATTAATCACCTGTAATTGTTTCAGCAAAAGGGTTTTCCATGTGTATCTTATAATTTTTCTGAGCCAGTTCTTTTGATGTATTTGCATAACAATATTCACAAAGGTGTGGACAGGTATTATACTCACCTATATCCTTACTGATAACACAGCCACAGGCAGTTCTCTGCCCTTTATCCTTATTATTCTTCTTTCTTACCGCTTTGACCGTATCATTAATGATAATTTCATTTCCGGTATCAGGCAAATCAATCAAACTCAGCAAGTTTACTTGAGTTTCCAAACCAAGATAATCAAATATTTTCTTATTTGGATAGGATAATTGAGCAATGAGTTCATCATCGATGCAATGAGCATGACTGATACCATATTTATCCAAATCAAGATATTCAGCACATGTCGCAACATGATAATTCCAGCTCTTATTAAGTTCGGAGATTCCCTTAGCAATCTTTTCCATTTTATCCACATCCCAATCAATGTAGTCAATATTGCTTTTATTTAAATTATTCTTAACCTTGGCATACTCTGCGATATCAGCGAAGCTGAAGATAAATCTTTCAGTGTAGTCGGATAGAGCATCTCCTATTTTTTTTATCTTGTTAAGTAAATCATTGATACCCATTTTTCTGGTTACCAGTAATGGGTCATATCTCCAAATAACAGCTTTTTTGCCAAGCAAAGAAGAAAGTTTTTTAAATGTTTCAATCCTTTTTTCAAGAGAAGGAACTCCCTTTTCAAGCTGTTCATAATCATTCAAAGTAAACTGGATATAACACTTGATCCCTTTTTCTTTCAGCTTAGGCAGATGTTCAATAAGAGGTTCAGGATTCTTTGACCAGAATACAATAAATTGCGTATTTTCATAAGAAATATAACTCTTCAGACCATTAAAAGGATTTGTCCATACTGAGTATCCTTTATTCAATCTGTCAAAAAACCAATCAGAATAAAATGCGGGTATATCTGTACTCCTGCTTGCTGAAATAATCACAGGAGCCTGAGCTTCTATTCTCTTTCCATTATCCAAAGTTATAATTACCTTATTGTCTATTGGCATAACTAACCTCATTAAATTTTTATCTTTGTTTTGTTATATACTTATTTTTATATAAAAGTTATCACCGCACACAAAAAAAATTATACTTTATATAAAAAAATATATTCAATACCAATATAATAGTAAAAATTTTTATTTAAAATTGTATATAAAAACAAATAAACATCAGTGAATAATAAAAACCCCGAATATTTTTATTCAGGGATTATAAAAAATCAGGAACTATTAAGAAAATGAAAGAGATGCCTCTAGGTTAAAATCTATCCTCTCCAATTTGTTAGTAAAATTCATAATGGTATGACCTATAGCACAAGCAGGCTCTTCATTATGTGTTTTTTTATTAACAAGATCAGCTACTACTCCAAACAATTCTTGATTTATTTTATCAACAATCTCAGTTCGATATTCATCAAATTCTTTAATGCTAATATCCACATCCTTGCAGAACCCTTGCCATGAAACTTCTCTTATCTTATCAATAACAAAAGTATTCCCTATAGACATAGCAACCTTTCTGTCTAAAGGATAAACAAGAGAACATATCAAATCATATAAAGGAGCCAATTTAGCCTGCCCATGCTTAGGTATTAGAATAGAATAATTTCTGCCATGAGCATCAGTATTCCCTATGCAATAATTAAAAATAACAAACTTAATAAATTGTTCTTTATCATTGTCAGATAAATCATATTTATCAATCACGGACATACAAGATTTTATACTTGGACCATTTTCATCCTGATATTTCTTATCAAGTCCAAGAGCTTGAGCAAAATCTTCCTGGTGAAGTCTTTGATTATTTTTTCTGTCATACCTTTCAACAAGATAACACCATTTATCAGCTATTTTAATAAGATCACAATCAGGAACATCAAAACCAATCTTTTTAGCCAATTTCATACAAATATATTCATTTTCTGGTAAATTTTGGAATCTTCTGCTGGGAGTTTTGAGGATATGAGTTGTCATACCTTGATCCGGAACATAAACTTTTCCGTCTTTATAAATACAAGGAAGTTTGTCTTGATTCCCTGCAAGGGATAATCTAGCTTTACAATCTAAAAACAAATTCGGAGTAAGAATTTTATTATCTCTATAGATAGCTTCACTTTTAATATGGTCCTCTACTTTGGAAGTGACATCCCGTAATACGGTTCTTTCAGTTTCAGGATAAATTCCATCAGGTAAGATTTGTAATGCTCCAGCACAATCCTTTCCAAAATTCTTTAATAAAGTAAAATTATCTGTTTCGTTTATCCCCAATCTTCCACAAATAATTTCTTTTTGGCTTTCTTCAAACAATAAAAACTTAAAAAAATTAGTAGCCAAAATAAGTTCGTTCCGTTTATTAGGAATAGGCAGTGATAATGATATTGGATTGCCTTCCCATGTATCAGAATATGAAAATAATAATCTAATTTTATTTTTTCTGAAAATTCTATAGAGAGTGCCTACCTTTTCATTATTCCAAAACACATTTAATTTATCTTCAATTTCAATAGCCATATTTGTACCCTTATTGTTATTTAATATAATTCAAACTAATTTTGGTCAAGTTTTATCTCTTGTCGTCTTATTATAGAAAAGCCCCAAATATTTCTATTCAGGGCTTCAATTTATAGACAATTTTTATGATATTTATTTTGGTGGAGTCGGGGGGAGTCGAACCCCCGTCTTAGAAACAACTATCTGAATTTACCCATGCTCTATAAAAAGGTTGATAAAATCTACTAGCCGTATTGTTTTAAAATGACCCCAATTACTTACTAAACAACTAACTCAGCAATCAGAGAATGACTAAACAGCCATTGCGTAGTTGTAACGGTTTGCAGTTACATTTTGTACTTTTTGATACTTTCATAAAGAAGCACAACTTTATGGCATTAACTCAGCCTCATCAGATCCCAATCGAAACCAATGCGACCCCATACTTATATTATACACAATGATTTTTATCAAAATAGAAGCTTTTCAAAAATAATTACATTGAAAGACTTCCCTGCTCATTCAGTTTTTTGAAATCTCGAGTTTCATAATCAACATACTTACGTATATCTTCTTTGGAAATCACACTGTTATTTAAGTAGCCACTATATTATAATGAGCATTAATTATTTCTTTAGCTACATCTAAGACATCGTACATGTGAGTTCCTCTCTTTCACCCCTTAAGAAAGAAATTCAAAATATCTTGAGGAGCAATCACATTCACTTTGTTTTCATCAAAATTATCAACCCAGGGTGATTGCTTTTTTATAATCTCATTGTCGATGTATCTTTATATTTCAGAATAACTTCCTCAATCAAAAATTTATCTTCATCCAAAATAATGACATCATTTGTTTCATCATATATGAAACCATTGCCAAAAATTTTATATTTATTATAGACTTCACGAACAATTATCCCACTTTTCCATGCTAGAATATCATCCTTAAATAGAGGTTTATTCTTGCAAATTAGATAATAGGCTTGGGTAAAATACAATAATTTCTGTAATCTCTGAGGGGATAATAATAAATTTTTCTTATCACAATAATTCACTATATACTGAGCAATGTCTATGCCTTTATACATATTTTTTTTCCTTCTCTTTTGTATCTTTATTATATAGAATTTTTTTCAACATAAATCTAGTCACAAAGAAAAAAATGAGGGCAGGTATGCTGTGGTGTCTGACGAGTTTTTTTGAGTACAGCAAAGCTGCAGATTTCCCTGAGGAAGCTTAATTTAGAATAGATATACAGCTTTTCATTAAATGAATTGATTCCTATCTCAGCAATTTTGATTAGATTTTGCAGTTAAGCTTTATTGATAGTTTCTCCAGCTTTTTAATTAATAGACATCTAGTCAGTCCCTTAATTAAATATCACATCAACAAGTCATACTGAGAGATTTTTCAGTTAATTAAACTCAAGGTTCTAACCGGTAATGCCTTACTGCAGGGTCAGATCATTAAATCAAACTTCCAATCACCCCGGCAAACATTCTCCAATTCAATCTGCACCGCTTGCGGTGTACTCAAAAAAAACCGTCAGCCTGGGACCTCCCGAAATGCAGCCCCCCACCATCCCTGCACCTTATTTTTTTTGTGACTAAAAAAAGAAAAACAGAAGAATGGCTATACCGTGGAAAAGGATAGCTTTATGATAGACAATTAATAGAATCTTTAGAATTGATATGGGAGAATACAGAGATAAAATTATATCAGTCTGATAAGCATAACAGCAAGACAGCAAGAGAAAAGAATAAAAACGTATTGGTATATCTCAAAAAATAAGCAAAGATCATGCTGAAAATCTAAAGAGTAAATTTCTTCTTATAATAATTAATTATAGCCTCTGCAACCATTTGAAATATATGTAGATACAAGGCAAAGTATGTACATTTAGACGCATTTTTTGGGAAGAACATGTACAAATAGACGCATTTTTTGGGGGTATTTATGTACATTTAGACACACTATTTTTTATGGCAAAGGGATAACATTGCCATAGTTGTTATTAAATATAGTGTATAATGAAAGTATCAACAAAACTAATAAGGAGAACTATTATGAAGAATAAAAGTTTATCCGTTCAAAGAGTTCAAAATGGAGCAAGTCTCCCTGAATTAAAAGTTAGCAATTCTTTATGCAGGGGGATTTGGAAGCCTACACCTCTGAGCATTTATGAGAAGAGGATATTGATGCTGCTGATTAGCCGAATCCAGCCCGAAGATGAAAAGTTTAAAGAATATGAAATAAAGTTCACTGACATCTTATCAAGCCGAGGTGGAGATAATTATAAGGCAGTGAGAAATATTGTAGAATCTTTAGTCCAAAGAAGCGTATCTATCCAGGAAGAAGATGGGGTTGTTAATTTGCCTATATTCTATCTTATCAGAACAAAAGAAAATAAAATTGAAATAGCTATACATGACAAACTTATGCCTTATCTGCTTCAGTTAAAAGCTTACTACACAAAATTTGAACTTGAGGAGTTTTTCAACCTTTCAAGCACATATTCTCAATCTCTTTTCTTGTTTTTAAAATCATGGAATAATTGCTCAGAAACATATTTAGAAGTGCCAACTTTATATGATATGCTAGGTGTTCCTGAAGTTTATAGGAATAATTATGCTGATTTCAAACGAAGGGTGTTAGAGCCTACGCTTAAAACTTTGGCTGAAAAGACGACTTTGAAATTTGGCAGTGAAGCTATCAAAGAAAAGAATAAAGTCGTAAGAGTTAAGTTTATCAATAAAAATTTTAGAGAGCAGCAAAAACTAATATCTCCTCAAGAAAAAGATGATGATATAAGCATGGATGAACTTTTAAATATGTTGAAAAAACAAGTCAAGGATAAGAACTTGGTTGATATTCTTTCTCAAAAAATTGAAAAGGACAAAAAAGAAGGAATAAAAAGATTTGGCTCTTGGATTAACCAAAAGAAAAGAGAAAACGACATAGATGTTGAAACCTTTTTAGAAGAAGAAAAAAATTCAAACAAACTGAAATATAATTATTCTCCCTTTTAGGCTTTTAATATAACAAAACCTCAGACAGAAAATATCCGAGGTTCATATTGTCCGGTGGACTACTCCCATTTTTATATTTTATTAAAATGGACTTTCATCCATCTCGCTTGGAGATATTGCAAAAGAATTACCCCTATTAAAATCAGCTGAATTATCTTCCAATGGATTTGCTTCCATACCGAGTTTTGTATAAGTGGAGGCAATCAGCTGGATAGAGCTTTGCGTCTCTCCATTTTTATCCAGCCATTCATAGCTTGAAACCTTGCCTTCAACAGCAATGATTTCATCTTGTTTCAAATCTGAGGCTGCTGCATCTGCCTGCTCACCAAACAAGCTCATTTTAATATTGTTATATTTCTTTTTAGCCTTATCATAGGCAGCCACAGTCAACTTTCCAATCTGTAATCCATTATTGGAAAGTTTAACTTCACAAGGTCTGACTACCTTGCCTACAATCATGAATCTGCTAATCATATAATCCTCACCTATTTTTATTTATTCATATTATACACTATTTATTTTAGAAATTTTATCCAAACTCAAAAAGGATATCAATGCAGAATAAAAATAAATATCATTGTATTTTAATATGTTATTAAAATTTTTTGCTTAAAATTGTATATAAAATTACATATAGGATATAGACTCCGTTCTGATAAAAAAAGTCCTCACAGTCAGCCATGAGGACTTTATAAACGAAGGATTATAATTGAAGGCTAATATTTTGGAACGTGAATACCGAGTTCAGTGAGAGCTGAAGTAATATTCAGGTTAAAATCAATCTTTGGATTTTCAGCTTCAAACTTTTCAATTTCAGCTTTTTCCTCCTTAGTTTTTGCCCCTTTCTTTTGCTTTTTCTGACTTGCAGCAAATTCGGCAAGCTTGGTCTCTGACAATAAATCATACTTGACAATATTGTCATATACCCAGTTATCTTTTTGTTTTCGAGCCGCCCTGTAAAGAGGTGTTAGATCAAGCTCATCCCGAAGGTCTTTTGGACAAGCCTTTAAAACATCTAATTGAGCAAGCAAAGAAATACCTTCAGTTTTTTCCATAAAATTATCAACGAGTTCCTTGCTAAAAACTCTTGGAGGCAGCGTTGCCAGAATACCATAGTCAAAAGAATGGAGAAGAGCATTTTTAACAAGATTTGGAGTGAGGTAATTGTTAGGAATGAATTTAATAATAATAGGTCTTGTCTCTTCATTTTCCAGTGCAAGATTAATCATTTTGCCTGTTTTATATTTAATCGGCACATGCTGAAAAGCAAGAGGATTTGACCTTACAGCAAGCTCACAGAGTTTTTCAGTTCTAAATCTTTTAGGAACAAACTCTAATGCCCTGCCATTATGTCTCACAGCGTTTCTGCATTCCCGAAATGTAATATGAGGGTCTTTGGCAGAATAATCTTTCAATCTCCACCATTGTCCCCTTTCAATATCATCAGGGATATTAGCATAATCTTCCAAGACATCAAAACCGTTATCTTCCATTTTTTTGATACTCACATTGTTAAAGTAGGTTGTTCAGCTTTTTTAGTTTTATTATATACTGCATTTATTGCCATATTGACATTTTTATAGTTTTTTTCAACCATATTATGGAATTCAGCTTCAATCATTTTTATGAATGGCGGAAAGTCTTTTTTTTCAGTTAATGTCTTATAATTTTCAAAGTAGTTTAATGATTCTTTGGTGTGAGTTCTCTCTTTTTTAAACACTGCCCTGATGATTCCGGTTTGTTTCATGGAATATCTGACAGTTACGCAAATACAAGACTTCATGATAACTGCCAATTGATTTTTAAGTATACTCTTTTTACTGAGGATGTTAAAATCGGGGTTATTGTCAAAAATTTCCTGCCCCTCATTAAAAATCATATCGGTAAGTTTGTCTGCAAGCTCATCTATGGTTTTTTTGCCAAAAACGGCACTGGCATCTTCAGCAGAAAATTCCTTATAAGTGAGAGCTTCAACCATTTGAGAATAGATTGAAGTCCTACAAACAGCCATGTCTATGTCTTCCGGGAAGTTCTCAAAAATTTGTTCAGGATTGGAAACAATAGTTCTTGACGTTGCTCCTATATAATTAATGATGGATTTTTCAATGCCTTCCAATCTATCTTCCTCAAGAGCCTTGCAGTAGAGATCAACGACCTCACCCAAGATGAAAGACTCACTGTAACATCTTTCTTTTTCAGAGTGTTGTTCAACAAGCAGCATCTCTGTTAATTTATTGGAAATATTTATAATGGTTTCTAAATGACTATTAAAGTCAATACTCTTCTGCTTGAGAAGAGCTGCAAATAATGGTGTGAAATCCTTTGCTGATTTCATTAAAACCGGAACCGGAAGGTTATTGTCTTTGATATTAATCATGATGATTACCTCTATAAAAAATGTCATTAGAGTTTATTATACACATAAATTAAAACTCATATAATAGAAATAAAATTTTATAACGAGGTAATAATCCTATGAGTTTTAAAGAAATGGTGAATGAATTAAAGAAAAATTCAAAACAGCTTAACGAACCTTTTGTTTTTGCTATAGATACAGAAAAATCCATCTTTTTGCCCGCCAAGACTGAAGGTGAAAAAGAGAAGGTCGCTGTAGTAGGTATCAAACTGGACAAAAATCTCGATCCGGTAAAAGATGAAAATGGTAACGATGTAAAGATTGCCATTATTGTTGATGACGCTCCACAAAAAGAAGGGAAAATTCAAGATTATTATAAAAACATGACTGAAGAAGATCTTGAAGATAAAGCTGCATTTGTCAGATTTTTAAAAAGACAAAAAAATCCTGAAACTCAAATTGGAGCAAGTGTTATTTTGTTCCATGAAGTCAAAAGACTTGATTCCGATCAGAATGTAAAAGATTCTGAAGGGGTTGTTTTCCCAACATATACTGCAAGCAGATATTGTAACAGAATAGGTATTGATGTTGAACAGGCAAAAACCAGAATTATGCATGGCATCAGAACAAAACTTAATATTAAAAGGGGTGAAGGAGGTAAAGAGGAATATTTTCTCAATGCTTTTGATGTGGACAACCAAGTACAATTTGATAATGCTAAAAATAGTATTGATGGCATAACCAAACAGCTTGGGGACTTTTATGACCTTATGTGTGCAAAATATAAAGACCAGGCATACAATAAGTCTTTCGTTTGTGTGAGTGCTTTTGCTGACATTGACGGTACAAAGGAAAGACTTGGCAGGGAAGAAGAAACAGAGACAGGAGAAAGTAAGTATGTGACTGCCCCAATTTATTTGAAACTCTTTCAAAAAAATAAAGAAAACAACAAAATAGTGACAGAAGTGTTACCTAAAGAAAAATTCGTTGCTGACTCCATTAATTGGATTAAACAATTCATTGAACAGTTTCCTGCTCCTGTTTCTATTACCATGATGCCAAGATATTTTCTTAGATGCGACAACCTCGCTCCCGAAAATGGCAAGATTCCTTCAAAACTTGCAGAAATGCTTTCCAGTGGCTTCTATGACCTTTCTATTCTTACCAGTGCAAACAGAACATATAAAGGTATTCAACTCTACCAAAGAGATGAGCAGCCAATTCCTTATGCCACCATTGACAGCAAAGACAATATTGCTCCCATAGCTGAATATGATGAATATCTTGAGTTTCTGAACAGTCAGGAAACTAAAATGGAACAAGCTGCGGGCTCTGAAAATAAAGAGAAAGAAGACCCAAATGCTATCCCAGGATATTTTTAAAAAAATCTAAAAACAGTCTCATAAGCTGTTAATTATAAAAAATATTGTATATAATATGTATAGATTCAGGTTAAAAACACTTGAATCTATGCAATGGGTTAAAGCTTAAGCTAAAATCAAGGGTCCCCAAATGAATAATACTCCGCAGAGAAAAAATCTGAAAGTAAAGCCAGAGAACTATTTAAAAAAACAGGAAACAGACAAGTTGTTCTATTTTCTGAAATGCTATGAAGAAAGCCTGTTGGCTGAATTGCTTGAGTTCCCGACGTTTATACAAGACATTATCAACATGAAGAGCGGGATCTATAATAATACTGTGAAATTAAAAGATATTCTAAGAAGAATGTCAGAATTTGAAGAAAATCTTGAGGAAGATGAAAACGGTGAAACTGTTAAGGTGGGAAATCTCTCAATGGTCCAAAGGAATGACTTGTTAAAATCATTGGAAGATCAGAAGAATTTTTATTTTTATAACGACAACAAAATCCTTCCTTTTATTTTTTACGAAAATATCATTGACAACCCCTACTATCATTACAGAAAAGCTTCCAAAGAATATATTGAAAGTTACTCTTCTTATAAGCAATTCTTTTTCAGTGAAATCACCAGATGTGACTTTGCTCAGGAAGTTTTTTTGGAAGAAGTTGACGTGCTGAACAGTATCATTGACCATTGGGGTATGATTGTCAGGACTCACCAAGGTTTTATAGAAGATTTGGGTATCCCCTATGATGAATTTGTCAGGGTTACTCATAGGAAAGAAAGAAATGAGCTTAGCTGGGCACTTTATTCTGACCTCATAGAATGTTCATTAGAAAAAGCCCAGTATCTTTATGACAAACATTTTGAGATCGACAAGGTACTTAAAGCATACGCCAAGACTTTCCCTTTTGATTATAAAACAGCTGTAGAATACATGGATAATATTAATGGACTGATGCAGCTTATTTTGAAGACAAAGAACATTATTTTTGAAAACAATATGGGGCTTGCTCAGGCTGCTACTAACGATTCCATTAATAAACTTATTAATCCTCAGAGTATTCCTCGTGAAGATTTATATCACGAAGCATTGTTTGGGCTTAGAAAAGCTATTAACAAGTTTGACCTCAGCAATGGTGCAGCATTTTCAACTTATGCGATGAACTGGATTATGCAGGCTATCCAAAGATGTCCTGAAACATATCAATGTATTAAACTGCCTGTTTACACCCAATCTCTTGTTAAAGAAATCAGTATCTATAAGGCTCACTGTAAAGAAACAGGAGAACCTTATACCACTGAAAATATTCAAAAATATCTTGCTGAAAGAGGTAAGAAGGTATCGCTCAAAAAGATTGAAGAAGTGCTTATTGGAACCAATACTATTGTCTCACTCAATGCCCCGGTTGGCGGTGACAGTGAAAACAGAACTTTTGAAGATTATATCCCTGATACCAGTATTTCAAGCCTGGAAGATATTGCCTCAGATCATTTTGATATTAAAGAAAAACTAGAAGAAGCCTTATCTAAGCTGAATAATCCTACATATGAAAGGCTGCTCAGACAGTTATGGGGGATTGGTTACGATAATGCCAACAGAGAGGAAACGATTAAAAGTTTAGCTCAGAAAGAAAATATTTCTCAGCAATCTATCAAAAACCTTACTTCTCAGGCGTTTGAAGAATTAGCTAAGATTATTAAACGAGATTATGCTTATCTTGAAGACGAACTTCATATGTGAATCAAGAAGCTCCAGATTAATGGAGCTTCTTTTATTTAAATTTCTTGTTCTTTTTTCTTATTATTTTTTTCAGAGCACATGCCCGACTCAAAGCTGAAGTCCTTATCATGTTTGGACCTGATAATATCAGCCAAGACCTGAGCCTTAGGATCTCCAATTTTATGATAAAACTTTGCATAGAGCTTTGCTTGTGAGATAAAGCCAAAGTTTTTGAATGTACTTGAAATGGTACCGGTTTTTTCTATAACTTCATCTATGTATGCCATGACTATTCACTTCTCATAACAATATTTGAATTTAACAACATATTAGTTGGGGTACATCTGGGGATTTCATCTTTTTTTATTTTTCTGCCAACATTCTTCTTTGCATAGTGAATTGAAGCAGTATTAATTGATTTATGTCCCATAATAATAGCAATTTCTTCTCTTGATAATCCGGTCTTTTTCAGGTTTGCTGCAACCTGATGTCTTGTTGAATAAAAGCTTATTTTATCTTCTGCCGGAATATCGTATTGAGTATAGTAAAGCAGGCTTCTGGAACTGGCATAAACAGTTTCCCATGTATGTTTTTTCAGCAGGCTGTCAATTTGAGCAATTAGAGCCTTGGCTAATGTGAAATAATCATTTTTCTTTTGAAAACTAATTACTCTGTATTTACCGTTAGCTCTTCCGTTAGTAGCTTTTGCATTTTTAATAGTGATGGACTTGTCATCATATACGGCAGACTTCCATTCAACAGGTCGAAAACCAAAATAGAGATTTGTTACCAGCAAAAGAGCAGTAAAAATACTATATTCAGATTTGGTATTTAGTATTCTTGATACTACTTTTTTGAGAACAGGTTCCATCACCTTTTTATTTTTTAAAGCTGATGTCCTTTTCGGAAGTTCATCAGTCTGTTCAATATGTATATTTTTAATCAAATCTATGATTTGGATAGGGGCTTTTATTTGTTCAAAATAATAGACCATTGCTGCCTTGTACAGTCTAATGGATGAGGGGCTAAGACCGGTCAGCAAATCATAGAACCAAGCATAAAAATCATCAAGCGAAGAATGAATATTCAACAATGTTTCTTTTTCAAATCTTTTGACGATTTGTTCTGCTTTTTCCAAATACTTGATTTCAGTTTCTATAGTCTTTGTTTTCATAGTCTATATTATACATGTCCCAAATTAAAATACATATATAATAAATGAATATCATTGAACAAGGACTTATTATGGAACTTTTAGCAAAAGTAGATAAAATAATTTATTCAAATGAAGGTTTTGGTATTGCAAAAGCAGAAATCCAAGACCAGAATCTTGATGATAAATTCAAAGATGTATTCAAAGCTTACAAAGATGGAAGTAAATATTATATAAACATCAAAGGTCAGATCGCTTTTATCAATATCGGCATCAATGTAAAATTGTATGGAGATATCGTTAATCACCCTAAGTTTGGCAAACAGTTTGATGTGACAAAATACCAGACTATTGCTGATAAAAATGAAATTATCTTCAATGCCATTGAACAAAAATTTATTAAAGGTATTTCTAAGAAGTCTTTGGAAGAAATCAAATCTACTTATCGCGATATCAGAGATTTACTTGAAAACCATAGTGAAGATCTGCTAAAAATCAAAGGAATATCCAATAAAAGTTTAACCAAAATTAAAACTTCATGGGCTGTCTACAAAGAAAACGAAATCTTTAACGAACTGTTTTTAACTTATGGGATCAGCCCCAGGCATAAGGAACAGATGATAGAAATTTGGAAAACGCCTGAAAAGGCTAAAGAAGCTATTGAAGACAATCCTTATACCCTGGCTGAAAAGATTAAAGGGATTGGATTTAAAACTGCTGATGCCATTGCTTTAAATTCTGGTATAAAAGAAGATGACACCAGAAGAATTAATGCTTGTTTTACATATATAATTAAAGAATTAGTCCCTGCCAATGGGCATAGTTATATATCCTTCAATCTTCTTATGCATGAATGTATTGAACTTTTCAAAGATAAAAATAAAAAAATCAGTGACGACCTTTATAATAAAATTTTGGATGAAGGCAATAAGCTCCAGAACACGAAATTTATCTACATGGACAGAGAAAACGAACTTGTTTGGAACAGAGAATTACATTTTCAGGAAAAAAACATTTCATGGAGATTAAAAAATTTCCTCGACCGAAAAAGAAACAGCCTGTCTATTGAAGAACTTGGCAAACTTCATGAAATCATTGCCAATGCGGAAATGGAGCAAAAAATAACTCTTGATCCTAAACAAAAGGAAATTATTCTCAATGCCTATATCAATCCTATCTTTATTGGTACCGGTGGTCCCGGAACAGGCAAGACAACTCTCCTCAAAACTTATATTAAAGTTTTGGAACAATATGGTATTCATCCAAAAGATATTGCTCTTATTGCTCCCACAGGCAAAGCAGCCAAGAGAATGACCGAGGCTATCGATAATCCAAATTATCAGGCTTCTACTATTCACCGGCTGCTGGGTTTTAATGGAAGTTGTTTTGTCCATAATGAACAAGAGCCCTTTGCCCAAAAATACTTTATAATTGATGAAAGTTCAATGATCGACATAGAACTGTTCTCAAACTTCCTAAATGCAGTTCCTCTTGATGCCAAAATTTTTATGTTGGGTGATATTGACCAGCTTCCATCAGTCGGAGCCGGCAATATTCTCAAAGACCTGCTTGAATCCGGGGTTGTACCAATGGCAAAGTTGGAACACATCTTCAGGCAAAAAAATAATGCTTTTATCTCTAAAAATGCCCATGCTGTAAAAGATGGAGATAAAAAAGGCTTTGTTTTTGGGGACGAAATGGAAACCTCAGACTTTTTCTATACTCCTCTTCAGTCAGTAAAAGACCTACCTGAAGAAACCAAAGAACAGATTTATAAAGAAGACAAACAAAAACTTATTGAAATTGTTCAAAAGACATTAAGTCAAACCAATCCTCAAACAGGCAAAAATTATACTTTGGATGACATTATGATTTTGCTGCCAATGAGAAAAGGTGAACTTGGGGTTAATGCAATTAATAAGGTATTACAAGATACCTTTAATCCCAACGGTAAGCCTATCAATACTTTTAATAACAAATTCAGAGTAGGTGATAAGATTATCCAAAATAAAAATGACTACCAGCTCAATGTATTTAATGGAGAACAAGGAATTATTAAATCCAACAATCCCGAAGATGAATCTATTGTGGTTGACTTCTATGATAAAGTTATAGAAATTCCTTATGAACAGGTTCCCAATATGGATTTATCCTATGCCATAACTGTCCATAAATCACAAGGATCAGAAAGTCCTGTTACTATTATTTGTATGACAAATTCTCATTATGTTATGCTGCAAAGAAACTTACTCTATACAGCTATTACAAGGACCAGAACGATCTGCCATCTTGTAGGAGAAAAATCTGCCATTCTAAGTGCTATTGGCAGAAATAAGATTCAAAAAAGATACACGGGTCTTTCAACTTTTTTACGAGAAGGACCTAAACAGACCTCCTATAAAGTTGAAGAAGAAACTAATGCCCCGAGTTTTTAGATAAAAAAGGGGCTAACTGCCCCTTATTATTCCGGTTTAATCCTCTATAAATAAGGACGTTCACACATCTTAATTAAAACTTAAATCAGATCCAAAAGAAGTGGTCACTGAAGTCGTAACTTCACCATCAAGGTTTATTCTGTTCGCAGCCTCCAACTCGTGTTGAAAGATTTCATTTTTCTTATTAACATCATAAATGGTAACGCCAAGCTTTTTTCCTGTAGCCAAATACATTTCATTTGTCCACTGCATCTCTTCATTTAACATTTCAATCATAGGATGAGCCATATCATGCTCCTTCATAGTAATCCAAGTCACACAGTATGCTTAAATCACTGAAAATTAATGTTTTGACAAAATTATCTTTCAATATTTTGCTGAGAAGAATGTCATATTTTTTGAAATATTTAAAAAACTCGAATTTTTCATTCTTAAATCTCAGCATTACTTCATTGTCACTTTCGACCTTTTCGATTATTTCAAATTGATATTTCTCACCTGTAATTTGTTCCATGTCCTCAATCTTTTCATCCGAAAAAGATATCTTCACAATAGAATCAGCAGGGAAAAATTTATTTGTTTTTACAGGGAATATTCTAGACCCCCCATAAGGTTTTATATATAGTTTACCATCTTTGACTTTTAGCACTTTGCAAATTAATTGTTTCATGCTTTTACCTCTAACTAAATATACTATATGTGTTTTTTATAAATAGGGAGACAAACTCTGCTCTAATATATTTTCGGATCTTCTTTTAATGAACTCTTCAAATTTTCTGGTATATTTTTCAAACTCATTAAATTCAGGCTGCTCAAATGAAGCAGAAACAATCCTCTCTAACCCCTCAATATGTCTATCCCTGAAATATTCCTTAGCCTGTTCCAGTGGTTTTTTTCTGTCAAAAGTCAGATAGTTTCTTTCAGAGAAATTATCATATTCGTCTAAGGTTAATAAGTTCAAATAATTAAATCCATTATCAAAAATTGGAGCAGCACCAATAATTTCATTGGTATCATTCTCAAAAAGGACTCCCCAATTACCTTTATGCCTATCCAAGTTACCAATAAATCCATCAAAAAACATTAAGTCTTCAAAATTTTCTAATCCGTATTTCTCAATACTCTCCCGTTCCAAAAGACTGCTAGTGGGAGTAAACCCGACTTTTTCATCAGTAAACGATAAACATGAGCAAAAAACTTCTCCATTCAATTTTACCAAATCATAATGGACATGATTAAGCCCCAAAAGTTCAAGAAGTTGTGAAGCATAATATTCAGCATAAGCTTCCTTGCCTCCATTGGCATATACTTCAGTGCCGCCTTTATAAAGTTTTATTCCTGTATCATCTCTTACCCATGCCTTTTTGAGCATACCAGCTGTAGTAAATTCTGGAGACATAATAATGCCTGACTTATGATATTTCTTACCAAATAAGGCAGTATCAGTCACATTTCTATCAAATTCATTCTGATAAAAATTATAATCTTCCCACTTGTAATCCTTATCGGCAGGGACAAACCAAGAAGTATCATTCAAAGATAATCCTAATCCTGCATCAATATAAGAGAATAAATTATTATTCCCATAAGTATTCATAAGTTCTTCAGCATACATTCTACCGGAAGAAAACCTACGTTTATGAACTATTTCTTTTATTGTTTTTATAAATGCAGGCTCCAGATTTTTAAATTCATTATTGATAGTTGTTATTTTTACAACTTCATCCTTAGAATCATTAACCAAAAAAGAAAAGACATTGTTATCCTTGTTTTTCATTATATATTCTGTTACCATAACCCTGCCTCAAGACACAAACCTTTGGTTATTCTATTTTCATTGCCTTGTATGCTTTCAATAATTTTCGTTCTCCAACACTCATCTTCAGTCACAGGATAGAGTTTATTCCATGCTTCAATGAGTTGCCTGCTAGATCTGCCCATTTTATATCTAGGATAGGTATCTTCCATATAAAGATATGCTCTGGCAACTTTGCCTCTGGCATGTTCAGGAATTTCAACTTTTCTGTCATAGATTTTTACTTCACATGCACCAAAGGAACTTGGAGTTCCATCTTCAAACTGGGTGAAATTGAAATTAGACCTTGTAGCATTGACAGCACCAACTGAAGGATAGAGATTATACATGTCAGCCTGCATCAGTCTGTATTCTCTATTGGTTTCTTCCGCACACTTCCTGCCTTTATATTTTTTACCCTTTTTGTCAACACAAAGAACATGCCCGTCTCTCCATTCGGAAAAAGTCCTGCCAAAGTTTTCAGCAGGTACAACATGTTCCCATTCTACCCTGCCGGCTCTTTTTTTGTATTCAGCCGCCTCAAACCCATCACCTAAGCTGATTTTCTTGTTTGGCAAGAAAAACTCATAACCACAATAGATTGTTTTTTTATCAACCATTGAGTAAACATATTTCTCAAGCATTTTCTTGGCATCGTAAAAAGATTCATTGGTTCTGTTTCCCCCGGCATAGCTTATACTTGGGAATAACAAACTAACAAGGAGCAAAACTATAATTTTCTTCATAACAATCCTTTATGTACAAGATTTCATCAGGTTTGAACTTACCTTTGCTAGATAACATCCGATCAAAATTGAAACCTTTACTTCTCAATAAATCAAGCACGGTATCTGTAATACTGTCAAGGTCAGTTGTTCCTATTAGATCTGACAACCTTGCAAAATCATTCTTGCATTTACTATATATTATAGTATTAATACATTCATTGTAATTATCAATTATAACAGGGTGATCGAAATCAGGATCTTCAGCTATTAGCTTAGAAATGTCATTCTCATAGCACTTTGTAATAATGTCAAAAACTTTCTTGGATTTAAAGCTGATAACAATCCCATCTTCGGCATAATCAAACTTAATAAGCCTGTCTTCTTTTGGCAGTTCCATTGCCCCTATATTATCCTTGATATAGTTGTATATGAAAAAAGACCGAATATAAGGGCTGTCTTTAGTCAATTTAAGTGTATACATAAACTGTTCACCTCTATTAAACTATATGCATAATTTTCACAAATGATATATAATAATATAGTTGATTTATTTTATAGAATTATTACACAGGAAATTTTTATGAAATTTATTATGGAACCAAAGGGGAAAGGCACAACCTGCCTCCAGAACCTCTGTAAAAAATATAATATTCCTGTTATCCATGCCCACGAAGCCATGTCTGATATCCATAGCTGCATGAATTACTGGTTATTAACTTCCCATACAAATAAGGTAATTCCAAGGAATTTACAGACTAAGCCTCAAATCTTCAACGAGAAATGTTTTATCAATCCTATTAACTGTGTTGGTGTTATGGGTAAAGGACTTGCATCTGAATCTAAGAAATATTCCCCTGAAAACTACCACAAATATAAAAACATTTGTCAGAATAACAAACTTATGCCTGGGAAACTTTATATCACACCTGCAACAGACCATCAGCCTGTTATTATCAACTTTCCTACGAAACAGCACTGGAAAGATAAAAGTAGTCTTGAAGGTATTAGAAAAGGGCTTAAAACATCAGCCAATTATATTGATAAACACCAAATATATTCTATTGGTATCCCCGCCCTTGGCTGTGGCTGCGGAGGTCTTTCATGGGATAAAGTGGAACCTGAAATCCACAAATATTTAGATAATTCCAAAGTTAAGATTAATCTTTATCCTCCCAATATTGTAACTCAACAAAATCAAAACATCCATGATCAGATTATATCATTCAATCGACCAAATTAGAAAAAGAAGAATAAATGACTTGAAACATCATCAACTCGTTCTTAATTAACTAAATTATAATGACATGCCCTGGCTGTTTGATTGTTCATAAAAAATTGTCAACTTATTCTTTTTTAATATCTTATATAAAAATTTTGTTCTATAATCCAATACCTTAGAATAAAACTCTTTCCTTTGGTCACTTATTACTGGAATATTATAAAATAAATCAATAATTGGTTCTAAGTCTAATTTTGACAAAACCTTCTGTATAGCAACCAAGACTTCTTTTTTATTAGTTTCCAATAAAAAGTTTTGAGGATTAATCTTTTTATCTCTATAGGTGATAGCTGAAGTTGTATGATTAAGCATTAATCCATTAAAACATCCTCTTTCATTGGACAAATAATAGGCGATGTCCTGATTATTTACCTTCGGATAAAGACTTGATCCATTGTCATAAACAGGTGCTATTATTTTTGCTTTTGTCATGTTATTGCGTAAAATTCCCCAGTTTCCATTATGTCTGTCAAAATTTGCAATAAGAGTATCAACAATAAACATTTCCCAGAAAAAAGAACGCATAACCTCAACGTCTATAAGTTGTTGTTTATTAATAGCATCAAGAGTTTCATACAAATCTGTGCTAATAAACGATGATGAATTTTCCGGATCTGGAGATGAAGTTCGCATGGTCCCGTATAATGTGTTTTTTATCTTTGCTAAACTTAATAACTTCTTATCGGGATATTCAAAATCTTTACATCCCACAACGATATTGTCTTCATAATACCCTAATAACGTTTCCTGTGTATTAAATCCTAACACTTGAAAAATATGAGAAGAAATATACTCATTAATTGTACTGCTGGCATATCCATTGGTTAAATGTTTATCTTTAGGAAATTTTACCATATATAAATCATCATTATAGTATAATGCTAATTTCTTTCCATTAAGACCATCATATACTTGATCAGGTTCAATATCACAATAGGTAAAATTAATTAATTCCATATATCACCTCAGTCATTAATATAAGTATTTTCCCAAATAATGTAAATATTCGGTATGAAGGTTTTCTGATTTTATAACTTACCTATAAGAAAGCCCCAATAGTCATTACTATTGAGGCTTTTCTATTGTCGTCCCCCAGCCGTTATGAGGATTGATACTCCAACTGGTTATTTTCCCTTAGAATTAACCAGTTCTTTGAGATATACATCTTTGTTTCGTGTACAAAAATATACTTTGCCTTTACCGGAAAATTTCAATACCAAGTCTTCACCTGACAGGTTTCCATGTTCAAAATTCACTTCCAAACTCTTATCATCAGTAATAGAAGTTTTTTGATCAATATCGACCTTGACCGACTCAACTTCTAAACTATTTTCCCAGCCCAGGATGTGACTGTCATCAAACACAAAGCTTTGCTGTCCGTCCAGCTTTATTTCATAAGCCTCCCCAAAGGCAGAGAAGCATAAGAAACCTTGTCCTGAAGCTAAGATATACTCAAAATGCCCATAAGTATTGTACTTCTTCTTAACATCGATATTTTTAGTTCTAGCAAATAATGAATGTTTAAGAATGGTATAAGTTATATCTTGTTCACATTTTACCACATAAACATTACCAGGAATACTTGGGGCGAGGATAAGTTCACTGTTTGCTTCTCTCCCAATAAAAATGTTTTCTGTGTTTTCATTATCCTCTGCAAATGTGCCAATAACATCAATTTTTTTAGTTGCTGCAACCATAACATCCGGTTCACCTATAACTTGTTCGCCAACACCTAAAATCACTCTTAAATATTGTTCGGACATGCCACATACTTTAATATCCATAAAAAATTTCCTCATTCTTTTTTTTATTATTAATAGTATATACTATGCTTACAAGAAAGCATGGTTACACATAGGAGAATAAGAAGGATTTAAGGGGTTCTGACAGGCGAAGGAATCTAAATGAAACATTTAAAATTGTGTATTTGGTGTAAAAAGAATCCGGTAAAATCTCCTACCTCTTTATTTTGTTCGACTAAATGCTCAGCCCAAAAAAGAAGCTGGGATTTAAAACAAAAAAGAGAAAAAAACTTTGATTGCCCTTGGTCATCCGAAAGGCTCCCGGAAGAAGCAACTAAAAACTCCTATTCGGGTGGCTTCAACAATGAGTATGAATATCCCATAGATAAGGTATTGCTCTTAGAAGATGATGACAAAGAATATTAAAGTTCCCCCTATAACAGTCTGATGTTCTATGTCAGGCTGTTATTTTTTTTCTACATCTTCAACCACAAAGAAAAAAAACAGATGCAGGTATGCTGTGGTTCCTTACGATTTTTTTTGAGTACAGCAAAGCTGCAGATTTCCCTGAGGAAGCTTAATTTAGAATAGATATACAGATTAGATTTTTGCAGCAAAGATTTACCGGTAGTCTACCAGACTATCTTAAAAAAGAAGTCCCGATAACCATAAATTAATATGAATTATCAGGGCTTATAAATGTCCTCAGCCTTGGAATATTTTACAGCCAATGAGGACGCTGCACTTGCTCTTTATATTATCTATAATTTTTTAGGCTCTTGAGCATTATCTTTTTCGAGATTATGGTTAATAATAATGAAATTCAATA